>JAFATF010000608.1 GCA_019244045.1 Acidobacteriota bacterium
AAGGTCTACATCCTCACCCAGTACAAGGCGCTTTCCCTGAACCGGCACATCCGCGAAGGCTGGAACATCATGGGCCGCGAGCTCGGAGAATTCATCGAGATCCTGCCGCCCATGAAGCGCGTCAGCGAGAACTGGTACATGGGGACGGCCGACGCGGTTTATCAAAATATTTATTCGATCGGCTCCGAGCAGCCCAAACATGTTCTGATTCTTTCCGGTGACCATATTTACAAGATGAACTACGGTCGCATGTTGACCCAGCATAGTGATTCCGGGGCCGATGTGACCCTGGCGACGATTCTGATCACGCCCCAGGAAAGTTCCCGGTTCGGAGTGGTAGACGTCGATCGTGACAACCGGGTTGTGGGTTTTGAGGAGAAGCCCAAGCGAACCAAGCTGCGCTCTCCTTTTAATCCAGAAATGCTGTCCGCTTCGATGGGAATTTACCTCTTCAACACCGATGTGCTCATTCCGGTGTTGCTGAAGGACGCCGAAGATCCGAGCTCCAGCCATGATTTCGGCCACGACATCCTTCCTCACATGGTTGATGAATACCGGGTCTATGCCTTCAACTTCATCGACGAGAACAAGAAAGAAGCCTTGTATTGGCGGGATGTGGGAACCCTCGAAGCATACTATGAGGCTAATCTGGACATCGTTTCCGTGTCCCCGGTCTTCAACCTCTACGATGAAGACTGGCCCATTCGCACCCACCAGCGGCAATACCCGCCGGCCAAATTCGTCTTTGCCGAGCCGGGTCGAACCGGCACGGCACTTGACTCCATGGTCTCTGCCGGCTGCATCGTTTCCGGCAGTACGGTGCGCAACAGCGTTCTCTCGCCCGACGTTCGCGTCAACTCATACAGCGAAGTTGATTCCAGCATCCTGTTCTCGCATGTGAACGTAGGCCGCCACTGCCGCATACGAAAAGCCATTCTTGATCGCGATGTTCACATCCCGGAGGGAACCACGATCGGCTATGACACCCAAGCCGACCGGCAGCGCTATTTTGTCACCGATACAGGGATTACGGTGGTAACACGCGACTATTCGCTTTTCGAGAATCCGATTACGGTCGATTATTTTACCTCGGAGTAGCGAGTCATTCATGAGAGCAGGCGCTACCGACCGGCGGGGCTTGTCGAAGGCTGTCTCACAAGCCGAGTACCAGGCGCTGGCCGAGTTCCGCTATGAGCTGGCGAGTTTTTTGCGGCGCCGCCGAAGGGCCGCTCAGAATGCCGGCATTGAACCACAGCAATACGAGCTGATGCTGGCCATCAAAGGCTTGCCTGAAGGAAAAAAGCCCAGCATCAAGCAGGTTGCCGAGCAATTGCGCTTGCAGCATCACAGCGCCGTGGAGCTGACCACCCGGCTCGTGGACCGCGGGCTGGTACGGCGTGAGCGCTCGCTCGAAGATCGCCGCTCCATTCTGCTTTCCCTGACCAAAGAGGGCGAGCGTGCGCTCGATGAAGTGGTCTGCTACAGCCTCACTCAACTCCGCGAGGAAGGTCCCGAACTGCTGCGGAGCTTGGCTCGGCTGGTGAAAAGGCCGTCCTGAAGGCCCCAGTCCGCCCCCGGTGCGCTCTCAATCTCGGCTGCTTTCGCCGCGCTGGGGTTCGGAAAGAGCTCTTCGGACGAGCTTGAGCACAGGTGAAATGTTCATTAGCGCTCGACGATGCTATTGAGGTCACGAAAGAATCCGGGATAGGAAATATCAGCCGCCGCGGCGTTCACGATTCGAGTTTCGCCCTGCGCACGTAAGGCAGCAACGGCGAAGGCCATGGCAATGCGGTGGTCGCCATGAGGGTCAATTTGGGCTCCGTAGAGGCATTGACCTCCCTTTATAACAAGGCCATCGGGCCGCTCATCTACTGTCGCACCCATAGCGCGCAGATTCTCAGCCACTACGGCGATGCGGTCCGACTCTTTGACTCGCAGTTCCGACGCATCCGAGATCGAGACTCCGTCGCGGGTGTAGGGTGCAATAGCCGCAATCACCGGTAATTCGTCGATGAGCGCGGCACTATCGCTGCCCGCAACGGTTGCGCCCTTTAGAGCGCGCCCCCCGACTCGGAGCGTCCCGACCAGTTCCCCATGCCGTTGCTGGACGGCTAGGACGGAAATCTGCGTGCCCAGCAGCCCGAAAAAATCGAGCAGGCGAGCGCGAGTCGGATTCATCAGGAGGTCGTTGATGGTCAGTTGCGAGCCGGGAAACAGTGCGGCCGCCGCAATAAAAAAAGCCGCAGCTGAAATGTCTCCCGGAATGTGGGCTTCGATCCCATGTAGTGGTTGCGCGCCCCGGATCGATGCCCGATTGCCCTCTTGTCTCACCTCGGCGCCAAACGCCCGCAGCGCCAACTCTCCATGATCGCGCGTGCGGACCGGTTCTGCGACTTCCGTTACCCCGTTGGCGAATAAGCCTGCAAAAAGAATTGAGGACTTCACCTGCGCGCTTGCGACTGGCATCGCGTAGTCGATTGCCTTCAGTTTGCCGCCTTGGATAGAGAGGGGGGGTAGCCCTTCTGCCGACCAAATCCGGGCACCCATTTGTGTAAGCGGATGAATGATGCGGGCCATGGGGCGCTGAGACAGCGACTCGTCGCCAATTAATTGGGAGGCGAATTGCTGTCCGGCGACAATGCCGCTCAGCATGCGCATCGTCGATCCGGAGTTACCGCAGTCGAGCGCCCGAGCTGGGGCGCGCAGCTCGGGACCACGACCCTCGATGCGAATTGCGTTCTCTCGTCCAGAGATTCGCTTCCAATCGCAACCGAGCACCTGCAAACAGGAAAGCGTGCTGACGCAATCCTGGCCGCTTGAGTAGTTGTTGAGCTCTGTAGGCCCCTGCGCGATTGCAGCCAGCATGGCATAACGATGGGAGATGGATTTGTCCCCCGGCACAGTGAGCACGCCAGAAATATTTCGTCCGGGCTGAATATCCAAGTGCGGCTTGGCGGCCGTCGGCCTGACCAGTGGAGGGCGAGCCATGAAGATTTAATGTCTAGGCGAATGACTGCGCTTCAGCTGTCGCCTCGTTCAGAATTTCGGGGGACACCTCTTTGATGCTGACATTGAATTCAAACATGGGTGTAGGCTCACCGCGCCCCCAGCGGTTCACCTCCCAGTTGGCTCTGAGGAATTTCACCTCCGGCCGCTGCCGAAGGTCGAGCAGCATGGGGTGCTGTCCCCGATAAAACTTCTGGGGAAAAGTTTCGAGCGGCTTCACCGGCCAGGTGGTTCCATCCGGAGACCCGAAAATTGCGACGTCGAGTGACTCCTGCTCAATCACGCCGGTTATGTTCAATGTAAGCAGGAAAACGGGATGCTCTGCGCCCGCCAAGTCAAGGGCGAGACTCTCACCTTTAGCGCTCACCCGGGTCCGTTCAGGGACGAGAAGCGTGTCGACCATGATCAGAGAATTGTAGCAAAACCAATTTCCCCTTTGACTCTGGGTGGCGATTGTGAGCGAAACCCGTGGGAAGATCGCACAGAAAATAGAGAATGGGCGGGTTTGCCGGTCAGGAGGCGAGAGTCAACACCGATTCACTGCGGGAGAACCGAGGCGTTCGTTTCGGCAGCCCCAGAGCCCCGTTGTCTGCGTAACTCCTCTAAGAATTCGTTGGTCCCGATATCGGGCTTGCTATTGAACAACTGTAAGAGAGGGTCGTCCGTCTCCGCCACGCCGGGCAAGGTCGCTTCGCTCCCGAAGGCCTCCAGCCCATCGGCTTCGACCAGCAACTCGGGGCGGGCGCCATTGCTGTTCATCAACGCTTGGATAAAGTTTTCGACTTCCCGGCGTTGCTCGGGTGTTTTTTGAATAAAAACCACGCCCATCCCGGTATCGGGATGCATGACACGTACGATCCCTAAGGCGTGCACCTCGAGATCACCTACCTTCATACGGAGCGCCAAGCGCGCGCGGACCGGAAAAGGGGTTGCCGACTCCAGATAACAGCCCCCGAGGCTGAGGTCGGTGAGCGTACATGCTGAGGGCGGGTCGTCCTCCGAATCCGGAGAACTCGACTGCAGCCAACTCTTCAGTGCCTCTCGGGTGGACAGCGGGAGCTCGAGAAAACGAAGACCTGCCTGCCCATTGGGATTCTCCCATGCAAGCTCTGCCTGGGCTTCAATGAGCCGGCTGGTGCCGGGAAGTTTGAACTGGATGTGCACTGGGCCGCGCTCGCGGTGGCGGCGAGCCAGCCGCACCCCAAGTCCATCCTCGCTCAAGTCAACACTGACTGTGCGCTCGACGGTGGCCTGTTCGCCCTGCTGAATGAAGTGATACATGACCGGCATTTCGACGCTAAGCCGGGCGGCGCGGCGGCGCTCCCGTTTCATCAGCGCCCGTGCCGCGCGAAAACTGCTGCGGGCGCGTTCCGGCGAGATGGGCTTGTACAGAACAAAGTGGGCGCCCAGTTGAAACGCGCTGCCCATAGCGCGGGTTCCATCCAGAATGGCAACGGCTACGGCCTTCTTGTTCACCGGCGCGTTGCGAGCAGCCTTGAGCATCTGGCCCGCAACTGCGGGGTCGTCGCAGTCGACGATAACGGCTTCAAAACGCCGCCGACTCAATTTCAAAGTGGCCAGTTCGGCGTCGGCACAATGCTCCACCGAGATTTCCAGATCGTTAAGCACGCGCCGCAAGACGCGTAGGATCTTCTCGTCGGAGCACAATAACAGCGCCTGTAGATTCATCGTACTAGAGTCACATCGTAGGTCGCCTTCTGTTCGCGTCCAAGTTACTGAGGTAACGCGGCCTAAAAAGCCGCGCCTGGAGTGTGAGCTGAAGGGTCAGCCGAGCGCGAATTCGACCAACAAAGCGAACGTTTTTCAGCCCCTACCTCGGTGAGTTAGCTTGCTCTCGACCAGAAATTTTGTCCAGACTGCGTTTAAAAGGCTCTACATTCTAATTCTCATATTCTTAGTTCCTGATCCCGAAGACCGGGCTCTCTGGAGTCAAATACGCGCATGGTGTTTACCTTTCGGATGCGAGCCGTTTTCCTCCAAACAGGCCGTTGGGTATAGGTTTTGGCAACTTTCTTGCGTCTGGAGAGCGAACTCTCTGCAATCTCGCCCGTAAGTTGCTGATCAGCTTGGCTTTGTTTGACATATCTTTACACTTGACCGCAGAATTTCATTGACTTTGAGCTTTTTTCAAGCCTAGAATCCTTCGTTCTATTTTACAGATTGGGGACCGGGTCTAGGGCTCCCGCTTTTTCCGAATGTCGTTCTGAGGGCGTGAATCCAATCCCTAGTTCGGTGAATCTAAGTCTTTAAAGGGTAAATCCAAGAATTTGTATTCATCTCAATTGAGCGAGGAAAGTACTTTTCATGGCCAAGCGACGTGGAAATCCTAACTGGGGGAAGCCCGAGCCGATCGGGCCGATCACTCCAACTGTCACTGAATTTGAACAGGTGGTTCGCGAGTACAAACTCGCGCCTGACCAGTACCTGCGCTCCACTCGCCTGCGCGAGTGGGCACGACGGAATAAGAACTCCAAATACATCCCCGAACCGCTTCTGGAAGCTTGGGGATTTGAGATCGAGTCCACGCTGTAAACTTCTGTCCGTGTGCAAGGGCCGCCAACTCTTTGGCGGCCCTTTCTTCTTCGAGCATCTCCGCCCGGGCCCGCGCATGGTGAATTGCGGTGAATTACTAGTCCAACGTAGGTAGCTTTTCCCAGCGTTCACGTCCTGGGGAGCAAATTGCGGATTGAACGCAGCCGATTCTAGTGGGTTTCTGCGGGCTGCCGGGGAGCTGGAGATGAAACTGCCTGCCCATGATCTGCTGGGCCTCGTGGTGGCGACCAGCTTCGCGGCCGGACTGAACGTGTACGCGACGGTAGCCACTCTTGGCCTGCTCGCGCGAAGCGGAGCAATCGTCCTGCCTTCATCCCTACAATTGCTGGCCAGCTGGTATGTAATTAGCGCTGCTCTAATCCTGTTCGGAATCGAATTTTTCGCCGACAAGATTCCCGCCTTCGACCTGATTTGGAATGCCCTACATACGTTTATCAGAGTACCGGTTGCCGCCTTGCTTGCCTGGCATGCGACAACTCAACTTTCACCGGGAGAACAGCTGGGAGCGGCATTGGCCGGTGGGCTAATCGCTCTGGCCGCCCATAGCGGAAAGACAGCGGCCCGCGCCGCAGTGACCCCGTCTCCCGAACCGGTCTCGAACGCTGTCCTCAGCTTGGGCGAAGATGCGATCGCAGTCGCTCTGACGTGGTTTGCGACCCGTCATCCCTGGCTGGCAAGCGCCTTAGTGATGATTTTGTTGGCTGGTGTGCTGGTTATGATTCGCTGGATTGTGCGCGCCATGCGGGCTCTGTTCCGAGGCGCGGAACGGCGGTTGGCCACTTAGGAGGAAATTGGGTGGGCCAGGTGGGCTGATTTACCTCGATCGGGTGTCGTCGTCCGGAGGGAAAGATCCCCCGAGAACCTTAAAAGCGCACAGCGACGCCGGCAGTAACGAACAAATTGTTCTGCCGCCCGGTTGCCACCGTGCTTACCACACTCGGCAAGTCGAGCCCCCCGGAATTGAAATCACGTATCTCTCCGCGCAAGCTGATATGGGGCAGGATTTTCATGTCGAGTCCTCCCCCGATATCGAATGCCATGGCTCCGTTCGATGTGGTCGTACCCGAGATCAAGGTCTTATTGAAATGGCCGTACCCTATCCCGGCTGCCAGGTAAGGGGACAGGAAGAACGAAGGAGCTAAACGCACGCGAATTCCTGGGGTAATAAACAGCGAATTATAACTGGTTGCGATGTTGAATCCGCTAAGGGTTGGGATCGAGGAGCTAAATGAACCAGCGACGGGCAATTCGGCGGAGATCGAGATCAGCGGCACACCAGCAAGACGGCGGGCGTAGCTTCCTTCCAAGGCCCATGCCGCACCCAGATTGAGAGGATCGGTAACTTCAAAATAGCCCCCACCGGTCAGAGCAACGTCATTTTTCTGGGCGAAAGCCGAACCCAACAGTAACACAAACACCACAGCCAGCAGCGGTTTGCGCAAGCACCCTCCCCGTATAGCGCCGGACACGGACACGGAGGACCGCGCCTGCGCGGCGATTCCATTACTAAATTTTCAGTTCACGTCCTCTCTGCTTCGTTGCACGCGCCCACCAAAAGGTTTCTTGCCAGGTCCTGCTTTGACTTTGGAGCTGAATTGAAAGTTCCCAATCGCCCGCAAGTGGTTGGAGATGTTCATTTTCGGCCTCTATCTTCGCAAACACTCTCAGGTGAGGCTTCCGTCTCCCAGCTGCGATTCGATGCCGTGCTACTTCTGCACTCCAGCGCGATAGTCCACCGCGCAACCTGATTTCGATACCCTTTAAGGCGGTTTGGGGGAGTGCGTCTCGCACTGTCGGCGCCGGGCATTCGACGAGCACCGCTGCGTTTTTCTCTCCCTGCTTCTCGGGTATTCCTCCACTCGCCTATACACGGAAGAACCTATGGACCGGAAATTTCGCCTCCTTCAGAGTGAAACCTGCTGCTGGGCAGCCTGCAACTCGGTTTTGGTCGGAGGAGTGCATGGGAACAATTTTGTTGATCATACTGATACTGCTGCTGATCGGCGCGTTGCCGACCTGGCCGTATAGCTCGGGATGGGGATATTATCCGAGTGGCGGATTAGGGCTGATTCTGCTGATCGTGATCATCTTGCTGCTGATGGGTCGGCTGTAAGCGACAGAGTTTCTTCACGGCCGCTCATGCTCCTCGCGGGATAGGGCCCTCTCGCCCGCCAAATTCCTTCAGTATCTCCAGTGCATAGAGCGCACCTTGCGGCGTTTCTTCGTGCTTGAAATATGCATAAACATCACGGCCATGCTGCTGGTGGTCGCGGATGGTGTCTACCATGCACGTGCGTTCTTGGTCGGAATATTCGGGCTTGCGGTAGCGGTAGTAGGCGAAGCCGGCGGTGGTGACATTGGGAGTGACAAGCTGTTCCGTCTCGGCCACGCACAAGGCCGCGTTGTAGTTTCGCAGTAGGCCATAAGTTTCTTCACAAAACCATGATGGATGACGAAATTCAAAAGCCATACGAACGGCACGGGGCAAGGTGGGCAGGAAATTATTCAGCAACTCGCAATCTTTCTTGAGATTGGGCGGAAGCTGGAAAAGTACAGGACCCAACTTCGCGGCGCGTTCAAGAGGCTCGAGGGTAGTGATAAAGCGTTTGACGAACTCATCGGTCGCTTTCAACCGCTTTATGTGAGTGATGACCTGGTGAGCTTTTATGGCGAATCGGAACTCGGGGGGAGTCTCGTCGAGCCATTTCTGAACCGTCGTTTCCTTCAGCAGTTGCCGGAAGCTGAAATTCACTTCCACGGTATTCAGCTGCCTGGAGTAATGGGTGAGAAACTTGGTTTGTGCCAATTTTTCAGGATAAAAGGCCGGCTTCCAGCTGGAATACGCCCATCCTGACGTGCCGGCAAAAAATTGCGCCATGATCGTTCCTGTCTAGGTTGCGCTGGGCCTCGGCAAGCTTCTGGGCAAGCAGTCATGGCCGCTCAAGTATCGGAATTAACTTTTTCGCCGTTGTCGACTTCTCCGATGATCGGTTCCTGGTCGCGGGCGGCGCACCCGTTGAGCGCCGGCTGTCGCCTTGGGATGCACTACGGTACTCCTTGCCAATGGTGGTCCCCGGCGCTCCGCCTTGCGTGCCATCCCCTGAGCACGAGCGAGGGCGTGGGCAGCGATGCTCTCGCGCTCGATCTGTTGCAATTCGCCCGAGGCCAGCATATCGCGCAAGTTTGGTAGTTTCTGCTTCAGCTTGAGCACCGGCTCAAACAAATCGCCTGATTTTTCCACCCGTGCCAGAACGGCGGCGGCCTCGAAGACAACGCGTTGCGGATCCTTTTTCTTGAGGAGACGTTCGACCTCGTCCCACTCGAGAGGAGTGGAGACAGTCTGCCGTTCGCGAGCGCGTAAAGAATAGACGGAGACCGTGGTCTTGTGCTCATCGTTCTGGCTCCAATCGACCAGGACCTTCCCTGTGCGCATCGCTTTTTTCATATCTGAGACCACCAGTTCCGGATGCTCTTCTTCGAGCAGACGTGCTAAGGCGTGGGCGAACGGCTTGGTTTCTTCGTAGCTCGTCGGGGTATGGAGAGGAACGTAAATCTGCAGCCCCTTCGATCCGGAAGTCTTAGGAAAACTCTCGAGCTTCAAGTGCTCGAACATTCGTCGCAGCCACCTGGCGACCTGAGCGCATTCGACGATGTTGGCGGGCGGCCCGGGATCGAGATCAAAAACCATCATGGTTGGGCATTTGATGTCCTCGGCCAGTGATAACGAGGGGTGCAGCTCGAGCGACGCCAGATTGGCTACCCACACCAGGGTCGCCAGATCATTCACCAAGACGTAATTGACGTTTCGTTTATTTCCATAGCTCCAGATCGGAACGGTCTTGATCCAATCGGGACGATGCTTTGGCGCATTTTTTTCGAAAAAGAACTCCTCATTCACCCCGCCGGGATAACGCTTCATGGTAAGCGGCTTGTCTTTTAAGTGGGGCAACAGCACAGGAGCAATGCGAACGTAGTAGTCGATGACTTGCCGCTTGCTAAAACCGCTGGCCGGGTACAGAACCTTGTCGAGGTTCGTCAGTTTTAGGTGTTTACCTTCAATTTCAACGACCGCCGATAATTCCATAGACATAGACATAGACGTAGACGGCTAGGATGCCTCTGCCAGTGTACTCGGAATAACAGTCAGCAACTGACATTTACCACGGGACGACACCTGCGAGACCCGCGCCCGGCGGCGCCAAAGGCGAAGGATGTGAAAGCTCCGCTCAAACAATTGCGCGGAAAAAATTTGCGCAGAAAAACGGTGCGCGGCGGGAGAAATAAAGAAGTGACGGGTGGCCGACTGAACTTGCTGGTCAACCGGTCTTGCTGACCCGTCACCTGATTTAAAAGTACACCCGCTTTGCGATCCGGCATGCGCCAAGATGTGCCAGAGTTCGGCAAACGGTAAGTTGCTGCCGCCAGAGGACTGTTCTCCGCTTCGGCAAGACATAGGCGCGATCAGGCCCGCGCTAGCTCGGGCGAGTCTTGAAGGCACGCGATGTGGCGCTACCCAGAAGGAAGTCAAAAATAGGCAGGAACACGTTATAACGGGTGTTGGGAATATCGTGATGGCTCATATGATAGGCCTGGGAAAAGCGTAGTCCCGGCGGTAGCCACCCGGTCATGTGAATGCGCCAATGGATTTCTTCTGCGGCGATCAGATACACGGTCCAACCCACAAAGATTCCCGGAGTAATCTTCAGGTGTAGGAGCAAATCAAGAGCCAGGACAACGACTCCATTGCTGGCGAACAGCAGTGCAATGTGATAAGACCGACGGCCGAGCGAAACGTGCTCCGCCTCTTCCGGTGTGCCTACGTTGATGTGGTGCTCAAGGTGTCCCTTGCCGAAGGAAGTGCGTGGGCGATGCAGAAGCCAGCGATGATAGACGTACTCAAAGGCGTTCCCCCAGATCAGGCCGATGAGCAGGCCGGCCAACCAATGTCCCCAACTGGCGCTCAGGTAGTGGTTGACGACCAATCCGGGTACGGCACCGGAAAGGACGGCGACCAAGGCATTGTTACGCTTCTTGGAGCGCCCGTGCTCGATGGCCAAGCCTTGAATTTCGTCTGCCGTCATGAGCCGCTTCTACCCTGACCAGCTACATAGGTTGGAAGCTCAGGTTCGACTGTAAGTTGGCTTTGCCGGTTAATTCTTTAATGTAGATAAGGAGTGGAAATCACTCATGCCGCGCCACATGAACCGAATACTCCTGATTTGGAAGGGCCGATGGCCCGCCAAACCTCGACAGATTGAAAATAGATTGAGCACCTGGGGGGTGGAGAATGCCCAGTTCTAGAGGAATGTGATCATGGCAGGGTGGATTTCCCATAAGGTGGCCACGTGCACTGTCCCGCGTTGACCAGGATGTTCGAAATCTTCAAAAGGCAGGCCAAGGACGCTGACCGGAAGTGGTTGGACGAGATCTCCACCATGGCTTGTATCCAGTTGAAACCCAAGCTGCTGCAGGTGGGCTTGAATCGACTGGCGGTTCGGGCAATATTCTTGATCGATCGGGGTCTCGATGATCACGCGCGGCGCATTCTTGTCGGCCGTTTGGGAAATTTCCATGTGGATGTCGCAGTCCCCCGGATTGACGCTGGCATTTTCCAGATATGCCGTTGCTACCTGGACTAGCTGTAACTCGCGCCCAAAACGCGGCTGTTCCGGCGGCAATATGGGAGTCTGAGGCCAGGAAAGGATTGTATTTACTGTCACCTGAACGGGCGTTCCGCTGGGCAGGGGAACGTGTTTGGCAGCATGGCGATAATCGACGATGTCCGGCAGTAGCGGCAGACAATTGCAAATGGTCTCGACATGGCTAAGTACGCTGCAGGACATGCTGACAAACACAAATAGCATTACGGCCTGCAGGGTAAGCCATTTTCGAGACGGCCATCGCATGCTCTACTTGGATGCAAAGGAGCAGCCTGGTGTACGGTTAACCTTAAGGCTGGGCCTGTTATCTGATGGGCCTCCCCTGGAATGAAGCCGGCTATCGGAAGGCCAGTTTGCCTCGGATCACCGCCATGGAGGCCTTGGGCAGCGGGTAGATGGTGTCGCTGCGCGCCGTCATCGTGGACCGCTCGGCAGGGCCGTCCGGGTCGGCAGTTCCGCCTGCTTCGGTCGGACGCCACTGGTACTGTTGGCTGCCGAAAACGACCAGCGTCACCGCTCCCGAGAAATATTTCACTGCGCGGCCGCTCGTAAAATCAATGTGCACGGCGTGCGGATTCAACTGATCCTTGTTGATTACCAGGAGCGCCAACTGACCGTCCGGCCGCTCGAGCGCATAGGCCGTGACCAGGGCATGCCCGGCGGGATCTTGGACGTCGCTTTGCGCACGATAAAGCCTGTGCTCGCCGTTTCCGGGCTGCACCCACTCGAGATTGATGAGTTGGCTGGCAAAGTACTGCGCGACGGGTTGTTGGATCTGGTAGTTGCTATCGGCACGAAACATGCCAAAAGTCCCCGGCGAACCGTTGCAGCCACGGCCCAGGGGCATGGGCGGGTAGTGGAAGTAGTACACACCATTTCCGCCCGCGGTTAAGAAGGCTCCGACGTAATCTCCCAACCACAGCGCCCCGAAAATGTCGACCATGGCTTCACTGTCAACCCAGGAGAGGTTCGATTCGGTGATAAACAGCGGAATGTTCCTGGGAACACCATCTTGGTGCCACACGTCCACCATATGGGCCACCAAACCGGCTTCCTCGTAGAGTCTTCCCCAATTGCTCTTGCAAGGCTCAAAGGGATAGTGCTCAAAGGAGAAAAAGGCGAGATCCTGAAGATGCGCGTGCGCGCGCAGGTAATCGATGAAGCGGCCGGTCCATGAGGTCCTGCCCTGCTCGTCAGGCCAAGTTTCGATGTCCTTATTCACGCCAGTGAAGACCGGTCCTCCCAACTTCAGTTTTGGGTCCACTTTATGAATGGCGTCCGCGAACTGTATGTACAAGGCGGCATAATCTTCGGGAACCATGAACTGACCATCCGGTTCTTCCCCCATCTCAACGTAGGAAATGGGATATTTACGTTTTGCGAGATACGAAATCTCGGCGGCTGCATCATCGGGAATGGCATAGACCACCGAAACCGGAATCATTGCGGGTAAACCGCGTGTGTAGCCGCTGCTAAAAAACAGATCAAACCCCACCTGATCGCGCATGTGCGGGTCAAGGTCGGAGGGCTGATGCCAGGGATCGACACTTGAGCAATACGTCGTGGTCTGATCTTGGTCGGGAGTATGGCGAACTAGGTCGTGAAACTCGCCGCCCGAATCGACCGTCCCGAGATACAGCTCATTGATGGCATATCCCACGCAGTTGCGGCGATCGGCGGACCCGTGGGTATCACAGGTATTGGAGGACTCGGTCATAAGCACGCGCACGAACTGGACCGCGACGGGTGCATCGGCAAGTTGCAGTGTGGCTGTGCCGCCTTTGCCTTGATTGGCAGCTCCTCCGGGAAAACGAACCCAAACACCATTCGTGGGTTTTTTGATGGGATCATCGCCCGTCCAATACTCGACGACATACCGGCGCGCATACGGCTCGGCCCAGGCAATACGAATGGCATCGACCATGGCCGGGCTGGCAAGATCGACAATCACCCATTGCGGGAATTTCGAATCATCTTCGCCGGTGAATGTCTGGGTTAAATAGGGATTGCTTTTCCAGTACGTGCTGCCATCCCCGTCGGTCAATCGGGAATAGCCTTGGCCTTCGACCCCGTCGTTGCGTGTGTATCCGCGATGCGGGAGCCAGTAGCCATAGGAATGGCGAATGGGCTCACCCGGCTCGGAGCTTCCCGTAAAGTAGCCTTTACCGCTCGGATCGCTCCAGGTACCGTGCGGATTCCAATGCCAATCTTCGATGTAGAGCTCGGTATTTTGCCGGTAGCTGACCGATCCCCAACCAGCCGAGAGGACCTGGTTTACGGTCTCGGGAGCGATGAGCTTATCGATAGCGCCCGCGGGCAGCCGGTCAATTCCCGCCCCCAGGGCTTGGTTGGGAACGAAGGTGTTGACCTGATGACTGAGGTCGACGTGAATGGACTGTGGGAAGGAGAAAATTGAAAATGCCAGGGGCAGGAGAGTGCACAAAAGAAATTGAAGAAGACCACCTGTCGCCGCTGTTTGCCAGTTCACGAACGCTCCTTTGTAATGAATGCGACTGTCATGAACGCGACACGCATCCGGGGCTGGTTTGAGATTATGCAGGAATTAAGCCATAAACATGAATGGAAAGACGCACCTCAGCGACGGAGGCTCTCACGGAATGAAATTCCCCCGGCGGGAAAGTCTTAGGTCGCGTGCCCTCGGCTTCGCGCTTTGCGCGGTAGCCGATATGGCCCCGCGCGCAATTCGCAATCAACTAAGATTGAGAGCCCTTTTGATCGTTCCCCGCTCGGTCTGAATTTTCTGCTGCAGGAGGTTGATGGCATAGATCAACTGTTCCGGTCGTGGGGGGCAGCCGGGAACATATACATCAACCGGGATCACCTGGTTAACGCTCTGTACCAGAGCGTAATTATTAAAAACCCCGCCCGAGGTTGCACAGGCGCCCATGGAAATGACCCATTTCGGCTCGGGCATCTGCTCCCATAACTGTCGAATGACGGGCGCCATCTTCTGCGAGACACGGCCAGCGATAATCATCAGATCCGATTGGCGCGGCGAGGGGCGGAATACCTCCGCGCCAAAACGTGCGATGTCAAAGCGCGAGGCGCCCATCGACATCATCTCAATGGCGCAACAGGCCAGACCGAACGTCAGCGGCCAAATGGAGTTCTTCCTCATCCAATTGACTGCATTGTCAAGCGTGGTCAGGAGGATTCCCTCCGGGGTGGCATCGCCGTAGGTAAGCTCTTTTACCACCCGCTTTCCGTCTTCGACATCTACATACGACCCAAAACTCATTTCGCGTGCCATATTATTTATTTTAAAGCAAACTAGCGGCCGCGCGCGCCTCGGGACGCCGAAAGCGATCTTCTAGTGGCGAAGCTCGTATGGGTTTCCTCTGACCCTAAAGGCCCAGCCCCAGAATCGCGGGCGAAAACGGAGCAATCAGGCGCCGGTCGAGTAAAAATCGGATGCCGAGGACAAGAATCGCGAGGTCTCCTCCATCGCCCCAGCCTTTCAGGGGTTCATGACAATTTTTCCGAACATCTCACTCTGCTCCATATACTCATGTGCTGATCGGGCATCAGCGAGCGGAAACACCTGGTCCACAACCGGTTTCAGTCTTCCGCTAAAAACGTGCTTCAGCACCTGATTCAGCTCGCCCATGGTCCCCATGTAAGATCCCAGAATGCTCAACTGGCGCGAGAAAACGAAGCGCAGGTCGATGCCAACCTGCGGCCCTGTCGTAGCCCCGCAGGTGACCAGAGTGCCAGAGGGCTTAAGCGAGCGAAGGCTATGTTCCCAGGTAGCAGGGCCTACGTGCTCAACCACAATGTCAACGCCCTCGCGATGGGTAATGTTTTTCACTTCCTCGGAAATGTTTTGTCGGTAGTGATCGATAACGTAATCGGCGCCAAGTTCTCGCGCCTTCGCCATCTTCTCGTCAGTTCCTGCCGTGCTAATCACCACGGCGCGAAACAATTTCGCCACCTGAATCGCCGCAATCCCCACTCCCGAGTTGGCTGCTAATACCAGGACGGTATTGCCGGGACGAACCGATGCTCGCCCGGTAAGCATATGGAAGGCGGTCAAGAACACCAGTGGGACACTGGCCGCCTGGTCAAAATCGAGGTGGTCGGGGAGGGGGATGATATTCACTGCAGCAATTGCCATCAGCTCACAATTGCCTCCATCGATAGCGTTGCCAAGAACCGTGAATTCGCGGCACATATTCTGTCGTCCCGCGACACATTGGGTGCAGTGATTACAAAAGTGCATAGGCGCAACGAGCACCCGTTGGCCGGCTTTCACACTAGTCACATATTCGCCGACTTCGACCACTTCCCCGGCTACGTCACTGCCCAAAATGTGTGGCAAGCTGACTCCGGGAAGGCCGTTGCGCACCCAGAGATCCAGGTGATTCATCGCGACCGCCTTGACTCTTACGAGCACCTGGTCTTTGCGCGGCCTCGGATCGGCAACGTCTTCATAGCGCAAAACTTCCGGGCCACCAAACTGATGAATGCGGACAGCTTTCATCTTCGACTGTCTCCAGCGGCTCGATCGAACGAGTCTCCACGTTAGCACGTACCTAGAACCCTGAAAACGCCCTGAAAGGCCTGCGGAAAGAGCTTTTTTCAGTGACTCGACAGGCGGGTTGAGGATTCTGGACCGATGAGAAAAGACCCTCCTTTGACCCGTTTGCTGCGGCCGCCATTGACTGTGCCCAGAAGAAACCCAATAATTAAAGAGAGATGGACATTTACGAAGAAATTGTCAAGCTGCGCCAACAAGGCCGCCGCGGTGCGGTAGCAACCATCGTCAATGTCCGTGGCTCCATCCCAGCCTTCAAGACGGCCAAGATGCTGATCCGCGAGGATGGTTCAATTTCGGGTACGATCGGCGGCGGCTGCGTCGAGGCGGAGGTGTGGCAGGCAGCCCGTCAGGTCATGGAAACGGAAAAACCCCGTACCCTCTCGTTCAATCTCAATCAGAATCCCAAGTACGACACGGGTCTCGTCTGTGGCGGAACACTCGATATCTTCATCGAGCCCATCCTGCCTCCGGCATTACTTTATGTTTTTGGCGCAGGTCATGTGGCACTCAGTCTTTATAGAGTTGCTCAGGGCAGCGGCTTTGAGGTCGTGATCGTTGACGATCGCGAAAGCTACGCTAGCCGAGAGCGCTTTCCCGAAGCGCGCGAGGTCATCGCCGACGACTTTGAGCACGCCTTTGCCCGTCTGACTCCGAGCGAATCCTCCTATATCGTGATCGTCACCCGGGGACACCGTGACGACATGCGGTGTCTGCGCTGGGCGGTCGGGACGAAGGCTCGCTACATAGGCATGATCGGCTCCAAGCGCAAGACCATCGCGATTTTCAAAGAATTGGTCGCAGAAGGCGTCGCGGCCAAGCTGTTTGAGGGCGTGCATGCGCCGGTAGGCCTTGATATAGGTGCGGTTACGCCCGAGGAAATCGCCATTGCCATAATGGCCGAACTGATCGCCGTGCGCCGACGGTGTGAACGGACTCTGCCGCACATGAGCTGGTTTCTCACCCATAAGTCGCTGGTCGACGCCGATCCCTCGTCGGAGACTGCAACCGTCGAAGAGCCTGAAGACAAGAAGGTTTGAGCGCACATCCCTCGAGTTAAGTTCCGGCAAAGATCGAAGATTCTTGATCTCGATGGGCGATCAATGCCTAACCCCTTCACTGACTTCCCCGGCGCTTTCTGGTATGGTGCGTGCATGGCCCGGGCGCCCGGTTTTTGCGGAGTCATCCTTGCCGCCGGCGAATCTACGCGCATGGGGAGCGACAAGGCTCTCCTGCCCTGGCCTCCGGCCAGTGTCGGCGTAGCTCCCGGGCGAGACACTTTTCTCTCCTCGAGCATTCGCAGCTTGCTCGAATTTTGTGGTCTGGTTCTGGTAGTCGCCGGCAAAAATGACGGCCGGCTCGAACCCGCCATTTATGCAAGCAACGCCTCCTTAGTACGGAATCCAGATCCCGAGCGTGGACAATTCAGCTCTTTGCAGGCGGGCTTACAGGAAGTCCTCAATCGCGGACGTGACTCGGCCATCGTAACTTTGGTGGATCGACCGCCCGTCCGCTCGGCGACGCTCGCGGCGCTGCGAGACGCCTACATAGCTGCTCCCCGCGAAATCTGGGCGGTCGTTCCTGACTATGAGGGCAAGCACGGGCACCCATTTATCGCCGGCCGTGAATTGATCCATCGTTTCCTCGAGGCACCCGCCAGCTCCAATGCCCGCGAAATCGAGCACCAGCATCAGGCGCATATTGCATACCTCCGAGTCGACGACCCGTTCGCGGTCGCTAATGTAGACACACCCGAGGACTATTCGTGTCTCACAAATTGAGGGCCTATTCGGGTGGCCCGTGTGCGCCCACCAAGCATCGTAAATCGTTTATATTTTCGAAGGCACTCAGATAGCATTCGAGTGCGAGATCATTCTCGGACATCGACTTTGCCTCATACCCGTCACCGCTCCAGGAAAAAGCATGCCTCTGAATTTGTTGATTCCATTGTTGAATTGAAGCCCCGTACTGCCGCCTTCGATTGTGACGGTACCCTGTGGGCGGGCGATGCCGGCGAAGGGTTCTTGAGCTGGGAACTCGATCAAGGGCTGGTTTCGCCAAAAATCGTTGCATGGGCGCGCCAGCGCTATGCCGATTATCGCCTCGGCAAAGTCAGCGAGGAGGACATGTGCGGCGAAATGGTTTTCATGCACGAGGGCCTGAGCGACACCTTGGTACAGTCGGCGGCTACTCAGTATTTTGACGAACACATGGTGCGTCAGATTTTTCCGGAGATGCGCGGGCTAGTCAGGAAATTGTTAGACCAGGCCTGTGACGTTTGGGTCGTATCATCAACCAATCAATGGATCATACGTGCCGCCATGCGGTACTTTGGAGTTTCATCGGATCGAATTCTCGCTACATCCGTCGAAATCGAAGACGGGGTCGTAACTGATCGGCTCATCCAAGTCCCTTCAGGAGACGGCAAACCTGATGCCTTACGCACCGTCCTTCAAGGCCCACCCGAAGCCGCTTTCGGCAATTCCAAATGGGACGTTGCCATGCTCGCGATGGCGAAACACGCCTTCGCCGTCAATCCCTGCCCTGATGTGGAAGATATTGCGAGGCGACTCGGCTGGCGCATCTACTACCCAGACCCGGTCGAACTGTGAAGCCAAGAAAAAGCGCCCTGCTGGAGAGAAGGGCGCTGGAGATTCTTACGATCCGGATCTTGGTTACTTCCAGGGTAGTCTTACAATTGAATCTCCACAATCAGGTTCTTACTGTAGGCGGTAGCTGGATCGTGCGATCTTCGATCCTAGTCCGAAATTTCCCGCAACAACATTTTGTGAGGCGGGCAGCTTGTCCATTGGGCAGCGTTCGTGACCCACTTATACCGGGTTGGGGCAAAGCAATGACACAGGTTGGCGCTTGCGCGCCTCGACGCTTGAGGCGGTGCACGGTCACTTCGCCGCGAATAGTACTCGCGAATGCCTCCGAGCTCCCAGCTAATGCTTGTCGCTCCAGGCGACGCTCGCCAGCATAAAACCGTTATGAGGAGCTGAGCTGCTGCAAGGCATTTGACAGAACCTCGATAGCTAAGTAGCTCGCATGAACTGATGCCTCGGACAAACCTCCTACCGCCTTGAGAACGTCGTCACGGCTGAGCGCCCTCGCCTCGCGGAGCGTCTTACCATGGGCTAGGGCGGCAACTGCCGAAGCACACGCCATGGCGGCAACGCAGCCCTTAGCCTTGAAACGAACCTCGAGTGAGCGCCCGTCCACCAGCTTAAGGCTAAGGCGCACGACATCCCCGCAGCCGGGGTTTTCCAACTGGGCAACAGCATCGGCGTTTTCCAGCTCGCCAGCGTTTCGCGGATTTTGAAAGTGATCGAGCAATTGGGCAGAAAACATGCCTTAATTGTAGTCCGCGGCATCGATGCGGTAAGCGGGATGCTCCCGGGGAAAGTCCCTGCGCGCAATAGGACCAGAATGGAGGAGACGGAAGGCGCTAAAATCTAGAGGTGCATGCCTACCCATCCTACCCGAATTGTTTGCCTCCAGCCCAGCGCCACAGTGATTTTGGCCGGCCTTGGCCAAATTGGGCGCATTGTGGCCTGTACTAAGTACTGTGCTGACGTCTGCCCGCAAGTTCGCGACGCTCGCGCCATCGTGGCGGATTCTTGGACGGCCAAAGCTGGCCAGATTCTTGCAGCCCGCCCAGACCTGGTGATTGCCTGCGTTCCCTATCAAGAGAATTCTGTTTCTGAAATCCTCAAAGCAGGGGTTCGCTTTCTTGGACTTGCGCCCAAAAACCTGGATGATATCTACCTGGACGTCGCCACAATCGCAGGAGTAGTTGGCTCCAAGGAAGCTGGTCAGCGCATTATCGGCGACATGCAGCAACGAATCGAAGCGGTTCGCCGAGCGGTTTCCCATGCCGAGCGGCCAAAGGTCTTTTGTGAGGAGTGGGGTAAACCGATCATCGCGTCTCAGCCCTGGGTCGCCGAACTGGTGGAAGCTGCCGGCGGCGAGTTTCTCGGCAAGCCAGGCATCGAGCGCTCTGCCGAAGCTGTGCTGGCCGAGGATCCTGAGGTGGTAATCGCCGCCTGGTGCGGCGCGGGCGACCGTGTGCCTCTCGAGAAACTCATTCGCAAACGCGGATGGCAGCAAATGAAAGCCGTGCGCTCCTGTCGCGTCTACTCCATTCGCGATGAGTTGCTCAACACCCCAGCGCCTACCTTAGTCGAAGGGTTGGAGGCGCTTGCTGCGGCAATTCACCCCACATTGTTTCCTGGCGCCTTCGGTCTCCGTCAGATCAGGGCAGAGGAAGAAGGCGGCAAGCCACCGCCGCGACCTGTGATTTAATATCACCATGTCGACGACGGCCAAAGCACACCGTCTATTCTCGAAAATTGACCGGCTCCGATCCTCCGCAAAATCGCCCGAGCAGCTAATGAAGGACATCGTCAGGCTGCTTCATGACGCTAATAGCAAGTACAACTGGGTTGGCTTCTACATGCTTGAAAAGTCCGAACCCACCCTGGCTCTCGGCGCCTTCGAGGGTGTCCCCACCCCACACACGCGTATTCGGCTGGACCAGGGTATCTGCGGGGCGGCAGCTTCGAGTGGCAGAACCATCGTTGTGGACGATGTCAACTCTGATCCTCGTTACCTGGCCTGCTCTCTCGAAACGAAATCTGAAATGGTTGTGCCCGTGCTAGTGCGGGGGAAGGTAGTCGGTGAACTCGATATCGACAGCCATTTTCCCGCTGCTTTCACGGCCGAGGATCGAGAACTGGTCGAGTATTCGGTACGCATTGTGGGCCAGTATCTCGAATCCTTCTCCGCATGAGGGTGGAACCGGCAAGTTACGGGTGCCAGAGATTGGGCGCGTGCGGCCGAATTCGCCTACCGTCGGCTTCCTCCAGCCGCATAGCTTGCCGGTTTTCATGGATGGTGCCCCCCGCCAGCCTTCCGGCTCATCCATGAAACGCGTTGTCGCTGCCTTAATCATGAAACAGGGCAAGATCCTGGTTTGCCAGCGCACCCGCCATCAAACTATGCCCTTAAGGTGGGAATTCCCTGGTGGCAAGATCGAGCCTGGCGAACAGCCGCGCGATGCATTGCATCGTGAACTGGAGGAGGAGCTGGGCATCGATGCCAGAATTGGTGAAGAGGTCGCGCGCATCGAGCATAAATACAAGGATGGCGGTACGGTCGAGCTACGCTTCTACCTGGTCGATCAATATAAAGGCGAGATCGAGAATCGCATCTTTCGTGACGTGCAGTGGGCTGACCGCAAAATGCTGCCCACCTTCGACTTCCTCGAAGCCGATCTGGAACTTGTGAAAGATTTGGCTGGGGGCAAGGTTATTTAAGCGTTTTGTCCGCCATTGCGGTACTTCGGTGCCCTAATCACCCATTCTTGACACGCCTTTATCTCGGTGTTTCCGAGCGCCCGGCCGCCGGCAGGGAAGAAGGAATCTTCGACTCGCGCGCCCCAAGCTGACGGGGCATAGCCGGGCGGTAGAAGGTGACTCTAGTAACTTGGTATTCGCTACTTGCCCATTAAGATTATGGCGTGGATGTGTCTCTAGCGAAAACAGATAAACGCTGGCTAGGTGGGCTCTGGCTCCTGGTGTCGGTGGCGGCTATCTGTTCTCTGACTCTGCCACATGCATTTTTGCTGCGGGCGCTGGGTGACTCGATCCAGTGCATTTTATTGCTCTCGTTCATAGTGAGCGCCAGCCTGAATCTGCGGGATCAGGATCGCCGGGCCAAGCGATTTTGGATGCTGATCCTGGTCAGCGCTGTGCTCTGGGCTTCGGCACAGCTGCTGTGGACACACTGCGAAGTCTTCCTGCGCCGCGACGTGCCTAATCCTTTCTTTGGCGACATTATTCTTTTCCTCCACCTCGTGCCTTTCATGGGTGCGATGGCGATCCGTCCCGACATCGATCGGGCGGCACAAACTGCGCGCTTGGGATCGCTCGATTTCCTGTTGCTGTTCTTCTGGTGGCTCTACCTGTATTTCTTTCTGGTTACTCCCTGGCAATATGTCGTCCCGGATGCACGTGTTTACGGAGTCAATTTTGACACGGTTTATTTCAGCGAACACCTGGTGCTGCTAACGGCGGTCTGGTCAGTATGGCGGCGCAGCAGCGGTCAATGGCGACGAATTTACTCAGAATTCTTTGCCGCAGCGGGTCTCTACGCTTGCGCTTCGATCGCTGCCGGAGTTGCGATCGACTTCGGCGTCTATTACACGGGCTCGTTTTATGACATGCCCTTATTGGCTTCCATGGTCTTGTTCACTCGCGCTTCGCTGGTGAGTCGCCGCCTGGGAGAGAGGGAGCCATCGAAAGCCGAAAGCAAAACGCAAAGCTGGATTGCTGCAATGGCAATGGCCGTGGCCGCCAGCTTGCCGCTGCTGGCGATATGGGCCGTTTTTTTCAGCAGTGCACCGGCCAAGGTGGGCAGCTTCCGCTTGCTGCTGACGTTGGCGGGCATCGTATGTATCGGTGGCCTTCGCTCCTGGAAGCAGTACGCGCTCGACGAGGAGTTGGACCGTGCAAATCAAGAACTGCGCGAGGCCTCCTTGACCGACGTGCTGACCGGCGCCCGTAATCGTCGCTTCCTGGCAACCACCATCGACAACGACGTCCGCCTCGTACTGCGGGCGTATTCATCTGCCCAGTGCGAACAAAAAAATCGCAACCGCGATCTGATTTTTTATCTGGTCGATATTGATCATTTCAAGGCGATCAATGACGCGTTCGGACACGATCAGGGCGACGATTTCCTGGTACAGATTGTCGCCCGCCTCAGTTCGGCAATCCGCTATTCCGATGTGCTTATTCGTTGGGGCGGAGAAGAATTTCTCGTGTTGTCGAGGCTCACCAATCGCGAAGAAGCCGAGATCCTAGCCTCGCGTGTTCTTCATGCCGTGGGCACGGAACCATTTCGCCTGGCCAATGGCAAAGCGATCCGCCGAACCTGCTCGATTGGGTGGGCAGTTTTCCCCTGGTCCACGGCTAGTCCAGAAGGTCTTGGTTACAGTGAAATACTCCGATTGGCGGACCAGGCCTTATATCAGGCCAAGGATTCGGGGCGAAATCGTGCTGTCGGATTACTTGCTCTCGAGGGCAGCCGAATCCCAAGCCGTTCTGCCCCGAACGATCAGGAGGTCAGGAGTGATCCCAGGATCTGTCGCGTGGTGACCCTTGGACCCGGTGAGAGCGAGCAAGTGGATGCCTTCGTCCAGAGCATTTAGGTAAGCGGAAACCGGCCGTCAAAGATAATTCCCAGAACTCGGTTGCTAAGGAGATCAACAAGATCAAGGCGCCGAGGTCAACTTCCGCAGCTCGGCGGATGATCCATTCAGCAGATTGCTTAGAACGGCCACCTCGGCGGCGATCGCCGTGTGCAGTGCTGGGTCGGCATCGGGTGCAAAGGTGGAGGAATGGTTCGAGGGCAGGCGGTTTCCCGAGGCTTTGGCTTGAGCAAACCTTTGCGGATCGGCTCCACCCAAATCGAAATAGAACCCCGGAACACCCTGCTCAACAAACACGGAAAAGTCCTCGGAAGCTGTCCCAGGCTCGGCATTCATTACGTTGTCTTTGCCGAGGGCTGCTTGCAGAGGAGGGCGAAGACGATCGGCGAGCATGGGCTCGTTGTAGACCGCATCGGTGCTCTCATAATGATCGATAGTTGGCTGCTTGGGTGCACCCGCTGCTTCCGCTTCAGCCTTGGTGATGCGTCCAATCGCAGCAAGAACCTGCTTGCGAATCGCGGGTTGGAAGCTTCGTACGGTTAGGCCAAGCTCAGCCTGATCGGGGATGATGTTATTCTTCGTGCCGGCATGAATGTAGCCGACGGTAACCACCGCCATCTCTCCGGGCTTTATTTCACGGGAAGCAATCGTTTGCAGGGCGAGAATGGTTCGCGCCGCGATGACGATAGGATCAATAGCCGTTTGGGGGGCGGAACCGTGCCCCCCCTTGCCGTAAATCGTGATGCGCAGCGAGTCCGCGTTAGTATCATAGATTCCAGAAACGATACCTATTTTCCCCGCCGGCATCTCATTGCTGACGTGCAGAGCCACGGCGACGTCGGGCCGGGGAAAGCGGGTAAATAAACCATCTTCGACCATCCATCGAGCCCCGCTGATGGTCTCTTCCGCCGGTTGCCCGACCAGCAGCAAAGTCCCGTGCCAGGTTGATTGACGATGCGCCAGGATTTCTGCGGTTCCAATCATTGCTGCCATGTGTAGATCGTGACCGCAGGCATGCATCACGGCTACGTCATTTCCAGCTTCATCTCTTGCGCGGGCTTTGCTTGCGTAGTCAAGCCCGGTCCTCTCCTCTACGGGCAGTGCATCGAGTTCGGTGCGCAGCATCGCAGTGGGGCCCTCGCCATTTCTCAACACGGCCACAATGCCGGTACGACCCACATGTTCACTGACCTGGTAACCCAGCGCGCGCAACCGCCCGGCCAATTTTGCCGCGGTCTGAGTCTCGTGCCCGGAGAGTTCCGGATTCTGATGAATCTCCTTATACAGAGGGATCACGTCGGCGTACGCGGCTTCGATTTGCTTGCTTATAGACGAGTTCTGGGCCCACACGACCGCGCAGATTGCGCCTATTACAAGCAACTGAATTGGTTTCACCGCAGGCCTCGCCGCAAACTGGAGTTGTTAGAGTGTACACCGAAGCTTCAGCCTATCACCCACGTAAGACCGCCGCTTTTATTGTGCGGCGTGTGGCACGCTCCATCGTTTTGCCATGCCGCAATAAGCATGGCTTCAGAGCATCGGCTCGGCTAAGCGACGGTTTGCCGGGCGAGTTTTCCTTCGATCGGTGGGCGTGAGGCAAACGCGGTATTTTTCCGGCAGCTCCGAGCGGCTACGAAACTGCCCCTTGTCCGGAGAGGCTCCTGTGCCCGGGCGCAGAGCTGACAAGCGAACTAAGGCAGGAGCGCAAGGTCGTGTTGAACACATAAGGGCCGTCGAACTCCGTTTTATCGCCTGCTCTTTTACCTGCAAGCGGCAGCAAACGTGAAGGGGCACTGGAACTCGGTCCTCGCCTCTCGCAAAGGTCACGGCGTCGGCAATTTACTTGCAATGGGTTTCTCTATTCAAACCGGCTAAGGAGGTGATGGCCCTGACCTCCGGGTTGGATGGGGCGGAAGGCGGTGAAGACGATTGTGCTGCGACAAAACGCGAAATAGCCAGAATCACCCCGCGAAGACGGTGCAGGCACGCGCTGCGCTTAAGCTGCCGTAGCAAAGACCTGGCTTCGTCTGGACGATCTAGCTCGCCTATGTATCGAGTACACCCACTTAGGTCATAGTGCGGAGCCCTCGGTTGCTTGCCCCCAGCGGCAGCTGAACAAACGAGAGAGTCCTCAGACAACGGCTTGACGGCAGATTTCGCGCAGGCGTTGTGCTGCCGACTCGGGTGTAAGGTCGCGCTGGGGAGTTCCCAGCATCTCAAAACCAACCATATGTTTGCGGATGGTCGCAGAACGCAGCAGAGGAGGATAAAAGTGCAGATGCAGGTGCCATTCGGGATGCTCTTCTCCATTTGTGGGTTGCTGGTGAAAGCCCATGGAGTAAGGAAAAGGTGTGCGAAACAGACGGTCATAGCAGCTGGTCAGCTTGTGCAACACCTCAGCGAGCCCACTTTGTTCGCAAGTGTTTAGAAAACTGAGATCGGGAATGTGCTGGTTAACAATGATCAAGGTTTCAAATGGCCATACCGCCCAGAAGGGCACCATGGCGGTGAAGTTTGCGTTCCGAAAGATGACACGCTCGCAGGAAGAAATCTCCGCTCGTGCGTACTCGCACAAGAGACATTTGTTGTAGCTTCTGAAATAGCGTCGCATCGATGCCTGTTCTTTTTTGGGTTCATTAGGAATCGATTCCGTGGCCCAGATTTGGCAATGCGGGTGCGGGTTACTCGCTCCCATCATGGCACCGCGATTTTCGAAGATCTGCACATATTGAATGATGTCCTTCGAGCCCAGGTCCTTGAATTGCTCCACCCACATTTGAATGACGGGCCTGATCTCGGGTGGTGCCATACGCGCCAGCGTCAGATCGTGTCGCGGCGAAAAGCAGCCCACGCGGCAGATTCCCCGTTCTCGCCGCGCAACCATGAGTTGACCAGCAGCTTGCACCTTGCTGCCAGAATTGAGCTCGAGGGCGGGAAAATCATTGTCGAAAACAAAAGTAGACTCGTAAACCGGGTTGTGCACGCCGCCCGCTCGCTCATTTCCCGGACACAAGTAGCAGTGAACGTCATAGGCGGGCTGATCCTCCGAGGCTACGCTGTCCACCAGCCCTTGCCATGGCCGCTGCGTGCGATGCGGTGAGACCAGTACCCACTCACCCGTGAGTGGATTCAATCGGCGATGCGACATCTCATTCAAGCCGGGCATTACGACCGCCATTTCTCGCTGAAGGATCCCATCTCGCGCTCATCATTTTGCCTAGCTTGCCTGATCACTCCACACTGCCTGCGCCATCCACCGCTGTGGTCACATAAATTTCGGGCTCAATGCTCATCAGGTTCTTATACCCCTTCGCCACCACCGACTTAAACTCGTCGACGGCCTCACGCTCAACGAGATTGATCGTGCATCCACCAAAACCGCCGCCCGTCATGCGCGCGCCATAGCTGGCCGGACTCTTCGCCGCGAGCTCGACCAAAGCATCGAGCTCGGGGCAGCTTACTTCATAGTCGTCGCGCAGGCTAATATGCGACTCATGCATGAGCTTCCCCATGCTTTCAAGATCACCGCGGTCTAGGGCGTCGGCCGCGCGCAGGACGCGGGCGTTTTCGCTGATGACGTGTCGCGAACGGCGCAGCAAGACCGCGGGTAAGCCATCGCCGTGCCGCCGTAAATCCTCTTCGGTCACGTCCCGCAGCGCGGAAATTGCCGGGTGCCATGCCTGGAAATAGCCAACCGAGCGCTCGCACTCCGCGCGACGAACGTTATACTCGCCCGCTTTATGAGAGTGCTTGACCATGGAATTGCAAATCACCAGACTAACCCTGTCGGGCAATGCCACATAGCGGAACTCGAGGGAACGACAATCAACCAGGAGCGCGTGGCCGGTGCGCCCGTATATGGAGGAAAACTGGTCCATAATGCCGCAGCGGGCCCCGACGAACTCGTTTTCCGCGCGCTGGCACAGCGTGGCAATAGCGGTCCGCCCCATGGCACCGCCGGCAAGGTCTAACAACGCCAACGCTACGCCGACTTCGATGGCGGCCGAGGAACTAAGGCCCGCTCCCATGGGGATGTTTCCAGAAACTAGAAGATTTGCTGCTGCAAATCGAAACCCGCTGGCTTGTAATTGAATCTGCACCCCGCGTACATAATCAGTCCAATCATGCCGTGGCTGGGGATGAGGATCGCCGATGGGGAAGGCGGCGGAATCGGCTTGCTGTAAGCTACGGACTACGAAGTTCTCTCCATTATTCGGCGCACAGCCCACGAGCGTATGGAATCCGATCGCCGCCGGCATGACGTAGCCGTCGTTGTAATCCGTATGTTCCCCTATCAGATTTACACGGCCGGGTGCCTGAAAAACTCGCGGCGGTCGGCGAAAACGTGCCGCGAATTCCGCTTTGAAGTCTCCGCTCACGACTCCTCGCGACACTGCTTGCCGAACAAAATCCCCTGCGAACCCGCAGACAGGTTAAGGCTCAGGGGACTCGGCGCCCGGCTTCGGCCCTGCCCGAGCATATTGAGGCCCAAGATCAGCATCACGACAGCCCAAAAACCAGATGATATTGATTCCGAGCGGCGCTCCCAGATTCGCCGCGATAAAACCAACCGCAGCACCCGGGCCGGTAATGCCCATCGTAGCTCGTCCTCGTGTAGCTTTTCAAAGTGATGCCAATGCCAACTACAAAGACAAAGTAGAGGATCTTGATGAACCAACCGACCGCACTTAGCATGCTTTTGAGCACTCCTCCTGTAAGCTTCGACTCCGTGTCAGCCCAATTGCATTGCGCTGTCGATCGAGAACTGAAAGGGTTCGGTAAACCGTTGCGTGTGGGAAAAACGCCCCATACTATAGCAGAGGGTTAAACCGTTAACATCTTTCATGGATCGCCGCAACTTCTTGAAGTCTACGTCCGCCTTGTTGGCCACACGACCACTCGGCCACAGGGTCTGGGCGCAAACGTTCTTGGCAGAGCCAGAGGCGGACGATGGCCGGCTCGTTTTACCCATGAACCGCGGTTGGCGATACAGCCCGAAGCTCCCCGAGGGCTTTGAGGCTCCCGATTTCGACGACGCAAGCTTTGAGCAGGTCGTCATCCCCCATAGCAATAAGCGGCTCGCTTGGCATGGCTTTGATGACAGGGCCTACGAATTTGTCTCTGCTTATCGCCGCCATTTCAAGCTCCCACCTTCATCGCGTGGGAAACACATTTTCGTCGATTTCGAAGGCGCCATGACCGCTTCAACAGTTTGGATCAATGGCCGGCCATTGGGAGAATACAAGGGCGGCTACACTCCATTTACTTTTGAACTCACACCCCATATCAATTGGGACGGGGACAACGTTTTGGCTGTCGCTTTGGATTCGCAGGAACGAGCCGATATCCCGCCGTTTGGATGCGAAATTGACTATCTGACCTTCGGCGGGATTTATCGCGAGGTCCACCTGCGTATTGTGCCAGCCACATTCCTCGAGAACATTTTCGCCAAAGCTCGGGACGTCCTGAGCCCCAACCGCAGACTGGAAGTTGAATGTTTCGTTCAGCACTTGGAGGATTCCCGTGACCTTCTTACGCTTGAGGTTGAGTTGCAGAGCGGAGAGCGCGTCGTGGCTAGGGGCAAAGGAAGCATACGGCCAGCAAATGCTATGGGCCAACCTATCGCCTATACGGTGACGCTGGAAGACTTAGGCAACATTGAACTCTGGGATATTGCAGCTCCTCATCTTTATCGCGTGCACGCGCGTCTGCTGCGCGCAAACCGGCCAACCGACGAGGACACCCGCAGCTTTGGGTTTCGTGACGCTCAATTCACCGATCACGGTTTTGAGCTGAATGGAAGAGTCATTAAGCTTCGAGGCCTTGATCGCCACCAGACATTTCCGTTCGTAGGCCCGGCCATGCCCTCTCGAGTGCAGCGGCGCGATGCTGACATTCTCAGACGAAACCTGAAATGCAACATCGTTCGCACCTCCCACTACCCTCAGTCGCGCCATTTTCTGGATCGTTGTGATGAGCTGGGATTGCTGGTGCTCGAGGAAATCCCTGGCTGGCAACATGTTGGGGATCACGCTTGGAAGGAATTAAGCGTCGATAATGTCCGCCGCATGATCCGACGCGATTGGAATCACCCCTCGATCATCCTGTGGGGGGTGCGGGTGAACGAATCGCGAGACGATCACGACTTCTACACTCGAACCAATGAGCTCGCGCACTCGCTCGACCCTACGCGGCAAACCGGGGGCATTCGTGATTTTCAAAACTCCGAGCTCCTTGAAGATGTGTTCACCATGAACGACTTCGGCTTTCCGCTCAAGCCTCCCAATCATCCCCGCTACTTGAATACGGAGTTCGTTGGTCACACCTATCCCACCAAGACTATCGACAATGTGGAACGTCTTCGCGAGCACACGTTACGGCACGCGCGCATTCATAACCAGTTAGCTTCGAATCCTCAGTATGCGGGAGGAATCGGCTGGTGTGCCTTTGACTACAACACGCACCAAAACTTCGGGTCTGGCGATCGCATCTGTTATCACGGGGTGACGGACATATTCCGCGAACCTAAGCCCGCTGCCGGATTTTACAAATCACAATGTGACCCGGCCGAGGAGGTCGTGCTCGAGCCCGCGTTTCATTGGGCGCGCGGCGACGAATCGCTTGGTTTCAACCGGGCTGTCATCTGTTCCAACTGCGACCACATCAAAGTGTATATTGCCAATGAACTACGGGCGGAGATTGATCCCGACCGAAAGGAGTTCGCCCATCTCAAGCACCCGCCCTTTAGTGTCGATTTGGGCAATCTCTTCCATAAATGGGGTGACTTACGACTGGAGGGTTACATTCAAGGCAAGCAAGTCATCACCAGGGACTTCTCCGGGAAGGGAGTAGATCAAGCATTTAGAATGCTACCCGACGACACCCGGCTCTTGGCCGACGGGGCTGATAGCACGCGAGTGGTCTTGCGGGTGACCGATGAATTTGGGGCCATCCGACCGTTGGCCGGCGACGCGATCAAGCTAACAATGGACGGTCCTGCGGAGATCATCGGCGACAATCCCTTCGCTTTGGTCGGAGGCACGGGCGCGGTTTGGGTCCGGGCGATGGAACAACCCGGAACCGTGCGGCTTACTGCCACACACCCGTACCTGGGACAACAGCAAATCGTCATTGAAATCCTGGCCTCCCACTACGTCTAGGAACAAATTGTTGTTGGTGGGTCGGCTCACTGCGTTTGCCAGAAAGGTTCGCAACGCGCGTACCGCGCTAAACCCCATTCGACCCATCGCTTTTCCGGCGAATGCCATGCTCATGAAAGTAACTCTTGCCCCAGAAGCGGCCGCAAAGACACATTTCAATGGCTCGTTTGTGGTTCATGGAGAAAACCTGTCTTGGAAGTCGCGGCTAAGGTGTCAAACGACGTTCATCAGCTTACTTGCGAATGCTCGTAAATGCTCCACGCCTGGACTACTTTACTGAAATTGACTTCTTGTTAACTTTGCAAGCGCTGTAAGAAGGCACGATGAGTGCCGAGTAGGTCTTGGCCCCCCGAATTCAGGTTGCGGGAGTGGCCCTGCTTACCTTCCGTTGCCCAAAGAGAAGTCCCAACCGTTACATGCCATGCGGGCTCAGTTAGCTGTTCAAGCTTGGAGATTGCTTGATCGCCTGGTTCTGTCGTTTTCCAGGCAAGAAGAGCGCGCGGCAGCGCAAAGCAGACGATGGCCACTTTCGAGTGGTTGAGGAACGGCATGCAGACAATTCCACCTAGAATCGCCATGCTGCTTGTCCTGAGTATCGGACTGTTGTAATCTTGGCCTTTTTCGAGCAGCCTACATGAAATAATCCTACGTGCGCCCAGCATCAGAGAGGATAATGGCTCCCGCAGCTTGTTCTGCCCAACTGCATGTCGACAAGAGTAGCTGTGGAGCTCTGAACATCGCAATGGCGCCTTGCTGATGCACGTGAATTCTCACTGGCGGGCGGATGCGGCACTTGTTGGCGGTCGGGCGAGTGAGAAGCCCGCGCAG
>JAFATF010000663.1 GCA_019244045.1 Acidobacteriota bacterium
CTGGCCCCCCAGGGCCGGGACGTTCAAGCCGCCTGCACGGCCTGGCTGCTTGCCTGGCCCCCGAGAGAAAGAACACCCACGAAGGCAAGCACTCCCCTCCCCAGCCGTGTCTCAGGACAGCCCAACCCCGCCCCTGGGGTGGCCACCCACAAATGAACCTAAGACCCAAAACCATGCCAGGCGCAGTCGAATAAACCTATGGAGGTCATGACCGTGCAACCACGTGCGGAGACCTCCGGTCAAGTCAAAGTGGCTCACCTTGAGTCGTTCGTGCCGTGGGCATGACGGCCCCGAGCGCCGCAGCCCAGGGCACAAGTGGGGGCAGTGCCGAGTATGTCGGCGCGCCGTGCGCTGGACCCCGGTCCGTTGCGGGCAGTGATATAAGGCCGGAATTCGTGTGACACACATTCACAGAAGGAAGTCATGATGAACTGGCACAGTTACTATACAAACGGCCCGAATAAGCGTCGACGTAAAGCGATACCAGCCTCGTGTGGATTGCATCGAGGTCCGGTGGGTTTCGCCAATCTTCTGGTGAGTATGCAGGACGGGTCGATCGTGCTCGATCCCCATGTCACCGGCGCCTGCGTGATGGCCCTCGATGAAGAGAGCGCCAGGACACTGCTTTTCATACTCACAGAATGGCTGGGGTGAACTGGGCAAGGGCAGCGGCCACGACAGTGAGCCGCGCCACTGGCTGACACAGGAGACGATCAGGGAGCAGACTGACCAGAATAGTCTTTACGACTGACCATGATCCAACTCAATAGGCATCACAAACATGGATGTTACTCTCGCCACGATCAAGCACCTCAAGATGATCATGACTGTCCACACGATCGCAACGCCCCTCCCCGACCGCGTGTCAGGACAAGGCCAACCCCCGGCCTTGGGGAGCCACCCAACCACGACAAACACATAAAGCGCTCAGGGAACAGACCGTGCCACAGGGCAACACCACACATGCTGGCGCCGATGGTGCACTACCATATGACAGGCGTCGCAATGCCTGCACATTTCGGCTACGGACACGCCGTCTGTGAGTTGGTCCGCATGAAGCGCATACCCGTACGAAATGGTCCTAGTCGCGATCTGTCACTGCTACAGAACTTACGATTTAAGACGCCAACCCTCGACCCCCGGGAAGAAATATCTGGCTACGGCCACTACTCGCACTGGATCAGGGCAGGCTAAAGAAGGCACGAGAGGAACAGTGCAGTGTTCAACAGCGGTAGCCGTGAACAGCACGGCGTCTCCCGCTCGAAGAACATAACGATGTTCATTAGGTTCTGAAAGCAATACGAGTACTCCTCCGTTCTCGGACGAGGGTGCCGTGAGACAAACCAACAGTTGAACGGTACCAGCGCTGTCTGTATGGCGATCGATGTATTCACCGTTCCTGTATCGAGCGATCCAACAGATAAGATCACATATCGACGAATTGAGCCCCGTGACATTTTTCATAAGTTGGATTACCTGCGCACTGGAGAACATTCCAACAATCTCGCAATCAGATGCGAGGGCATGCTCATCCCATACCGCAGGATTGTCACCTACACAGACTCTGGTAAACGGTAGGCCCCTCGTCCCCTGCCAAAAACGACATGCTACCTCGGTCGAGATCAAAGATGGCAGAAGCGCAAAACGATGTCGTTTGAACGACCGTGCGGCTGCATCGAACGAGAGCCCTGCGCGGATCATAAGGGACACCAATCCTCTCTATTGAAACTTACCCAAAGCGCCAAGAACCCCGAGGGCTCTTGCACCCCCAGCTTGGCGCTGATGGTTCCTGGCCTCACACCTCACCTCCTGAGCGTGTTCTCCCCCCACGCGCGCGACACTCCATGCGGGTACCTGAGTCTAGGCCCCAGCTCTAGGGCCTGACCGGAGTCAGGCTCCCGTCAGGCCCGGATTTTTTCCAGACATGACAGCAAACCCGCACGTCAAAGCCTTGTCACAGGCCGGGGAAAATTCCGACCATGAGTCTTGCCTCCACCGCTGCTCGACCATCATAGTAGACACGTGTGACCAAAGGTTCGAAGCCAGAGGGAGGGGATCTGTTCGTGACGCACCAGCGAGAGGGGAAACTGCGATGAACCAGCCGTCTAGGGGAGCGTGCTACCCCGTGGACTCCGATAGTAACCCATGTAATCCCATCCAGTGCAGCCCACAGCGCCACCAACCTAACGAGAACAAGGCACTGCTACAAGATCAAAACATGGCCATGGTGTCTTTCCTCTGGCTAGAGATCACTGGAAAGTGCCAGTTGGAGTGTGTGCACTGCTACGCCGAGAGCGGCCCATCAGGTACTCATGGAACCATGGCTCGTTCTGACTGGGAACGGGTACTGGATCAAGCCCGTGACTTGGGTGTAAAAATGGTGCAATTCATCGGCGGGGAACCCACCCTGCATCCAGATCTCGCAGCGTTGATCAATCATGCTTTGCGCCAAGGCTTATTAGTGGAGGTGTTTAGTAACCTCACACATGTATCACCGAGCCTGTGGGAGGTGTTCAGCCAACCCGGTGTTCGATTGGCTACCAGCTACTACACTGACGATCCCGACCAACACGAGAAGATCACCCAACGGCGAGGAAGCTATGCCCACACCAAGGCCAACATCATCGAAGCCGTGCGCCGCTCTATTTCACTACGCGTCGGACTCATCAACGTTGACGACGATCAGCGTGTCGAACAAGCGCGTAGCGAGCTGAAAGCCCTCGGCGTGCAGGAAATCGGGATGGACCGGCTGCGTCAAGTCGGACGTGGAATACGCAACCAGCAACCCAATATCTCCCAACTGTGCGGAAGCTGCGGAGGAGGTTCCATCGCCATTCTTCCCGACGGCACCGTAAGCCCCTGCCCTATTTCACGGTGGATTACCATCGGCAACGTCCACGAAGAGCAGCTTTTCTCAATTTTGACGAGTCAGAAGATAGCTCGAAGTCGTAACGAAATTCGAGCAGGAAGGGACTACGACTATTTTCCGAATAACGATTGCCAACCACGCGAAGAGAAGTGCTTTCCGTGATAGTTTTTGCGAGCTGCCTTGCACCCCTGCGGCGACCCTTACGGCGAGTCAACTTCGATAAGTCTCAACCTATAATACCCCCCCAGGAAGTTCTCTAGGAAGCATTGTCTCCTGAAAGTTCTCGATTTCTGATTCGAGCCCATGGAGCCCAGACGAACCTTGCAGGGGGGATTGCACGATCGCTCGCCGAAAACTTTTCATGTCATTGGTGAGCCAATCCACTCGACGCTGCGCGGGAAGCTCCAGCACCGGTCGTATCGCGTCACGGGCTCCGTCCGCATCGCCTCCGATTAGTCGAGCTGTGGCCAAGCTGATCTGTGCCCTCGCCTCGTTCGCGTAGTCACGATCCCTGGCGGGGCCCGACGTATACATATCTAATGCTGCTTGAGCGGACTCTTCGGCCTTAAAAGTAAAGCCCAGTTTCAGGAAACCGTCGGCAGCGAAGAGAAATTGTTTGCCAGCAGGAGAACTAAATGTTCCTCCTATGTCATCAAACAGCTCATCTGTTCCCTCCACCCGACTTCGGGCATCTCGTGCTAGATCAAACGCCCTGATCGCCTCATCCTTGCGACCCAGACAAGCAAGAAATAAGCCCTCATTACTATGAAGACGCAGATGTGAAAGCTCATTGGAACCAGCATAACGCCGACCGGATTGAGCTAGAGTCAGTGCTTGCTTGGGGCGTTCATCCAGGTACGCCAGGCAAGCCTGCATCGATCGACACCATACCCGTAAGGAGTTGTGGCCGATTATTTCCGCGTATGCCCACGCTGCTCGTGTTTGTTCTACCGCTGCCCTGCGATATCCAAAGCAGTCGCTCGCATCGGCGAGCACACTACAGATAATGCTCGCGAGAAAATACAGCTCGTTAGTTTGCCGCGGATATTGATGCCCATCCAGAAGTCGATAAATCTGGTTGCGTGCGCGCACCATTTCGGGAAAGACAGGGACGAGATCAACCTGGCCTGATGCTCTGGCGAGTCTGATCACGTCGTCTCGTAGTTGTTCCAGCAATGTTGAGCCGACGTTTGTGTGTTCGGCGTTGGCGGCGTGTTCACTGGACTCGTGTGCTGCATCCATGATCGCGTCTTCCTCAATCACCTTTGCTGTAGCAGGGAGCGTGCTCGGCTCAAGAACCCTCACCTGACCGATGACAGGTAGGTCCGTTGTCCCGTTGACTGTTGCTACCATGGGAGAGTTTACTCGGTTGAGGTCTGTTATCAAGGGATACATCGTGAGCAAAGCCGCATCCCGTGGTGGCATTGCTTCCAGGTCTTGGTAGTCGATGAGGTTCTCTAGCCGGGTTTCATACACTTGCGCGAGGATGGTGAGGATATCTAACGAGGGCCGTGAGCCCTTGGGGGGCCAGTTTTCGTAGTCGCTGATGCGTTTATCGATCATTGTTGCATCAGGGTCGTTGGTCAGTTCGTTGTAGCGTGCGGCAACATCTCTTTGCGTCATCATGTGGGCGTAGCGCCATGCCTGGCGGGGGCGGAAGCCCCACCGGCGCATCATCTCCTCGGCTACCTGGTCGAGAGTGCAGCCCCTGGCCAGCATCTTTCGACGCAGGCGGTCTCGTTCTGGCTTGCCGCCGGGCTTGGTGCTGGTGGCTGCTGGCATCAGGCCTCACCTCTTGGGTCTGTTCGCTCCCGCGCGGTACCGTCACCCTGTGGGTATCCCAGTTTAAGCCTTATTCCGGCCAAGGGGGGAGTCTCGCTGCGCTCAGCCCGGATTTTTCCCCGGATACCACGGTAAACCCGCAGGTCAAGCCCTAGTTGTGGACCGGGAGAAGGCTCCGAGCGTGCGGCTTCCGCTCATCACAGCTCTGGCCCACGATAGAACCCATGATCGGTTGCTTGGGCTCAGGGAGGTCCATCGGTGTACCGGCGAGAGGGGCAGGCTGCGATGAACCAACGACCAGACGAGACCAAGACCCTACTGCGCACCGGCAGGTACCGGCCCTCAAGATCGCGTCAACAGGGGGAAGCGCCGATCGGCAGGCTCGCTATACCGCTGTAGTGGCCGTAGTGGGAACGTTGCTGTTGATCACTATCATTATGGTGGTCAGTGATGTGGTGGCCGCACCCGGTGTGGCCCGTGATGTGGTGCGAGCCACGGGCGCGCAGTTAGTCGCCGTGGTGAGCGCAACCTGGCAGAGGCGATGTACAAGTCGAAGGTCCGCACGGGTGTGCACGGCTTGTGGTGACGGCGGTCCAGGATAGGGGCCCTCGGTAGTGGGATTGCCTTCCTCAGATATCCCGTTCGCTGTTAGGCCAGGTGGGTGATTTTTGGTGCGAGTGCGCAGTGTCGGGCAAACATCTGCGTTCACCGCCGGGTTTCTTCGTTCCTCGTACACTGCCGTGCTGTCGTGATAAAGGGCGTGAGGACACAGGTGACAGCGTGACATCGGGGCTTCAGGATGAGTTTTAGAGCTTTGCTTAAGGTCCCCACGGTGGCTTCGAGTAGAGCGCTATCCCTGACCACACAACACAGTTAAGGAAGAGGTGAACAGAGGTGATGGCAACTAACTGGGATGTGAGCACAACCAACTGGTACACCACTGATGCGTGGCGCGCCGGGTGTCAACCCGAGGCGCTGGCCGAGGCGCTCAAGATCGGTGAGCAGATCATCGAGTTGATGAGGCAAGCCATCGATTTGGTCGAACGCGCCTGTGCCGATGTGGAGCCGATCATCGAGAACACCACCGTGCGATGCCAGCTGATTCTCGGTCAACTCCATGCTCAGACTGATCGACTTGATCCTGTGCTGTCTCGGCTGCGGGCCGCTAGTAAGGCGGTGGCTTGATGATCCCAGGACGACGAGACCGGGTACACCGGATAGAAACCAACGCTAACCTACTACTACGCGCCACATGGTTATTAGATCGAGTCCACGCACGGTTGGCCATCCTCGCCGATAGCAGCGCAGCACGACAGATCACCCCAATGATCACCACTATTGACACCGAACGACAACGCTGGCTGCGTGCCGTGGACAGTCCCCTCCCCTAACAAACAGTCCACAGTGCACAGCGGTTTCTCCATATGTCCACTATGTACAGCCCAAGGGCGGGGGGTGGTATCAACCGCCCCACGCCCGCCCTTCTTTTTTTACACAGCATGAAATATTCGGGGTATTGATCCATGACGTGTCACTGTCATATCACAGTAGGCCCTCGCCGTATGCCGCGCAATAAACTTGATCCCACACTCTCACCACACATCGTGATCTTGTTCGGTCGCTACCTCCGCCAACACCATCACCAGCGCCAAGGCACCCACGAGCCAACGAGTCAAGAAACGGCCACTGATGCCAGACCGCCGCACCGTTGGCGGGGCTCGTCGTGACCGACTGGGACTGGATGTGGACCACCCTTAGCGCACCGTGGATGTGCTGGAGGTTCGTGCACCTGATCTCGACCCTCACGTGGCACTCCACGGTGCGGGTGTATCGGATGCGGTTGCCACGCGAGATCACCACCGAACACATCGAACGGTGGGTGAGCCAACTGGCCGCTGTGTTACGTACCCCCCGCTGGTGGGATATCTTCCCGCGCTGGCCGATCGGCGTGGAGCTGGTGGCCACCGAGCAGGGCGTACACCACCTGATCGTGACACCCGCTCGCCTCTTGACTGCGGTGGCGGCCACGCTAGCGGCAGCGATACCGGGAACACGCCTAGACAAAGACCCCACCCCCCTGCACAGCCCCTCCCGATGGGTCAAGGCCGGTGAGGTACGCCTACGCGGCACCGAGCGGCTTCTGGCGGTGGATCGAGCGCAGGAGACCAGCCGCCACCTCCTGGCCACCCTGCAACCACTGCACCCCGGCGAGATCATACGGGTGCAATGGCTGATCGTTGGCGCACGAACCCCCCGCCCTCCTCGCGACGATCAGGGCGTCAGCGTGCCCTCCTCCCAGATCATCGTCCACGATCAACGCCACGTGGGGAGTATGCGGTGGCAACAGGGCGACCCGGTGCTCAGCGCCGTCTGTCGTATCGGAGTCGCCACCACCAGTCGGCGGCGCGCCCGTGCCCTGCTGCGACGCATCCACGCGGCGCTGCGAGGACTGGATGTGTCCGGTGCGCACATCACCCGCCGATGGTTGTTACCCACGGTGGTGGTGGCCGCGCGGGTGACCTATCGCACCATCCCCCTCCTGCGGTGGCCGGTGACGCTGACCTCCCGGGAGATCGCCGGACTGCTGGGACTAGCCACCGGATCGATGATGCTGCCCGGCGTGCCCGGCGGTGTGGCTCCTGCCCTGCCGCCCTCCCCGATCATGCCCACTACGGGGCAGGGTCTGGTCATCGGGCGAGCGAACTACCCGGGTCTGGACCAGCTGTTGTGCCTGGAGCGTGAGGATCGGCTGCGACATCTGTGGATCGCCGGACCCACCGGAGTCGGCAAATCCACCCTGCTTGCCAATCTGATCGGCTATGACATTCACCGAGGCGACCCCGTGATCGTCATCGACGCCGGTGGTGATCTGGTCACCGACGTGCTGGCCCGCATCCCACAGACCAGACATGAGGATGTGATCGTCCTGGACCCCACCAGCACCGATCGGATGATCGGGTTCAATCCCCTCCGCAGTCAACGCCCCCAGGAGCATGAGTTAGCCGCTGGGCTGGTGTTTCATGTTCTGCACTCGATCTATGCCAGCTCATGGGGACCACGCACCGCCGACATCCTCCGCACCGCCCTCCTGACATTGACCATGACCCACGCACCCCAGGGGCAGGACTTCACCCTCGGTGAACTGGCTGAGCTGTTGACCAACACCGGCTTCCGCCGATTCGTGATCACCCAACCACTCACACCCGCGCTGGACTCGTTCTGGTCCTGGTATGAGGCACTCCCCGACCCCCACCGACTCCAGGTGATCAGCCCCGCACTCAACAAGCTCCGCGCCTTCACCCTCTACACCCCACTGCGACTGATCCTGGGCCAATCGGTCGGTATCGATCTCACCGACGCCATACACCACAAACGTATCGTCCTGGTACCGCTCAAGACAGGACTGCTCGGCGCGGAAACCGCCGCGTTGATCGGCTCCCTGATCATGGCCACCGTCTGGCAGGCCACCCTCACCCGCGCCAGACTCCCCAAAGATCAACGCCACCCGATCTGGATGTATCTGGACGAGTTCCAAAACATCGTGCGCCTCCCGGTCGATCTTGCCGACATGCTCGCCCAAGCACGCGGTTTTGGACTGGGATTGACCCTGGCCCACCAACACCTCGGCCAACTCTCCCCCGAGATCAAAGCCGCCGTCCTGGGCACCACACGCTCACAACTGATCTTCCAAGTAGAAAGCCACGACGCCACCGAACTGGCCCCCCGTTTTGCACCCTTAACCCGAGAGGACCTGATGAGTCTCGGACCGCACGAGATCGCGCTACGCCCCTGCGTCGACGGCATCACCCTAGCCCCGGTCACCGCCACCACCTACCCACTACCCAAACCCCTCACCAACCCGGCGACGCTCGCGCAAGCCAGCCTGCACCGCTACGGCCTGCCCCGCACCGAGATCGAAGAGCAGATCACCGGACGCACCCTGGTCACCCCCACCCTCGACAAACGATCCAACCGCCGCAACACCGGAACCACACCATGATCACTACAACAGACCACCTCCGAATGATCACTATCATGATCATTCTTAGTGTTGGGATGCCGTACCGATCGCTGTACCGATCGCGTCGAGTCCATCTCACGATCACCGCAGGTCAGCGGGCTATTCAGCGGCCTATGGGCCGCCGACGACCCCCGAAATTTAAGACGTAAGGCGATGATCTTGATGCGTCGGATCACCACCACCTATCTGGCCACGCTGACAGATCAACTCTCCGAGCGTGACCGGGCGATCGTGGCTGATCTGGAACGCACGCGGGTGCTCACCGGGGCACAGCTGCAACGACTCCACTTTGATCCCGTCAACCAGACCGCCCGAGCACGCGACCGTCGCCGCGTCCTCCAACGACTCACCGACCTCGATCTTGTATCCACTCTGGATCGGCGTATTGGTGGGATACGCGCAGGCTCAGCCGGACACATCTACACCCTCACCCCCACCGGGCGACGCCTCCAAGCGCTGCGACGTGGCCAACAACTACCTAAACGACTGCGACGCCTCCGCACCCCCGGCGCGCCCTTCCTCACCCACGCCCTAGCGATCAGCGAGATCTACGTCACCCTGACCGAGATCAGCCGCCACCAAGATTTTCAGGTGTCCACATTCCACACAGAACCCGCCTGCTGGCACCCGGCAGGAAATGGTCGCTACATCCACCCTGACGCCTACCTCGTCCTGGCAACACCAACACATCAAGATTGCTGGTGGCTCGAAATTGATCAAGCCACCGAGAGCCTGCCTCGGATCACACGCAAATGCCGCACCTACCTTGATTTCCTCACCCACGGCGGCCTCGGGCCTGATGGTGTCCCACCCCGCATCCTGTTCACCACTCCCGACGCGACCAGAAGTAGCGCCATCCAGAAAGTAATCACCAGACTATCCACCGAAACCGATCAGTTGATCTGTGCCACCACCCATGCCGATGCACCCAAGTTTTTGACCACCGAACTAGCCGAACCATAACCATCTCAGAAAGGGAGAACCGCCATGCAGCCCCTGACCTTCGACCAACTCCACGCCCTACCCACCGTCGTGGACCTCATGACCGCAGCCCGCGCCCTGGGCATCGGACGCACCAAGGCATACCAACTCGCCCACGCTGGCCAGTTCCCCTGCCGCATCATCCGCATCGGCACCAACTACCACATTCCTACCGCCGACCTACTACGCCTCTTGGGCGTGACGCCTGTTCCGCTGCCCAGAAGCACTACCGAAAACTGGGACACAGAGGCACAAGACGGTTGAGGAGTGCACACGTACAACCTTGACAGTACGGGCCTAGCATCTGGTGGCAGGCCGCCGCAAACACCCTCCGGTTTCCGGCGGAGGCACACGCAGTCAACGACCGTCTGCCGTGCCTGACAACCCCGGACCCTGCCACCAGGTGCACCCACACAACCACAAAGCCGTGGGACTACGACCACCCCAATAACCGTCTCAGAAACGATCGCGATGAGACAACACGGACCCCAAGATCCCTGAACTATCCGTTTTACCCGTTGTGAACGAATTAACGTTTTAACGTTTTTTGCGCTGGTAACGTTCCAAACGCTATGCTAACGTTGACTTATGAATCAGAACCAAAATAGCGACAGAAAATTTGTTGAATTTGCGGATGGGTGCGTGTTTCCTACAGGCCCCGACGGTCAGGTATGCGGTCACTCCATAGCGGCAATCGATAAATCTGTTTCCGGTAGACGCTCCTCGTATTGCGATAATCCCGACCATACTCGTGGGAAAGCCTTCGCCGTGCGTCGCCGATATGAGCTCGCCGCCGCTCGCGGCCATCACACCACTCAACACGAAGTGACTCAGGCCGAAAAGGGAGTTCCTGAGCATCCGGTGACTGATGGCCGAACCTCCCTTGCCGCCCTGCTGGCTAGGTTTGAGGATTCCAGCACGCAGCTAGCCACAGTCGTGAACCGTGTTATTGAGGTTGTGCGCGCCGTATCTGATCCTGACTCTCTCAGCTATGAGGTCGAGCAGATCCAACGCGAGGCAGCCATCCAGATAGCCGAAGCCCAGCACGCTCAAGCTACCGCCGAACACGATGCCGGCAACGCCCGTCAACAGGCCGCCCGCGAGGCTGAACAGCGCGCCCAAGCTGATGACGCCGCCGAACACGCCTTACACCAGGTCCACCAGATGGAAGTCGAACTCGCTGAAGCCCGCAACGCCGCAAACCGCGCTGAGGCAGAAAAAGAAGCCGCGCAACAAGCCGCAGAACACGACCGCGCCACAACCCAAGCACTACAGCGGCAACTAGAACAACAACGCCACGACCTAGACACCCTACGGCAACAAGCCCAAGAGGAGCGCGCGGCACTCGCTCAGCACTACACCAAGCAAGTCACAGAAATACTAGCCACTATCCACCACGCTAACGACCCTACCCAGGCCAAGCCTCCTACGACGCCAAAAAGCGACACAGCCGCCAGTGTCACTCGAAAAAAGAGCAAAACCTAGCAACACACGTTTACTTGCGTGCCCTTGACCGATACTGTGATAAAAAGTTGGCATGTCAACACGGCGATGTTCTTCGAGGGACAGTCCGTTGCGCGCGGGTAGGAACTCCCCGACGAGGCGGTCCGGTGAGGTTTTTTCCCTACTACGGCTCCCTCGCGTGACTGTTCCACTCCCATAGGCGGAGCACAGGACGGTTGACTGTGACATAGGTCATATTGCAGGATGCTAGCCCACCACCTCGTGTCGGACAGTCCCGCTAATAAGCGGCTAACAAGCCATCGACAGGCCCGGCACCCACCGCAGGTCGATGCAATCCACACGAGGCTGGTACCCCCTTACGACGACGCTCATTCGGACCGTTGACATGATAACCATGCCAGTTCATCATGACTTCCTACCTTAAATATGTGACACACGAATTCTGGCCTTATATCATTGTCCGCAGCGCACAGCGTTCAGCTCACGCCGCCGCCGACCTGCTCGGCACTGCTCCACTTGTGTCCTGGGCTGCGGCGCTCGGGGCCGTCATGTCCACGGCACGAACGATCCAGGGTGAGCCACTTTGGCTTGACCGGAGGTCTCCGCACGTGGTTGCACGGTCATGACCTCCATAGGTTTATTCGACTGCGCCTGGCATGGTTTTGGGTCTTAGGTTCATTTGTAGGTGGCCACCCCAGGGGCGGGGTTGGGCTGTCCTGAGACACGGCTGGGGAGGGGAGTGCTTGCCTTCGTGGGTGTTCTTTCTCTCGGGGGCCAGGCAAGCAGCCAGGCCGTGCAGGCGGCTTGAACGTCCCGGCCCTGGGGGGCCAG
>JAFATF010000679.1 GCA_019244045.1 Acidobacteriota bacterium
CCAGACTTTGCTATTGCTCCGTCGGTAGATCACGCCATCATGCTTGCTGGGCCTGGCCATTCTCCACCTCTTGTTTGAACTGAGTGCGGAAGGGTTCTAAATCCGATCGCAGGAATCGGATGTTCCGTCCCATCACACGGAGATGAGGAATTTGCTTTCGCTCGACCCTTATTTTTTCCATGAGGGGGCGAACACCGAGAAACAGGGCGGCCTGCTGCACGGTAAACGGAATATCGCTCGGTGAAGTCGAGGTGACTGGTCCACGATCGGTATCGAGGGGAAGGTCCTTAGAACTCATACCCTCTTGTACAGTTTGCTCTCACTGCATGCAAAAGACAGGGATTTGGTGTGCTTGACCTCCAAGCGGCAATCACTCAAAAAAGCTGAGATGCCCCCTTGAGTTGAGCCAGCGATTAGGAGAGTTCCTGATGGATTGAGGTGCCAATGACGCAGAGAGTTCTCCTCACAAAGGCGCGTTTTCAGAGGGTCGTAGAGAATGGCGCATTTACGGCGCGGGTGCTCAGTGAAAATCGTGCGAGGAGATGGTCGGCTGTCTCCCGGAGAGAGCTTCCACATAGCTTGCTTGGACGCTGACCACGGTCCCGGTGTTCTGCAAAGTACCTTTGACCAGAACAGAGGGACTCAGACGGACTCGCCGCTGTTTTTCGAATGAGGCCGGACTGACCATCACATTGAGAATGCCGGTTTCGCCTTCCAGGCTGAGAAAGATGAAACTCTTCGCCGCTTCGGGGCGTTGCCATGTGATCACACAGCCTGTGACTTTTACCACAGTGCCACCGCGTTGCTGCAGCTTACTGAGCAACGCCTGCAAGAGCGCATCCGCGTCACGGCGAATTCCGATCACGCGCGAAATCCCTTACACAGTAAGGTAGCACTGCGCTAAAGGAATTTGTCTCGACAGTAGAGCGTTCTCTTGTCGACAAGGTGAGCTTGCCGTCCTTCCATCTCCGACTCGGATGGACGGAGAGTGGGATGATTATCCGTTGCGCAAATTTGCATTTTCCGCAAGGAAAATATTCAGTTGATTTTTTGCCAGAATATCGGCATTTGTCAACATGCTGGCAGTTCTCCTAATCACCGAGGCCCGGTAAGTAGTGAATTCAGGGGGGAAACGTTTGGTATGGTTTGTGCTTCATTGTGAAGCCTGCGATATGGAAGTATCTACCTTTAAACAGCAGAATGAACCAACACCGAATTTTCGCCTGGATGTGCAGCTTCACGAACTGCTGACAAAACCTGCTCCCGGAGCGATTCACCTTCAGCCCGTGGGAGAACCGCAACAATTCCCCGATCCCGTCTTTCCCCAGCACCCCGAACTGCTCGGGCCCGTGGACGAGAACGATGGCTGGAAACCTCCGGAAAAGCGTCGGTGGACTCCTGGGCAGATCTACCGTACGATGCAGGGCTGGCTTTTCCCTTATATTCGTTCCCGCGTGACCGCAGGCGATTTTCACCCGCTGATCGCCTATCTGTTCACAGAGTTCAAGTGCAATCTGGACTGCCATTACTGCTGGGCCTTCGACAACAAGGTAAAAGGCATGAGCGAGGATACGGCCAAGCGTTCCATTGACTGGCTGCACGGTACAGGTTGCCGTGTGCTGGCCTACATGGGGGGCGAACCGCTGTTGCGTCCTGACTTTGTTCATCGGATTACCTACTATGCCGCCAAAAAGAATTTCTGGATTTATCTGCCCACCAACGCCCGACTGCTGCGTACCAATGTGATCGATAAGCTGGCCGATGCGGGTATTTCGACCTTCAATATCGCCGTCGATGCGGTCGATGTTAAACCCGGTCTCCCCAAAGCCCTGGTACCGATTCGTAAGCAATTTGATTATCTGATCCGTAAGCAGTATGCCTACGGCTACTCCGTCTTTCTCAACATCAACATCTGCCGCAACAATCTAGACGATGTGCGCCAACTCACGGAGATTGCCCGCGACTGCGGCATCGCCACCGACTACCACATCAACGAGTCTCCGCTGCTCGAACAGGATGAACACTTCAAGCACGCGGACAATAATGTGACTTACATCACCAAAGAAGACTGGCCTGCTGTGGAGGAGACAGTCCAGTGGCTCACGGAAAAGCAGGATGCGGGTTACAAAATGGTGAATTCCAATACGCGTCTGTGGCAGATGGTCGATTTCATGAAAGGCCAGCATTTCCCGTGGAATTGTCGCGCCGGCCAGAACTCGATGATCATTCGCGTCGATGGAACGCTGGCACCCTGCTTCCCGATGTACACCGCCACCTATGACTGGGGCACTGTCGGCCATCACAAGTTTGAAACGAAGCAGCTTGACCACCAGAAAGAAACCTGCCAGACTCACTGTTTTTCGACGTTAAATCACATTCTGGGCTGGTGTTACAACGATCAGCGCGTCATTAAGTACTTCTTCAAACAACTCGCGCATGGATTCCAGGGAATGAATGGACAACTATAGCTGTCATTTACTCCAGTTTTGCGATACAATTCCATCTCATCACCCCTACCAACCCGCAGTCATCAACAAGTGAACTAAAGGAGAAGCTTATGCCGACCACCGCTGAACTAAAGGAGAAGCTTATGCCGACCACCGCCAACGAGGTTGTCCAAACAGACTTTGAAAGGGAGATCCAGGCCCGCATTGATGCGGAACGCGCGCGCCTTCGCGCCGAAGCAGGACTGGCGCGCCTGCGGGACTTTAAAAAGCCCGTCGAGCGCACCTTCACAGCGGCGGAGCGGGATTATGTCACGATCCTTTTCGGCGGCTTGACCTGGAAGCATGAAGAGATGATCAAAGCCGTTTTTCACGGCAGCGGTTATCGTTGCGAGAACATTCCGACTCCGGTCGTCGCCGATTTCCAGGCGGGTAAGGAATTCGGCAACAACGGCCAATGTAACCCCACATACTTTACGGTCGGCAACTTGGTGCGCTACCTGCAAAGCCTGGAGCAGCAGGGACTAACGCGGGAGCAGATTATCAATAACTACGTCTTCTTCACGGCGGGCTCCTGCGGTCCGTGCCGCTTCGGCATGTACGAAGCGGAGTACCGCTTTGCATTGCAGAATGCCGGTTTCGATGGTTTCCGCGTCCTGCTCTTTCAGCAGACGGATGGGATTAAGGCGGCCAGCGGCGAGCCGGGGCTGAAGTTTTCCGTGGACTTCGGTATGGGCATGCTGAATGCGCTGAACCTGGGCGACGTGATTAACGAGCTGGTTTATCAGGTTCGCCCCTTTGAAGCCAACAAAGGCGAGACGGATCGTGTCATCCAGGAATCTGTGAAGACCCTGACCGATACCTTGCGGGACCGGAAGCGCTGGCATGTCAAGGATGCGGCGCCGAAATGGGCAGTGCCGTTCTTAGAAAAGCACAAGAAGGTGGAGGGAATCACTTGCACGCTCGGCAAGGTCGCGCACAACCTGTACGGCAAGGAATACGTCGATGCGCTGCACGCCTGCCGCGACCGTATTAACGCCATGGAAGTGGACCGTCTGCGCGTGAAGCCCGTGATCAAGATCACCGGCGAGTTCTGGGCACAGACAACCGAGGGAGACGGTAACTTCAACATGTTTGCCTTTCTGGAGAAAGAAGGAGCACAGGTGCTGGTAGAACCGATTGCTACCTGGATCGCTTACATGATGTATGTAGCGAAAGCAGGCGCCGAGGCGCGCGCTGCGGCGGAAGCTCCCTACCGGGACCCCCAGTGGTACGAGGTCAAAAAGCGTCTCGCCAATGAACTGAAGCTATTCAAGAAAACAGGCGGCTTGCGCGCAGGGAGCGCGATGTGGACCTACTTTTATCACCGCACGATCAAGCATATGGGCGACACGGCGCACCATTTGATTCCCCAAAAGGAGCTCGCACGACTGGCGCACCCCTTCTACCACCAGCTCGCACGCGGTGGAGAAGGCCACATGGAGGTCGGCAAAAATGTCTACTACACCGTGAATCACCTGTGCCATATGGTGCTGGCGCTGAAGCCGTTCGGCTGCATGCCCTCGACGCAATCGGACGGCGTGCAGTCGCGGGTGGT
>JAFATF010000045.1 GCA_019244045.1 Acidobacteriota bacterium
CATGCCGGGCAGCGGGCGTCTTTCCCGGCGCTGCCGATGGGGCCCTCGGCGTCCATGTCTTTTCACCAGCCCGGCTCCTTGCCAGGCTTGTTGCACCCAGATGTAGCTCAACTCGATGCCATGCTCCTCCTACAGTTTCTCGTGAAAGTGCCGGATGCTCAAGTCAAAATACTGCTCCTGATACAGCCGTAGCACTTCCTCGCAGGTCGCCAGCGGCACGCGCCGGAAGCTCGGTTTGCCTTTGCGCCGATCCGCCAGCCCGTTATAGCCGTCTTGCTCCAAGCGTTCGCGCCAGCGTCGCATGGTGCGATCCGTGACCCCGATGATCTCGGCCGCCTGCCACCAGGTCATCTTCCTCGCCATGACTTTCAATAACACGTCTTGTCGTTTCATCATCCGCTCCATTTCGGAGCCGGAATAGGTTCGGCTGGGTTCCAAGTTCCAGCCTCACCGTTCCGCCTCCGTTTTTTCAAAGCGGACAGATCATCTGTGAATTGAACCGGACAGATCGTAGGTTCATCCGCACTTTTGGTGATCAAGGCCGTATTCTCAACTATTTGCAGCCAATTAGCAGAAAACTGAAAATCGCGCCCAAATCCATGCTGTGAAACACCTTAGCCAATTCAGGCTTCACCAAAATGGCGGAAGAACCATGTTGACGACATACTCGAAATATTTCAGTTGACAAATGGCTAGGGAGCGGCTAAGATTTGATTCTATTTACCGGAGGATTTATGGTTAATCCTTATGATTAGGACCCATCATTTTGAAATTGTGCGGTATTGCTCATCCTTTACTCGAAATATTTCAGTTGACAAATGGCTAGGGAGCGGCTAAGATTTGATTCTATTTACCGGTTACCGGAGGATTTATGACTAATTTTTTGAAGAGGAACACCCCTAGCACGTGTACTGATTTATGACTAATCCCTTTGAAGATGATAACCGTACCTATCTGGTTTTATCTAATGATGAAGAACAATATTCACTTTGGCCCACCACCATTGATGTACCTGCAGGCTGGACCGTGGTCCACTCCGCGGACACGCGGCAGGCTTGTCTGGAGTACGTTGAGCAAAACTGGACCGACATGCGACCAAAAACCCTGCGGGAGGCATCCCGAGCCGACAATGTGCAGTAAGGCTGTAACTAGTTCGCATTTGTACCCGGACAAAATCACTACAAAAGGTAGTGGTAGATCAAATTCGCGGTGTCGACCAGAGCATCGCTGGGGTTGCAAAGGGATTCCAGAGTGGGGCTCGAAGCTGGAAAGCCTCAGAATCTGGCCGGCATAAAGCGCATCCTTCCGCTAACCGGTACTGTCGTGCTCAGATCCAAGGCTACATTTATGACTTCTTAATGAGGGCGGCGGGCTGCGTATTTTCGGCATCGTGCCGCCATGCAGAATTCGAATCAACCGTATGCAAGTGGAAGGATCAACACAAGGGCAGCAAACAAAGCAGACTTCGGCCGTGCAATGTGGTTATCGCGCGATGCCAGAGCGCGTACCTGATCGGTATCGTTGTGCTCTTCCTCTTAAGGCATCTAAGGCATCAGATTGGAACGCTTGTCTCCTTACTCAAGTCCGCAGTGAACCGCGGTCCAGAGGTCTTCGATGACTCAAAGTGAATCAAAGGTGTGCCATCCTCTTTCAGCGGCGCAGAACGGAATCTTGCTCGCACAGGTACTGGATCCTATAAGTCCGCAGTTCAACATCGGCCAGTATGTCAGTATTCAGGGGAGAATCGAGCCGGTGCTATTTGAGCGCGCAGTAAGGCTCGTTGTCGAAGAAGCGGATATGCTTCGTGTCCGACTTGTGGAACAGGATGATGGCCAAAGACAAATTATTGACCCGCTATTTGAGCTGTCCATGCCTTTTGGGGATGTGAGTTCGGAATCCGATCCAGAGGCAGCAGCTATAAAGTGGATGAAGTCTGATCTTACCCAGACGACCGACCTTGCGCGTGGCCCGCTTTTTGCTAGCATCCTATTCCAAATCGCAGCAGACAAGTTCTTCTGGTATCTGCGCTGCCATCACATAATTACCGATGGGTACGGTGGCGGCCTGTTCATACGACGGGTAGCCGAAGTCTACACTGCAATTGTTGCCGGAGTTCCTGTTCAACAAGGCCGTTATAGCCGGTTAGAGAATCTATTGGAAGAGGATCGCAATTATCGCGCATCAGAGCAGTTTCAACGAGACCGGCAGTATTGGCTGAACTGCATGGCAGATTGCCCGGTCCCAGTGACCCTTTCTACTCGCGCTGCACTCACTAGTGGCGTCGCCGGTCCTGAATGGTTTCTACGTCGGAGTGCGTACCTGTCCGGACCTACCACGGCGAGCCTTCGTCTCTCGAAAACCCGGAGAGGTGCGGATCTGCCAGCGATGGTAGCCGCAACATTGGCGGCTTACCTATACCGACTGACGAATACCCGGGATTTGGTTCTTGGTCTACCTGTCACGGGCCGCATCGGAGCACTTGCTCGAGAGACGCCCGGGATGTTCTCTAATGTTTTGCCGCTGCGCGTGTTCCTTCACGGGAACATGCGTATTGTAGAGCTTGTAGAACAGATCGCAGTCGAGATTGGTCGCAGCCTGCGGCGCCAGCGTTATCGATTTGAAGATCTCCGCCGGGATCTGGGCTTGCTTGCTCATCATAATCGGTTATTTGGTCCGACGATTAATGTGATGCGGTTTGACCGGCCTATTCAGTTTGCCGGATGCTGTGCGGCATTGCACAACCTTTCTAATGGACCGGTTGATGATTTATCATTCGTCATCTATGACCAATCCGACAATGGCCAGTTACGGATTGATTTTGATGCAAACCCGACTCTTTACACCCCCGAAGAGCTCGATGCTCATCAAGAAAGATTCCTGAGACTACTGGAAGGCATAGCGCGAAATCCGGAGCAGCGGATTCGTGACATTGAGCTGCTTAGCGCCGGCGAGCGGCAGCAGGTGGTGGTGGAGTGGAACGCCACGGCCGTGGAGTATGAGCGCGACGAGTGCGTGCACGAGCTGGTGGAAGCGCAGGCG
>JAFATF010000716.1 GCA_019244045.1 Acidobacteriota bacterium
GAAAAAGTGCTGTCAACGTAGGCGACGCCGGAGCGATCGGGCTCAGGGGAAAGCTTGGCAGCAGTTCAAGGTGCTTTGTACGATCGGGCTCGAGTGCCCACCCGAGACGTTCCCGGGCAGGTAAGATTAGGGGGAACAGCTCGTACCTCGATCCATGAGATTTCGACGACGCAGCGGCATCTTGCTCCACCCGACCTCACTGCCTGGTGGGCATGGCATTGGAGATTTCGGTCAGCAAGCTTATCGCTTTGTCGACTTTCTGGCCGAGGCAGGTCACAAGCTCTGGCAGGTCCTGCCGTTGAATCCCACCGGTTACGGCGACTCGCCTTTTCAGTGTTTTTCCTCGATTGCGGGAAATCCGCTCCTGATCAGCCTGGATGAACTTGCCGACAGAGGCTTTCTTGCGCGCGGCGAACTCCACGATGCCTGTACTTTCCCTTCCGAACAGGTTGATTTTGGCGCCGCCGTTCGATTCAAGATTGCGCAGCTCAGAAAGTCTGCTGAAACGTTTTTTGACGACAATCTTGCTGATCGAAGCGAATTCGACCACTTCTGTCAGGGCAATGCCGGGTGGCTCGACGACTTCGCGCTATTCATGGCCTTGAAAGATGCGCACGGAGGTGTCACCTGGACAAAATGGCCGCCGGAGGTATCCCGTCGCGAGCCGGGTGCTTTAAAGACCGAGACCGCCCGTCTGGCTCACGAAATTGCGATCATCAAGTTCTTGCAGTTTGCATTCTTTCAGCAATGGCAGCAATTGCGCGCTTATGCCCAGGCACACGGGGTTCAGATCATCGGCGACATTCCTATCTATGTGGCGCATGATAGCGCCGATGTGTGGGCCAATCGTCAATTCTTCGCGTTAGACGAGCAAGGCAATCCAACCAAAGTGGCGGGCGTGCCACCTGACTATTTCAGCGCCACCGGGCAGTTGTGGGGCAACCCCCTTTATGACTGGGAAGTGCTCGAGAGTACTGGCTATCGTTGGTGGGTAGAGCGCTTTCGCGCAGCCTTGCGTCTCTATGACCATGTGCGCATCGACCACTTTCGCGGTTTCGAGGCTTATTGGGAGGTCGCGGCAAGCGACCAGACCGCCGAGCACGGCCGCTGGCAAAAAGGTCCGGGAGCCCGGCTGTTTTCGGCAATCGAAGCCGAGCTTGGCGATCTGCCCATTATCGCCGAGAACCTAGGGGTCATTACGCCCGAAGTGGAGCAAATGCGCCGGCAGTTCGGATTCCCCGGAATGGCTATCCTGCAGTTTGCTTTCGGGAATGATCCGCAAGGCCCCAGCTTCCGCCCCCACAACTACGAGCGCAACCTTGTAGCGTATACCGGAACCCACGACAATGACACAGTCGTGGGCTGGTGGAATAACCAGGGAGGCGGGGACAGCATCCGCACCCGGGAAGATGTTGTTAAGGAGCATGCCTTCGCCCGCCAGTACCTCGGCTTCACGGACCAACCTATCAACTGGGTTCTGATTCGCAGCGTCCTCGCTTCGCTGGCCGACACGGCCGTTATTCCCTTACAGGACGTCTTGGGATTGGGCAGCGAGGCTCGCATGAACTTGCCCGGCACAGCGAGCGGGAATTGGCGTTGGCGAGCGCGCCCGGACGCGCTGACAGGGGATCTGGCCGAGCGCCTGCGCCTGCTAAACCAGAGCTATGACCGATAGGCAACCAGCCTGTCACAAGAGCTTTATTGTTGCCGGCGAGAGCTCGAGAACTCCTCATGCGGTACCGATCGGCGGTCTGGCACAGTCGGGTTTTGGTGCAAGCGTAGCTGGATCAACGGGGCAGCCGATCGCCGCGCCCACACCATGGTAAGGACCGCGAAGCGCCCAAGGTCATTCGGCCGAAAACCCAGGCCCAGTCCTGCCGGCAACTCAGGGCAAGGAATACCGGAAGTGAACTCTTGGGTTAGGGCGCCTGCAGGGTTTTGTGGTAATTTGAATCCTAAGTTGCATTGGAGATATTGAGCAATTACCTGCATCCTCGCTCGCTACAAGTCGCGATAATGCCGTAGCGGCCACTTTCGGTCAGCGCCGGAACGGGGGTTCGAATGACGAAAATTCGCCTTCAGCAATCGTTCGGCAGCTAGGTTCTTGGGTACGGCCCGGGAGGGTGGCATGCGGCTCCTCAATATTCGGCTAATCGTTTCCCTCATTTTGGGAATCACGCTGGTTTCCCTGGTTTCCTCCTATTATGAGGTGCGCGCGCAGAAACGCAGCCTGCGCCAGGATCTCGAGCACCGCGCCGAAGTGTTGGCCGAGAGCCTGGCGCAAAACGTGGAGCCATATTTCGGCAAGGGTTCCCGCCGGCTGCAGAAAATTGTCGGCCAGTTCGGCAACCGCGAGCACCTCGAGGGCGTCGTCATAGTCGACCGTGAGGGCACGCTGCTGGCGGTGACGCCTGGCCTGGCCTCGAGCCTGGCAAGCCAATCGCATGCGGTGAGCCAGTCGATGATCGACAATCATGGCATCTCCGAGTTTGTCCACCAAGGCGGCGGCGCATCAAACATCTATGCAGTTCCGCTGCACAAAGATGAGCAAGTGATTGGGGCTTTGGCCATCATTCATGACGCCACCTACATTGAGGCGCAGAAAGCGCGTGTCTGGCGAGAGACTTTTTTCCGTGTGCTGGTGCAGGTGCTGCTCATCGCTCTGATCACCCTGCTGATTGTCCGCTGGAGCATCGCCGGACCAATCGCCCGGGCGGCGCAATGGATGAAGGCGTTGCGCACCGGCCGGGCATCGGCTCAGGCTCCAGACATGGATCTGCTTTTCCCTCTGGCCAAGGAAGTTGAAACCTTCGCACAAAGTCTCACTGCGGCGCGCAATGCCGCTGAGAAGGAGGCGGAACTGCGCGCCGCCGCCGCATCGCTGTGGACTGCGGAACGGCTCTGCGTTCACGTACGCGGCCGGCTCGGAGACAGTCGCCTTTTCGTAGTTTCTAACCGCGAGCCCTACTTCCATACCCGGCAGGGCAAGACCATCCAGGCAATCGTGCCCGCCAGCGGGCTAGTCACCGCGCTTGAACCCGTCCTGTGCGCCTGCGATGGAACTTGGATCGCTCATGGCAGCGGCGAGGCCGACCGTGAGGTGGTGGACAAAAACGATCGTCTGCGGGTTCCGCCAGACGACCACCGCTACACCTTGCGTCGCGTGTGGCTGACCAAAGAGGAGGAGGAAGGCTACTACTACGGCTTTGCGAATGAAGGCTTGTGGCCTCTGTGCCACATCGCGCACACCCGTCCCATCTTTCGCGCATCGGATTGGAAGCACTATCAGATGGCTAACCAAAGGTTTGCTGACGCCGTGCTTGACGAGATGTCCGGCATCGAGCGGCCCGTGCTTCTCGCTCAGGACTATCACTTTGCATTACTACCGCGCCTGATTAAGAAAGAGCGACCCGACGCGCGAGTCGCCATATTTTGGCATATACCTTGGCCGAATCCAGAGGCATTCAGCATCTGTCCGTGGCAAAGGGAACTCTTGGACGGGCTGCTGGGGGCGGACCTGATCGGATTCCACATTCAATCGCACTGCAACAACTTCCTGCAGACCGTAGACCGTACTCTTGAATCAAGAGTCGACTGGGAGCACTTCGCGGTCAACCGCGAAGAGCATCGCACCAGTGTCCTGCCATTCCCGATTAGCGTAGACTTCGACGAAAATCCGCCCAGTGGTGAGTCTGCCTATATTGAGAGAGGTGTCCTCTTGCGGGAACTGGGGATTGAAGCCACGTACCTGGGGGTCGGGGTCGATCGGGTGGACTACACGAAAGGCATTCAGGAGCGCTTCCTGGCCATCGAGCGCCTGCTCGAACATTACCCCTCCTACCGCGGTAAGTTCAGCTTTATCCAGATCGGGGCACCCAGCCGAACCCACATCAAGCGATACCACGACCTGTTCGGGGAGGTGGAGGCTGAGGCGGAACGCATTAATTGGAAGTTCGCCACCGGCAAATGGAAACCAATTATCTTTCGCAAGGGTCAGCACAATCACCAGGAAATTGAGCGCTTTTACCGTATCGCCGACGTCTGCCTGGTCACTTCCCTCCATGACGGCATGAATCTGGTGGCTAAGGAGTTCGTGGCTTCGCGCCATGACCAGCAGGGAGTGTTGATTCTGAGCGTATTTACCGGAGCCGCCCGCGAACTGCGGGATGCTCTGCTGGTCAATCCTTACGATATAGAACAAACCGCCGAGGCTATTCGCTCAGCGCTCGAAATGCGGGCCGAAGACCGGCAGACCCGCATGGAGCACATGCGTAAAATCGTGAGAGAGCAGAATGTCTATCGCTGGGCGGCCAATCTCATCGGCAGCCTGTCGGAAGTGCGCTTAGACCAAGCGGAGCCTTCGGTATTTGCCAAGAGCTTGGGAGTTTGAAAGCAGCGCGAGCGCAGCAAAATATCATCCTGATTCATCTGCTAGCCCGGACCGGCATTCTTGAAAGCGCTCTTATGAGTCTCTGGCTTCGACCAGCGGACCTCCGGCAATCACCTGTTCGATGATTTCAGCGACGCCGGCGCCGTCGTCCTGCCCGGTAACATAGTCAACCTCCCGCTTCAAAGCGTCGATGGCATTCGCTACCGCCGCGGAGAAGCCACACAGGCGCAAGAAGGCGAGATCGTTCTCCGCATCCCCGATTCCCACCACCTCGGAAGGCGCGAGAGTCAGGATCCTTAAGGCCGCGCGCAGTCCCGTACCCTTGTCGATACCCTGAGGCAGGATCATGACAGATTCCCGGTTTAGGATGACAGCGAGGTCCACGTGCAAACGATCGATGAGCCGCTGCACCTCACTTTCGTAAGGCCGCTTGCTGGCCACCACACGCTTTCCCAGGGAAAACGGAATTTTCGCCTGCGAGAGACCCGACAGGAATTTTACCGCGGGCTCAGGACACAAAAATTCCTCAAACTGCGAGCTGGGATTGAAGACAACCGCGCCGTTTTCGACCACCATGAGATCGAACCGTCCGAGCTCAGGGAAGACCGTGCGCAGGTCATCCAAGGTGCGCCCGGTGACAAGGATCAGTTTCCGCCCCGCGGCCCGAGCCCGGCCGAGCGCCAGCAAGGTTTCAGGCGCGACCCGTCCCTCGTGCGCCAGAGTGGAGTCATAGTCACACGCAATCGCCTGAAAGGTCACCCCTCAAACTCCTCAATTGGGAAACTCACGATTATTTTGGTGGGCATCAGGCAGTATTGCCCCGTCGCCCGGTTCGTCAATTAAGATTGAATGCGCTTCTAAGCTTAAATGCTGCGACGGCCGGGGAGAAGTCCCCATTTTTCTGCGAGCTGCTGATCTTGCCTACGATTCGACCGCACGAGTGGCCGACAGCCCATCGAGAGGATTACCTGTGCCCCTGAAAAGAGAGCCTGGGTGGTACAAAGATGCCATTATCTACCAGATCCACGTTCGCTCATTTTATGACAGTAATGCCGACGGTATCGGTGACTTCCAGGGCCTGGCTCAACGTCTGGATTACATCCAAGAACTAGGTGCCAACACCATCTGGCTGATGCCCTTCTTCCCCTCGCCCCTGCGGGACGATGGCTACGACATCTCGGACTATCGCTCCGTTCATCCCAGCTATGGCAGCCTGGAAGATTTTCGCGCATTCCTGTCGACGGCGCATGATTTGGGGCTGCGGGTGATTATCGAAATGGTGCTGAACCACACCTCCGACCAGCACCCCTGGTTCCAGGAGTCGCGCAGTTCCCACGATAATCCCCGCCGGGATTGGTACGTTTGGAGTGACACCGACAATAAGTACCGCGGTACCCGCATTATCTTTCTCGATACGGAAATGTCCAACTGGGCCTGGGACCCCGTCTCCAAGCAATATTACTGGCATCGATTCTTCGGCCATCAGCCCGATCTGAATTGGGACAATCCCGCAGTGCGCGCCGAAATGTGGGAGATTATGAAATTCTGGCTGGATATGGGGGTGGACGGCTTCCGGCTCGACGCAGTGCCGTACCTTATCGAGCGCGAAGGTACCAATTGCGAGAATCTCCCCGAGACCCACGTCTTAATTAAGGAATTGCGCCGCAAAGTCGACGAGCAGTTTCCCGGCACCATGCTCTTGGCCGAGGCCAATCAATGGCCCGCCGATCTGCGCCCCTACTTCGGGAACGGCGATGAATTCCACATGGCCTTCCATTTTCCTCTCATGCCGCGCATGTTCATGGGATTGCGCCTCGAAGATCGCAAACCAATCACCGAGATCCTGCACCAGACCCCCGCTATTCCACCCACCTGCCAGTGGTGCCTATTTCTGCGGAACCATGATGAATTGACCCTCGAAATGGTGACCGACGTTGAGCGCGACTACATGTACGACATGTATGCGACCGACAAAGCGATGCGCTTGAATCTGGGAATACGGCGGCGTCTAGCTCCACTGCTCGATAACGACCGCCGTCGCATTGAATTAATGAATGGCATGCTCCTGTCGATGCCGGGAACACCCATCATCTATTACGGAGATGAAATCGGCATGGGCGACAATATTTATCTGGGTGATCGCAACGGAGTGCGTACTCCCATGCAATGGAGCGCGGGCTGGAACGGCGGCTTTTCTACCGCCGACCCCGAACGGCTCTACTCGCCACCCATTTTGAATCCGCTCTATGGCTATCCGGCGGTTAATGTGCTGTCGCAGAAGCGCACCGATCACTCCCTGTTTTCCTGGATGAAGCACATCATCAAGGTGCGCCGTTCGACTCCGGTCTTCGGATCCGGTTCGATTGAGTTTCTTTATCCGGCCAACCACCGGGTACTCGCCTATATACGGCAACTGGGAAAGGAAACCGTGCTGGTAGTCAATAATCTTTCCAATGCCGCGCAGGCTGTCGAACTTGATTTGCGACCGTACAAAGGCAATATATTGGTGGAGATGTTTGGCAAGAATATCTTCCCCCGTATCGGTGATTTGCCTTACCTTTTAACTATGGGTCCATATCAATTTTACTGGTTCCGGCTGCGGCGAATCTGATGGCGGGGCAAGCGAACCGGGTGCGAATGGAGAAACCTAAATGACTTCGAGGAGAACGGGGCTTGGCCGAAGAAAGCTTCTTGACAGATGAGTTTCTTCGCCAACTCATCAATGTGGGCGAGGTCGACATCCTCATTGGCGTGCCTACCCACAACAACGCCAAAACCATTGGCCCGGTTATCCAGAATATCCAGGCCGGCATTCTCAAGTGCTTCCCCCGGGAGCGAGTGGTCATTATTAACGCCGACGGGGGATCGCGGGACGGCACGCCAGACCTGGTGGCCGGCGCCTCCATCAGCGATGCCCAGCACGCCTCCAACCTCTTTACTTTACGGACGCTCCACTCGATCAGCACCCAATACGCCGATGGTCCCGATGCGGGAGCGGCACTGCGCACGATGCTGGCAGCTGCCGAATTGCTGCGCGCCAAAGTAGCGGTTGTGGTCTCTCCGGACTCGGTCGAGCCGCAGTGGATTCAGCGCCTGGCGGTTCCCATCTACAAGGACAACTTTGATCTGGTAACTCCGGTCTACCGGCGTCACAAGTTCGAAGGCCTGCTCATGCGCACCTTGCTTTATCCCATGACCCGAGCCGTCTACGGTTATGCGATCCGCGAGCCCTATGCTTCCGAATTTGCGGTTTCTGACCGCTTGGCGACTGATTTTCTCGCCACCGAAGAGTGGAACGACGAGCTGGGCCGAATCGGTCCGGAGATGGGCCTGACCACGAAAGCGATGGCCGGAAGATTCCACCTATGCCAGGCATTTCTCGGAACCAAAGCTCCGGTTGAGGGCACCTCTAGCGACCTTGTGGCAGCCATGCGGCGTACCGTAGGGGTGTTGTTCTCGTCTCTCGACACGAACTTTCCCGTCTGGAGTGCCAGTAACGGCCTGGCGCCTGTGCCCACCTTCGGCTCACCCGCGGAAGTCACTCTGGAGCCGGTGAGCGTCGATCGCAACCGGCTGTGGGAGATGTTTACTACCGGTGTGTCTGAGCTCGAACCGGTTTTCCGCTCTATTCTTTCTCCTTCCACCTTGCAAGAATTGGTGGGATTGGCGAGCGGCGGGAATGGCGCCGGGAAATATGGCGCCGAATTGTGGGCCAGGACCGTGTACGAATTTGCCGCCGCCTATCACAGGTCGGTCATCAACCGTGACCACATCATTCAAGCGCTCGTTCCTCTCTATCGCGGACGAACCCTGACTTTCATCTCCGAAAACGAGAGCACCTCGGCAGAACAGATCGAGAGCAGCATCGAATGTCAATGCGCAGAATTCGAACGGTTAAAACCATATCTGCTCGACACATGGAATGGTGGAAAGTGAGAGATCTATGCGGGAAATGATCATGAATGAGCTGACGCAAACCACGCAGGAACTGGCGCGGGGTTTTGCCCAGTACCTGCCTCGCCTGATTGTAATGCTCATCATCGTGCTGGTGGGCTGGCTTATTGCGTATCTGCTGAAAATGATCGCGCGTAGCATCTTGCGCCTGACTAAATTCGCCAAGCTGTCGGAAAATGCTGGAGCCACACAGTTGCTGAAGAAAGCAGCCCTGCCCTCGTCCACGGAACTGTTGAGCAGCTTCGTGTTCTGGGTGGCATGGATCGGCTTCATCCTGTTGGGTGTGAGCGCCCTGGGCATCGGGGGATTTGAAGAACATGTCTCGCGATTCTTTCTTTTCCTGCCGCGATTATTCGTGGCGCTGGTAATCCTTTTCTTTGGTCTGCTGGCTGCCAGCTTCTTCTCTCGAGCCACATTGCTGGCCGCAGTGAATGCCCATTCCCGCTCGCCACGCCTGCTGAGCCTGTCCGTCCGCCTGATTCTCATCATCTTCACCGTGTCCATGGTATTTGAAGAGCTTGGTATAGCCGAGCAAACAATCATTCTGGCCTTTGGCATCGGATTTGGAGCCATCATGCTCGGGCTGGCACTTGCCTTTGGCCTGGGCGGTCAGGATTTGGCCCGGGAATTTCTCGAAAGAAGACTCACCAGAGAGCGCAAGGAGGAAAAGGAAAACGAGCTTTCCCCCCTCTGAGCCTGCGCCTTCCCGCCCGGCCCGCGAACCGTTAGCTGCTTCTGAGTTGCACAGCAAGTTCAAGGCTTCTCACATTCGACGACCATCGCGCCAGATGATCCCGCAGCACCGGCAGGCAACCCGCTTTCGTGCCTTCGCGGGCGATCGCATCTGGGGTCGCGTTCCAGCGAGATTTGCTGTGTTGCCCGCTTGCCTTCGATGAATGGCAAATTCGCATCCTCGAGCTAAGCTCGCGCATCGGATGAACGAGTGGCGGCAGTCCCTCGCCCTCTATTGACCTGGTCCGCCGTCCTATGTGGGAACGATCACCTACCCGTACCGCGTTAAGGAGTGGCTGTTGAGAAAGCGTTTGCAGATGGTGCAAGTCGATGTCTTCACTTCTACGCCGTTGGAAGGAAATTCCCTGGCCGTATTTCTCGACGCGAGCGAGCTGTCGGCGGACGAGATGCAGGCCCTGGCTCGGGAAATGAACTTGTCGGAAACCACTTACATTCTCCCGGCGAGTTCCAACGCGCAGGCCGCGACGCGTGCCACCCGCGTGCGAATCTTCACTGTTCAGGAAGAATTGCCCTTCGCCGGGCATCCCACCCTGGGCACGGCTTTCGTTCTGCGCGGCAGTAGCGGTGTAAGCGAGATAGCTCTTGATCTCGATGTCGGCAGAGTCCCCGTAAGTTTCGAAGACAAAGCCGGTAGTCCTTGCTTTGGCGAAATGACACAACTTGATCCGCAGTTTGGCTCAACCCACGATCCTGCGGCGGTTGCCCAGGTCTGCGGCCTGACCGCGGACTCGATCGACAGCTCGCTGCCCGTTCAAAGTGTATCAACCGGCGTCGCTTTCACTATCGTGCCTCTTCGCTCCCTGGCCACCCTCGAAGCGCTACACATCGACTTCGCCCGCGTCAGCCAATATCTGGCGACCAGCGGTGGCAAGTTCTTTTACTTTGTGACACGTGAGACGGCTGAGGCCACGGCCCGCTTGCGAGCTCGCATGTTCTTCTACAACGGCGAGGATCCGGCCACCGGATCGGCCGCGGGATGCGCCGCAGCATGGATGGTAGCCCATGGCGTCGCGGCTTCTGAGGAACGCGTGCTGATCGAGCAAGGCGTAGAGATGAGACGCCGCAGCCGCATTTTCGTCCGCGCAACCAAAGCGGCTAACCGAATCGTCAACGTTCGCGTCGGAGGCAACGTTGTGGAAATCATGCGCGGTGAAGTTTTCCTCTGAAGCGCACAGTCCGCTTTTCTTGAAAAATTGGAAGAGGCATATTTCAAAAAAGTTTTCAATGCAACTTTCTTCCCATTAGCATCTCTGACACTTTACAGGCGTGCGCTCTCGCCGTAGCATTCTCCTCGCTTTCATTCTCCAAAAATTCAAAAAAACGTTTCACCGGACACTGGCTACTCCCAGCGTTCCCAAGCCGCGAGATAGCGATGAAACCCAAAAGAACGATCCTCTGCGTCGACGACAATGAACAGTCGCTTTCTATCCGTAAGGTTCTACTTGAGACTCGCGGTTATCGGGTATTGACCTGTGTCCGAGGAGAAGACGCAGTCGAGATTTTTAAGCAGGGCGGCGTCGACTTGGTCCTCACCGATCTGGTAATGCCGGGTTTCGATGGCACCCGCCTGATCCACGAAATCAAAGCCCTTTCGCCGGAGACTCCTGCCATCTTGCTTTCCGGCAAGGTGAGAATCTACGATCGCGATACACAAGCCGACGTATTTCTGCCCAAAGGCATGTACGCCCCTGCGGAACTGCTGGAGCGCATCCGCCTGCTGCTCATTCGCAAGCGCGGCCCTAAACGTCCTCAGAATCGGCTGCCGGAGACCGCAAACGTGGCGTAAGCGGAGCCCAGTCGCCGGCCCTTCCGATCAGCGCGACTTTTCGGCTGAGCACGCCCTGATCCTGCCTTCGTGTAATATCGATGTCTGCCATGGGCGCCTTCATTGAGGCCGATAACCTGCACAAGAGCTATCGCGTGGGCAAGATCCAGGTGCCGGCACTGCGCGGAGTCTCCTTCAGTGTAGAGCGAGGCGAGTTCGTCAGCATCGTGGGTCCTTCCGGCAGCGGTAAGTCGACGCTATTTTATTTACTGGGCGGGCTGACGCGACCCGACTCTGGCCGCGTGGTGATCGAGGGTGACGATTTTGCTGAACTATCCGACTCGCAACGCACCGAGATGCGTAAGCGCAAGATTGGATTCGTGTTCCAGAAATTTAACCTCTTGGCCACACTGGACGCGCGTTCGAACATTCTAATCGCTCAAGACATCGCCGGGAAAAATGGCGCCGCTAACGTTACCTATTTTGAAAAAATCACTTCCTTGCTCGGGCTCAGCAATCGCTTAAAGCATCGCCCGTCGGAGCTTTCCGGAGGCGAGCAGCAGAGAGTGGCGCTGGCCCGGGCGCTCATTAATCATCCCGCGCTCGTGCTGGCTGACGAGCCCACGGGCAATCTGGACTCGGAGAATTCCGAAATTGTGCTGCGCATGCTCCGTCAGTCAAACCGCGAGCTCGGTCAAACGGTGATGATGATCACACACAACCCCGAAGCCGCCCGCTATGGCGACCACATCATGCACATGCGCGATGGCCAGATCGTCCCGCCGGAACTGGATGTGCAATGGAGGGGGGCGGGAACGTGAGCGAGCGGTTCGCAGCTTATCATCAAATCGTAATTCGCCCATGAGCAACCAAGACGAACTTCGCAAGCCCATACTGCCCGGCGCCGCCGGGTCCGACTACGAGCGCTACCTGCGAACCGATGAGCTGCTGGCCTTGCAAAAGCATCCCGCCCAGCTCCTCCACCCAGACGAACTCACCTTCCAGGTAGTCCATCAAAGCTCGGAGCTACTCCTCAAGGGTGCCGCCTTTGAACTGGAGCGGGCTTTGACGCACATCGCGGAAGGGGACTTGCTCAACGCGGCACGGCTGATTCGCCGGTCTAACATGGAGATTGATTATCCCATTGCGCTGCTGCACATCCTTGAAACCATCACGCCCTATGATTACCATCTGATCCGCGCCGGCCTCGGTCACGGCAGCGGGCTTGATTCCCCCGGCTTTCTCGCTTTGCTGCACATAGGACCGCGGCTTGGGCAGGCATTTTACGTGCAACTCGAGCGCGCCCATCTGGGCATTGACGAGCTCTACCGCCATCACCAAGAACACTTCGCCTTGCACGACGTTGCGGAACGTCTCCTCGACTTCGATGAGCGCGTGCACATTTTCCGCTTTCATCATCTAAAACTGGCCCAGCGAATCATTGGGGGCGGCGTAGTAGGTACCATGGGTACTCCGGTCGAGGTGCTACATCAGCGCATGGAGCATCTCTTCTATAAAGAACTTTGGGACGTACGTAACCAGATCACGGCAAAAGCTACGGAAGCGATGCGGAGAAGCGGAACCCGAACGTTGTATTGACTGCCATGTCCGGGAGAGCGTTTGCCACGGTCACTTTCCTGCCGCTTATCGCCACGGTTTCAGTTGAGAATGGACGCGCGGTTGCAAATCCAGAATTACCGGTGGCCGGGAGTGTGCTGGCGCGCTTTCGACCGGCTGATCGTTGTCCTCGCCTTCTTCCTTTCTTTTTTGGCCGCAGCGCGAGGGGCGCGCGCTGAAACCAGCGACGAGCTTTTCCCCGATTCCTCTGACGCTCCCCCGCCCCTTACTTTGGGAGCGCTCACGATTAGCGGTGAACTGCGCGGCCGTGGCGAAGGCTGGAACTGGTTTCTGGGAAACACGCGCACGCGCTACGCCTTTGGTCAGTCCCTGCTTGCGTTGAGCCTTTCGCGGCAAGTCAGCAAATTCG
>JAFATF010000726.1 GCA_019244045.1 Acidobacteriota bacterium
GGCCCACGAGATCTTCTCGCCATATTTCTGCTTGATGGGCCACAGCAACCGGCGCGCTTTGTCCAGGTTCGCGTTGTCCGGCCAGCTATTCAGCGGCGCGAAGCGTTGCTGCCCGCCGCCGGCGCCGCCGCGCCCGTCGGTAATTCGATAAGTCCCTGCGCTGTGCCATGCCATGCGGATCATCAACCCGCCATAATGGCCGAAATCGGCTGGCCACCAATCCTGGGAGTCTGTCATCAAGACATGCAGGTCCTTAATGACCGCATCGAGATCGAGGCTTTCAAACGCCTTGCTATAGTCGAACCCCTGCCCCATGGGGTCGGACAAGGGGGAGTTTCGGTGAAGAACCGAGATGTCCAGGGCGTCAGGCCACCAGTCGCGGTTCCTGCGCCCGCGCGGGCCGTGCGCAATCGGGCACTTCGCGGCGCCTGTTCCAGTCTGACCATTGTTGGCGACAGCCGCCGCTGCCTCTGTTACTTCGTTTTGCATCTGTTTAATCCTTCCTTCAAATTAGAAACTCTTAACGGCAAACGCGCCGGAGCACGTACCTGGCGCCATGCCCCGAAAATGACTTTCGCATTCGCGAAAACCCAATAGCCGAACGAGGCTGCGGCAGGCTGAGCACGTCCATCTCAGTCCCACGTCCTCGACAACGGAGCGGTCATAGTAGAAGTGGCAATGCCGTGTGTCTGTCGCATCAAGTCGCGCCGCCCCACCCACCGTGGCACCGCAGGCACGAGACAGCCAGCAGCAGGTCGTGCGCTAAATCGCAGCTCTCGGAAGAGCGCAGATCACGCGGTTAATAGCTTCGAAGATCTCCCACTATGGCATCTCCGGCTTGCTCCATTCGGAATGCCATGACCGCGTGGCGCGGGGACCTGCTCCGCATACGGCTGTCCGCCAGGGAACGGATGTCGGGTCGATGACCAGACCCATTATATCTAATATGAGATGGTCAAGTTGTTGGAAACTCCCCTGAAGTTGTCGCTCGAGCAAGCCCTTATGTCGGAGATCGACGAGCACGGCTTCTGGGTTTTATGCTGGCGCAGAGAATTCGATTGTCAGTTTTTCTACACCTCTTCAGCCAAGCCACCCTAAGACCTAATCTCTCTGTATCTACCCCTCGGCCATCGCGTTTCGCTCTTGGGGAACGAGGATTTCTGCAGAGTGGCCGCCATATACAGCGCTGCTTTAAAGGCCAACTGCAAAAGATTCACACCTGCTGGTCCCAGCACGTAAGGTACCGCTCAGCCCAATACACCTGAATACGTTGGATTTTGGGGGTAGGACACTACCAAAACGTTGTTCAGCAGAGCTCGCGCCCTCACCCGTTGGCACAGAGCTCGTCCGGTCGCTCGCGATCGAGGAGAGAACTCGGGAGCTATGGAGCCGCGTTGGTGAAGGACGAAGCGATTTGCTGCGGTCATTATTCCCGCATCATGGATGCGCGGTGCGATTCTCTGATTGAGTGGTTTGAGAAAATTACTCGAATTGAAATAAAGTTAACCATGAGCGAGTCACCAGCCGCAGGTTGCCGTTGCAAGAATCGCGCCCAGGGCGCTTGAGTATACATCTCAATGACGGCCTGGCTCAGCATTAAAGTCAGCGCCCATACCTCGGCTATTCACAAAGAGGCACGATGAATCGTGAGTACCAGAAGCAGTATAGCCGCGAACTCGAGCGGTCAATGGAAGTGCTCGTCTTTGGTAGCAGTGGCTTGCCCGCCGTAATCTTCCCCACCTCAAAGGGCAGATTTTTTGACTATGAGGATCGCGGTATGGTGGCCGTGGTGGCATCGAAGATCGAACGTAATGAATTGCAGCTGTTCTGCGTAGATAGCGTCGATAACGAGAGCTGGTACAACAGAGCCATCTCTGCCCGGGATCGCGTGCGGCGACACATCAACTACGAGGGGTATCTTCTGAAAGAATTACTTCCCTGGATACGGTCATGTAACCAGTCGAACCAGTTAGCCGTGGCAGGATGCAGCTTCGGCGGCTATCATGCACTGAATTTCGCTCTGCGCCACCCGGACCTGGTTTCCTATTGTGTCAGTATGGGCGGAGCTTTTGATATCCACCAGTTTCTCGATGGCTACTATGACGAAAACTGCTACTTTCATTGTCCGCCGGATTACATTTCAAACCTCACTGATGAGTGGTACCTGAGTCGGTATCGGCAGATGACGATCGTGCTGGCAACCGGCGAGGACGACATCTGCCGTGCTGAAAACGAGCGCATCTCCCGGATCATGCGCGCGAAACAGATTCCGCACCGGCTCGACATCTGGGGCGACCATACGGGCCACGATTGGCCCTGGTGGCAGCGCATGGAGGCGAAGTTTTTTCTCTAGCCAAATCTCCTAACAAGCGCGAAGATAGCCCGCGCATCGCACCGGAGCGCCCTATGGCCCACAAGAAGATCGGCATCCTCTTCGGCATGGAAAATACTTTCCCGCCCGCAGTAGTGAAGCGCATTACTGCCATGCGAGCCGACGGCATCGAGGCCGAGTTCGTCAAAGTGGGCGGCGTCAAGATGGCCGCTCCCAGCGGCTATGCCGTCATTATCGATCGCATCTCGCACGATATCCCTTTCTACCGGGCATACCTTAAGAACGCTGTTCTCACGGGCACCACCGTTATCAACAATCCATTCTGGTGGAGCGCCGATGATAAATTTTTCAACTACTCGCTTGCCACCAAACTGGGAGTGGCCATTCCCCCCACCGTCGTCTTACCTCACAAACAACATCCTCCCGATACCAGCGAGCAGTCGATGCGCAACCTTATTTTTCCCCTTAACTGGGAGGAAGTCTTCGGGTACATCGGATTCCCGGCCTTCCTTAAGCCGCACTCGGGGGGAGGTTGGAAAAATGTCTACAAGGTGCACTCACAGGAGGAGTTCTTTCGTCATTACGATCAGACAGGTAATCTGTGTATGACTCTGCAGCGCGGAGTCGATTTTGAGGAATATTTCAGGTGCTATGTCATCGGCCAGGAAAAGGTGCACATCATGCGCTACGATCCCAAAGCTCCGTATCATGAGCGTTATGTCAAAGGCAATCCAAGTGCCCATCCTCAACTGCACGATCGTATGACTAAGGATGCCCTTACGCTTTGCCGAGCTTTGGGATACGACCTCAACACAGTAGAATTCGCCGTCGAGAATGGCGTTCCGTACGCCATCGATTTCATGAACCCTGCCCCCGATGCCGACATCCACTCGGTGGGCGCGGAGAATTTCGCGTGGGTCGTTAATGCGGTAGCGGAACTGGCGGTGAAAAAGGCGCTGAACAGCGACAACCCGGCGGGGGAATTGCATTGGGCAGCTTTCCTGGCGGGGTCTCAAGCGAGACAGCAGGCAAAGCCGCCTGCGAAGCGAGCCAAGGCATAGTCTGGCTACTATCGAGTAGCGCTACAATGAGTGGTCAATGAAAGCCTTCTGCTGAGTGCTTGCCATGCTCCCGATCTTCACCATCGGAATTGAGGAAGAGTATCAGACGGTCGACCCCATCACTCGCGATTTGCGCTCACACATCCATGCGGAGATCATCGAAAAAGGAAAGATGCTCCTGCAGGAGCGGGTCAAGGCCGAGATGCATCAGTCGGTGGTCGAAGTCGGCACTTCGGTGTGCAACAGCATTCAAGATGCCAAAAAAGAGGTGCAGAAGCTGCGACGCGATATGATCGCACTGGCCAAGGAAAATGGCCTGCGCCTGGTGGCGGGCGCAACTCATCCCTTCGCTGATTGGCGCGCGCAGGAGATTACGCCGGACGAACGCTACAAAAACATCGTCGAAGATTTGCAGTTGGTGGCACGCGCCAACCTGATCTTCGGCTTGCACGTTCACGTCGGCGTGGACGATCGCGAGACCGCGATCCAGCTGATGAATCACGCCCGCTATTTTCTCCCCCACATCCTGGCACTCTCCACCAATTCGCCGTTCTGGCTGGGCATGAATACGGGTCTGAAATCCTATCGCTGCAAGGTGTTTGACAAATTTCCGCGTACCAACATTCCCGATTATTTTCCCAGCTGGGGCGAGTATGAGAATTTCGTCAAGTTGCTGATCAAGACCAACTGCATCGACAATGCAAAGAAGATCTGGTGGGATATTCGCCCCCATCCCTTTTTCAACACCCTCGAATTTCGGATTTGTGACATTCCTCTGCGGGTAGACGAAACCGTCGCCCTGGCCGCCTTGATTCAGGCCACGGTGGCGAAGCTGTACAAGCTATATGCCGCCAATCAGGGTTTCCGTTTATATCGCCGGGCACTGATTATGGAGAATAAGTGGCGGGCAGCGCGCTATGGCCTGGACGGCAAGATCATCGATTTCGGCAAGCAGAAAGAGGTCCCAGTGCGAGATTTGATCGGCGAATATCTGGATTTTGTGGACGACGTGGTCGATGAATTGGGCTGTCGTGAGGAGCTCAGCTACATTCATGAGATACTCGAAATGGGCAGCGGAGCCGATCGCCAGCTTTCCATTTACCACAATACCCAAGACTTGAAAAAGGTAGTTGATTTCATGATCGAGGAAACCGAAGTGGGGGTGGCCAACTCGGCGCCCGCGGTGGTCGCGAGAAGATCATGAAAGTTCCCTTTCCTCAGGCGCAAGGCCCAATCCCTACGCTCGCTTTCGATCCGGAACTCAGTCCGGGCGCGCGCAATGCGGTGAACGTCTGCTTGCGGGTACAGCCGGCAGAGAAAGTTACCTTGATTACCGATGAGGCGACCAAGGAAATTGCTGCCAGCCTGGTGCGCGAGATCGAACGGGTGGGTTCGCCTTACCGTTCCTGGATTCTGGAAGAGCTGGCGGAGCGTCCCTTGACCGATCTGCCTGCCGAAATTCTTGACGACTTGGAGACGAGTCAGGTGAGCATCTTCGCCGTGCAGGCGCAAACCAACGAATTGCGCTCGCGCATGCAAATGACCGATGTCGTCAACCGGCGCAAGATTCGCCATGCCCATATGGTTAACATCAACCACCGCATCATGCTCGAGGGCATGCGCGCTGATTATCTGAAGGTGGACCGAATCGGCACCAAGGTCTTGGAAAAGGTTCGCAGCGCCCGCCGCATCCGTGCCAAGACCCTGGCCGGCACGGATCTGGTGGCCGATCTCAATCCTCACTATCGCTGGCTGAAGACCAGTGGCATCATCAGCCCCGACAAATGGGGGAACTTGCCGGGAGGCGAGGTATTCACGACTCCCGGCGAGGTTAATGGGACTTTTGTCATCGATGGGGTGGTCGGAGATTGGCTGTGCGCCAAGTTCGGAGACTTGCGCCAGACACCGCTGACCATCCGCGTACAAGGCAACCGCTTAATGGAGGCCGAATCGAAGAATCAAGAACTGCGGGATGAGTTTTGGCGCTACACGCACACGGACGAAAATAGCGATCGCGTAGGAGAATTCGCTATTGGCACCAACGTCGAGCTGAAGGACGTCATCGGCGAGATTCTCCAGGACGAAAAGTACCCCGGAGTGCACATCGCATTTGGCAATCCCTATGGCGTGCATACCGGAGCCGACTGGTTTTCTGCAACTCACATTGACGTGGTGGGCAGAGATTTCGATATCTGGGTTGATGATGAGGAAATTATGCAGCGTGGGCAGTTTCTGCTCGGCCTGTAAGACGCCCCAGGTTTACCCCCTGCTAGCCGACACTCGTTTCTTGCTCTTGAGCCAGGTACTTCACTTCGAGCCCAGATTGTCGATGAGACCCTTGTCTGATGCTTGCTGATCTTCGCCAGCGGTTCAACCGGAATTTCTCTCGGGAAAATTATCACAAGCTCCTCCAGGTTATGGAGAAGCAATGCGGGACCGCAGTCGAGTTTCGAATTTCCGAGACCCCCTGTTTTCTGCCCTACGCCTTATTAGGGCAGATGTGCCTCTATGGCGAGGAACTCATTCATCAGTTGGTGACGCGAAAATATCTCGAGCAATCCCAACCATCCATTCCCGCCGAGTTTAATGTCCCGCAAGAATCGCCGCATCCCCTGTTCATCCAGGTCGATTTCGGGCTGGTTAAGGATCGGGCCGGCGCTTTGCAACCGAAGCTAGTTGAATTGCAGGGCTTCCCGTCCTTGTACGCGTACCAGCCTGTGCTGGCCAGGACGTACACCGAGGTGTACGGACTTGATCGAACTCTGAGCTTTTTTTTAAGCGGGCTGGATTGGGAAAGCTATACCGACCTGCTGCGGCGAGTGATCGTTCGAAATCACGATCCCGAAAACGTCATTCTGCTGGAAATCGACCCCCAGCATCAGAAAACCTTGCCCGACTTCCTATTGACCGAAAAGATGCTGGCCATCACGACCGTAGATGTTTCGCAAGTTAAAAAGCAAGGAAGGCGTCTGTACTACGAAAAAAACGGCGTGCGAATCCCGATCAGCCGTATTTACAACCGAGTCATTGTCGACGAGCTCGTCAGGATAAAGCCGAGCCTCGAGTTCCGATTTACCGACGATCTCGAGGTGGAGTGGGCGGGCCATCCAAACTGGTTCTTTCGCATAAGCAAGTTTTCTCTGCCCTATCTCGAGCATGAATGCGTGCCCGAGACTCAATTCCTCAGCGACTTCGATGACATTGGTGACCTCGAGAATTACATACTGAAGCCGTTGTTCTCCTTCGCAGGTCTCGGAATCATGCTGCACCCCACGCGTACGAGTGTCGAGGCTATCCCGAAAGGTTATCGCTCGAACTACGTTCTCCAGCAACGCATGAATTTCGAACCAATCATTCAAACTCCCTTCGGTATGACCAAGGCGGAGATTCGCATTATGTATATCTGGGAACATCAGCCGATGCCCGTTATGACCATCATACGCATGGGGCGTGGCACGATGATGGGAGTCGATCACAACAAAAATATGGAGTGGGTAGGTTCGTCGGCAGGATTGTTCCGTAATGACACCGAGTGCCCCGGCCGCATATCAGGCATCACCAGGCCAGCATAGGCATCGAGGAAGCTGCGTAACTCGCGCCAAGCGTCGCTCAGCCTGAACGGCCGGATCAGCTTATCGGTTCAGGGGGCCTCCTACCTTTTTCCTGGAGACGATCCAGAAGCCATTTTTGAAGCTCTTTTTGCACTGCCGGATGGATATCAATAAAGCTGAGCCCAGCCAGATCATCGGGACTGGTCCAGGCTAGCTTGGCCTTTGACTCAATCGGGGTTGACGTTCCGGGAAGCAGGAACTGCACCTCGAAGGTGGAGCCCTGGCTGAGCCTGATGGGCGATTTCACGGCAATACCGCCGGAGCTGACGTTGGCCATGATGGCGTCAATCCCCGACCCGCCCTGGTCAAGGTCCTTGATCACCACCGGTGCATCTACGCTGACCCGGAAATAACGTTGCTGCTGAGTGCTTTGCTTTCCGGGTTGCCGTCCTCCGACGTCCACCCCGCGTGCGCGATACTTGTCCAATTTTCTCCGCAGCGTGCGTGTGGAAATCCCCAACTGCAGGGCCGCCTTGCGTTGATTGTTTCCGCTCTGCTCGAGCGCGCGGCCAATCATCCGCCGTTCCATTTCTTCCAGGTTCCCATCGAATTCCTGCGATTCGGCACCTTCGGCGGCAACGCCGCAGATTAATGCCGGAAGATCGAGGGCGCGGAACTCCGGCTTGCCGCGAGGCGCGTTCACCGCCACCTTGAAGATGACATTCTTGAGTTCGCGCACATTGCCTGGCCAGGGATAATGCTCGAGCGCCTCGATGGCATCCGGTGTGAAGCTTGCGCCGCGGCATTGCTTGTCGAGGAAAAACTCGGCCAGGGCGCGGATGTCTTCCACCCGGTCGCGCAGAGGCGGAACCTTCAGCTGAAATTGCGCTAGTCGGTGGTAAAGATCGCTGCGAAACTTGCCAACCGTCACTTCCTGTTCCAGCTCACGATTCGTGGCCGCGATCACGCGCACGTTCACGTCAACCTTGCGGCTGCCGCCCAGGCGGTAATAGGCAATCCCGTCCAAAACTCGCAGCAGCTTAGCCTGAATCTTGGGATC
>JAFATF010000070.1 GCA_019244045.1 Acidobacteriota bacterium
GAACTGGGCTCCGTCGCGACAATTTCTCTTGTTCACTCAACAACGAACTGCTGTACGTTCCGAGGAGCCAGTGGCCTAGGACTTCACGCGCAACGCACAGCCGTGCTTAGGCATGGCGGTGACGGCCAAGTTGTTGCCGAATAGCGAAATCGAGAGCAGCCAAAAAACAGACTAACCGTCTTCACTTGTTAGCTGCTCTTCAGAATGCCGAAAGCGCCGTACCATGCTTGTCATCGCAAAGCTCGATTGCCTCAGACGATTGATTTCCGGCGAAGCTCAAAAGCTGGATCGACGTGGGCTTCTGTACAGGAACGAAATACACCCCGCCATCGGCGATGGCCAAGCTAATGTACCTGCTCAACCCCTCGAGAATCTTGGTGCCTGTCCACCTTGTACAGGCACATCTTTGGAAATCCTTGCTCTGCGTCATTAAGTGGCTGTGTTGAAACGCAAATGCCGGCGCGCTGGTCTGACCCGGATCGACCGCCTCTTCTGGATCACCTTGAGGAGTGCGTGGTCGCGATGGTCGGATGCCTGTGATCGTCAAACCCGCATGCAATCCAGTTTACGGGTGTGTAACATTACCAAGTTCAGCTAATCTAATTGCGGAAATCCCGTGTCGACCATCGCTCAGCAGAGTGAGCGGCCTCCCGGCCTTATCTACGCGGTTAACGAATGGCCGCCACTGCCGCGGCTCGCGATGCTCGGATTCCAATACGCCGTCATGGACGCGATCTACCTGATCCTGGTGGTCATCATCATGCGTCACGCTCACGTGCCGCGGGCGGTCGGGGTGAACCTGCTGGGTGTTGCTTGTATCGGTCTCGCTATCGGCACCGTGTTGCAAGGTTTGCCACGAGGACCCGTCGGTTCAGGATTTCTCGCGCCGCCCGTCTTCTCCGCCATCTTCCTTGCTCCGTGTGTTTTGGCTGCTCAGATCGGGGGCATGCCACTGGTCTTTGGTATGACGCTGTTCGCGGGAGCTGTCGAGGTGCTTGCGGCCCTTCTTTTCAAGCGGCTTCGAGTACTGATCACGCCAGTTCTCAGCGGCCTCACCGTTTTCGTGGTCGGCCTCGAGCTTGGAGTTGTTGGCGTTGGCGAGACGCTTGATGTCCGGCATGAGGATCTGCCTGCATTTCCGCTGCACGTTACAGTCGCGATGCTGACTCTGTTCGTTCCCATTTGTTTAAGCATTTGGGGTCGCGGGGCTCTGAAACTGCTCTGTACTCTGTGTGGCCTGGCAGTGGGGATGATCGGAGCCGCGTCAATAGGTCTGCTCCGGCACGCAGCATTGGCAACGATTGTAGAAGCATCCTGGATAAGGCTGCCCCGGCCAGCCACACTTGGCCTCGCCTTCGATGTCGCACTGGCGCCGGCTTTCTTGGCTGCAGGGATCGCCGCCGCATTACGTAGCGTCGGAGTCGTTACAACTTGCCAGCGAATCAACAACGCGGCCTGGCAGCGGCCGGACATGTCGAATATACAAAAAGGAGTACTGGCCGATGGACTCGCCAATGTCCTTGGAGGCGCACTCGGGCTGCCGGGCATGAGTGCCGCACCCAGTCTCGTCGGCCTCTCCGGGGTTACTGGCGCCACCAGTCGCGCCATTGCTTTTGCCGCGGCACTCGTGCTTCTGATTTTCAGCATTTCTCCCAAGTTGTCCGGCTTCTTTTTATTGGTCCCGCAAGAGGTAGCTGGGGCGCTGCTCGTCTTCACAGCCTGCTTTATGATTTCAGGGGGCATGCAGATCATGCTTTCGCGTGCCGTCGACACACGTGCGGTTTATGTGATCGGCGTATCGACGCTATTGGGCTTGAGTGAGAGTGTCTTTCCGGCTTACTTTACTGATTTGCCGCGCCCGGTTCGAAGCCTCACTAGTAGCCCGCTGGCACTGGCGCTTGGCACTGGGATCCTACTCAGTTTGTTGTTTCGGCTTGGTACGCGCCAAATTGTCTCGATCGCTTGGGATGATTCGGAGCCTGCGATCGCCGCGGCCATTGCAGCTCTACGCGAGAAGATGCAGGGCTGGAAAGTAAATGGCGCGCTGATCGACACCGGCACGGAGCACGCTCGCGAAGTGATCGACTATGTTGTCAAGCACCGCTCACATCATTCGGCAGGCATGTTGCGAGGACTGTACAATGGCCTGGAGCTACGCGTCGAAATCAGCTATCAAGGAAGCCCGACCACCCACCTGCCGAAGTTACGTGTCACGCACGCTCCAACCGGTGGTGAGCTTGACGACGAAGAGGCAGCCGCCTATATCGGGCTGCGCAATTTCCTTCGATCTTTGATAACTGATCGCCAGCAAATCAAAGCAACGAAGACCGGTGTTGTCGTGCGCCTCTTCTATGCTGCGTGAGGACCTGATTGTGAATTCACGTGCAAGCCCACCATTTCTGTGACCAGCTTATAAGGAACATCATCGTGCCTACAACGACCGCGGACCAAAACGAAATCTGCCAGATCGATGCAGTTACGCTCGCCGAGCAAATCAGGTCAAAGCGTATTTCACCAATCGAAGTGACGGAAGCAGTGTTGGCGCGCATGGAGCACCTCCAACCTTATATACACGCCTTTTGCACGCCAGCTCCGGAACGCGCACGCGCCGACGCCAAGCGGATCGAAGCAGACATTATGGCCGGACGCACTCCGGGCCCGCTCGCCGGTGTCCCCGTCAGTTTCAAGGACCTGATCCTAACCAAAGGCGTGCGTACCACGTCCGGTTCGCTCGCGTACAAGGATTTCGTTCCGGAAGAAGACGATATTGTCGTTGAACGGCTGTGCGCCGGCAGCGCCGTCATGATCGGAAAGACAAATGCGCCGGAGTTCGGCTACAGTGCAGTCGGCCACAACCCCGTTTTCGAGACCACACGCAATCCATGGAACACCGCCCTTACCTCGGGCGGTTCGAGCGCAGGCGCGGCCGCCGCTGTGGCGAGTGGAGTCGGCCCCATTGCCGCCGGCTCCGATGGCGGTGGCTCGATACGCATACCGGCATCCTTCTGTGGGCTGTACGGATTCAAGCCCTCGATGGGACGAATACCGCTGTATCCGAGTTGTCGAGACGAACGATATCCCGGAGTTTCGGGTTGGGAATCGATCGAGCATATCGGGCCAATTACGCGGTCCGTTGCCGACGCGGCGCTCATGATGTCGGTTGCCTCGGGGCCGGACATGCGCGATCGCCACAGCCTGCCCGCCGCCGATTTTAATTGGCTGGAGTGCCTGAAAGGCGATGTTCGCGGTAAACGTGTCGCCTACAGCGCAGATTGGGGATACGTGCCGGTCGACCCTGAGGTGCGCCGCATCGCCGGAAAGGCAGTCCAAGTCTTCGAGCGCGATCTCGGATGTATCGTCGAGGAGGCAAATCCCGGATGGGATGATCCGTTGACCGCCTTCTACGGCATCATGTTTGCTGAAACGGACCTCAAAGGGATGCGCGAGCTGATGCGAAAGTATCCGATGTCGGGGCATCTGGTTGACGCTCTCACGACACCTTGGACCGCCGAAGACTTTACAAATGCCAACATGATGCGGAAGTCAGTTGCGCGTAAAATGGCACAATTGATGTCGCGCTACGACTTACTGCTTACTCCAACGGCACCCGTACCGCCGTTTGCCATCCACATGCAGGGACCGGAAAAGATCGACGGCCGTTACGTGCGGTCCGCGCAACTTATCGCGTTTACCTTCCCTTTGAATTTCACGGGTCAGCCTGCCGCGACTGTTCCGGCTGGGTGGACTGACGATGGCCTGCCAGTTGGGCTACAAATCATCGGGCGGCACTTAGAAGACTGGATGGTCTTAAGGGCTTCCGCCAACTACGAAGCCGCTGCCCCATGGCGGGATAAATGGCCGCCCTTATTGACTAAGCTCGGGTTGTAGCTCGTAACCGGTGCTGATGCCCCTGTTTCTCCTCCGTAAGATCGCGATAACAGCAATCAACCCAATGCAGGTCCAATAACCCGGCTCCGGGACAGGGGTCGGGCCAGGACTACTTTGCACATTCAGTTGTCCATTGTTTTTGGTCGGATCACCATGATTTTGCGAATAGTGAAGGCCAGCGGCTACGAACGCTTCCGGATCGAACAGAAAATCGGCGCCGTTTGCGATGATGGCATCTTGGTCTTCGAACTGGCTGTTGGCCATCCCGTTGGTAAAAACTACGCTTCCTGAGCAGTTCGTCTCTTGAGAGAACTGGCTGCACGGAATACTGATCTGGTAATTGTTTGCCGCGGTTAGGCTCAGGTAATCCGACGTTGTCAACACGAACGATATCTGTTGCGTCTGGTTTGCTGGCGTCCCTTCGAAGCTGTAAATGACGCTAGCATTCGCGACAGCGCTTGCGAGGAGACTCATCAATCCAGTGATAACGTGTCTCATGTGCCCTCCAGTGCGATATGATAATCCAACTCCTTACTAGAAAGGATTCTCATGCAATCTTTCTTTACGCGATTTGCATACTCGCAATCCTTGCGACCTCTGTAGTCGCAAAAGCTAGCACTCTCGACTTCACGTTGACAGGCGCAGCAAACTTCGAACTTACGTTTTCTTTGCCTTCTAACCCTGTTCCCGATGTCGTTCAGCCCGGCATAGGATTTCAGATTCAGGGCGTACCTGTTACCCAGGGTCTATTCACCATCACCTCGCTGTTGACGTTTGCGACTGGAAGTAAAGGTCGCGGCTTGACGATCACCCAAGGCCCGACTTTTACGGGCCCGCAGCTTTATACCGGAACCGAAGCGTCTCCCGTCTTCGCACCGGGTCACTTTGACATCACGGAAACAGTTAATAACAGCCCGATTTCGCTATCCATCGCCGCCTCAGCAGTTCCGGAGCCCTCGAGCATAGCTCTTATTTTGGCGGGAGCTCTAGCGTTCGTGCTGGTTGCGCGGCGCACACGTCGCCGCTGCTAATCTCGATTCCCCCGTCGTAATCGCGGCAGCTTCGCTTTACAGCCGGCACGTTTCTTCCGTCCGCTCTCATCCTATTTGCGAATCTTTATTCGGACGCGCCGGCCGCCAACGAGCCCCAGCAAAGCAATCCCGCCAATTTCGAGAAAAGCACTGGAGGGCTCCGGAGAAAGTGCACCCGGCCCGACTGGATCTCCTGATAGGCGGTAATTCGCGCTGACATTCGCCAAGGCCGTGTAGCCAACCGTTGCACTGTCAGTCGTATAAAACGTTGCTCCCGAAACGCCTTGTGCACCATAAATAACGTTGAAAGAGTTGGCGTACACATAATAGGTGGTATTCGGCTGAATGCTTGCAGTCACGTCAAAGATGTACTTGCTGTTAGAAGAATCGGGCGAACCCTGGTCGACATAACCAGGTGTCGAGGGACTGAGATTTTCCGGCGTTCCCGTATAGGGTTGGCTTAGAAGAAAGAGCGTGCCAAAAGCGGCCGGCGTGGGAGAACCGCCGCTATTCACGAACCAGTTGAACGTCAGATCATCCCATCCGGGTCCTGAGGGGGTCGTTACCGATTGGCCTGGGTAGAGGTTTTGCCGGTGGACGGTTCCGCCGGTGAACTGGCTAATAATATCGGCAGCCGCAGGACGGGAGAGCGCAGACACCAAAACCACGGTCTCAAAAATAAATCGGTAACTTCTGGCCATAACAGCTCCTCGTTTGTGGCACGTATTCGCGTGCGTTTTGATATTTGCGATGAGAACGCGGGAAGACGCATCATACCAAACAGGCAAAGACTACTTCCAAGCAGAAGAAGCGAACGCGGCCTCCAGTACTGGCGCTGCCATGCGGAAGCGGCCTCCCAAAAACCGAGATAGAATCTGCCCATGATCAAGGACATTTTCTCTCCGACGACAATAGCCTCCCTACTTGTTTTAGGAGCGTGCGCCCCGCGTTTCCACGAGCCAAATGAGAGCTATGTGCTCGTTGCGGCCCACACCAGGATTCCTTACTGGCAGGAAGCGTTTGCTGGACTCCGTCGTGCCGGAGCAGAGATGCATGTGAAAGTGGACATGGTGGGGCCAGCGCGATATGACCCGAAAGCGGAGCGCGAGGCATTCCAAGGCGTCATAGCGGACAAACCGTCCGGAATCTTGATTTCCCCTGCTGATCCGAATCTGATGGCCGCTGATATCGATTCGGCTTTGCAGCAAGGAATACCGGTTCTGACCATCGACTCCGATGCAGCGACAAGCAAACGTCCTTTCTTCATCGGTTCAGATAATTATGCAGCCGGGAGATTGGGCGGACAACTTCTTGTCAAATTGCTAAACGGGAAGGGAAACGTCGTCATGTTCACCTATCCGGGACAGGCCAACTTAATGGAGCGGCGGCAAGGATATGAGAGCGCATTCGAGGCTTATCCGGATATCAAGGTGACCCAAGCGGTCGATATCCAGGGGGAGGCCGCTGTCGCGTACCAAACAGCAAAGGATTTGCTCACGTCGAAGACGCAGGTCAACGCTTTCGTATGCCTGGAAGCGGTTGCGTGCCCAGAAGTAGGCGAAGCCGTCAAG
>JAFATF010000205.1 GCA_019244045.1 Acidobacteriota bacterium
AAACGACCGGATCGTCAGCCTGCCAAACTCGCTCGTGGAAGGCTCTCCTGGCTCACGCGGGGCCTCCGGCGCGCCATCAAACTCCTCCTCAAATGTCTCCCGCTCCCAAAGCTCTGGGGATGCCTGCTAAACTGATAGATGCTTAGACCTTTACCGCGCTCCTGCTATAATATTGTTGATAGCAACATTTATTTTTGCTGGGCTAGTTATATCTACCGCTGTTCGAGCGGGCTACGAACAATATCTGCAGTGTTATCTAGATTGGCAAAAAAAAGAAAGTCTCCATATAGAGGGACTTATACATCTTAGCCTTGACGAGATAAATGCAAGTGTCTATCCGTTTTCAGTCGTTATGCTTTCATTGCCGGTTTTAACCGCTATTGCGGGAGCATATCTTTATGTAATAGGTATCGTAATTTACGGGTACCGCACGCGTACGCTTACAAGTTCCGATCTTTGGTGGAGTAGCTTCAGGTTAGTTATCGCCGCGCCGCTTGGGCTTGCAATGGTGGAGCTCACAAATCCGGTTTTAGCTGCGTTTATCGGCTTCGCTTTAGGCGCATTCCCCATGGACGCCATCAACCGTATTCTCCGGAGGATTTTAACTACCAAACTCACTGTTTCGGAGGAGCACGACGTAGATAACCTTGTTCGCCTGTCAGGAGTAACAGCTGACGCTTCGGCTACTCTTCAGGGGGAAGGTATCCGCTCGCCTCTGCAGCTAGCTTGTGAAGATCCCGTCTCGCTAGCTATAAGAAGTGGTTTTTCGTTTGATTACGTCCTTAACTTAGTATGCCAGGCTCAGGTTTGGGCCTATATCGGCGAAACAGCGGGCAAATTAGTACCACTTGGTTTAGGAGATGCGCGAAGTATTGCTAGCCTCATTTTGCACACCGATGCTAGTGTCCGACAGACGATCTTAGATAAGGTTGCAACAAAATTTGAGATGGATTCACAAGTCCTGCTGTTTGATTTTACGAATATCGCGCGCGACCCGTATACGACGTTTTTGATGCAGTTCACTTAACCCAACTTCGAATGCGAGGCGCGGCGCTTTTGCGATCGGCGATCGCCGCGAGCATGTTCAACAGGTCACGTGTCGATCGCGCGAGCCGGTCGAGCCGTATCACCATCAGCACGTCGCCGGCGTCGAGCTTGTCCATCACCCGGCGGAGCTGCGCCGGGCCGGTCTTGGTTTCGCTCACATGCATCTCGTGGAAAACCTTCTTGCAGCCGGCCTTGCTCAGTTGCCTGGCTTGGGCCCTGACGCTCTCGGTTTTGTGGCCGGCGGAGACCCGCGCATAGCCGTATTTCATGGGTGACTTTTGGCAGTAACTTATGCAAAGGAAAATCCCTTTTAAATCAAGGCACTAATTTTTTTGCATATATCTTAATTTATGAACACTGTCACAAACGCCTTATGAGAGGCGGTAATCGATAATGAGTTTTGAGAGTTGTTTTGGCGGGTTCGTGGGCTCGAAATCTGCACCGGCGGCTATGAGTGGATTGCCGACATTCGTCGAAGCCATAGTGAACGGAAAGGTTGCGCCGAAAACGGCCATTGGAACTTTGGCCAAGTCCCGATCGCATCTAATGCGAGCCCGATAAAGCCGCCGGCTCTATGCGGCAAGCGCCGATTGCGGCAAAATTGCGCCTCCGCGCAGGGCGAGCGACCCGTTTCCGCGCCTCGGCACCGTCAGCTGACTGGGTACGCGATGCGCGATACGAGATTGCGCAAGACGAGCAAGCAGCAGCGCACCCCGCGCGGTCATTTGGGGGCCGCTTTGCCTTGCGCTGGTGGAGCAGAAAACCATGATTGTCGAGAAGCTGAAATCAGGTGTGATCACCGTTGGTGACGGACGCGGCTTCGTCGTCGAGGCTGCAGGCGAGCGGCTCGTCATTACCGCCGCGCACTGCCTACCGTTCCTCCCGCCGGCCCGGCCTTCTTTCGGGATCGAGACGCGTACCTACGGGCCGCTCCTCGCCCCCCGTGAAAAAGCGCCCGGCGCGTGGGCGGTGTGTCGCTTCGTCGATCCGATCGCCGACATCGCGGTGATCGGTTCGCCCAGCGCTCCGCACGCCGATGATTACCAAGCGCTGATGGCGACGGCGACGGCGCTGCCGATCGGCGATTCCGTTCGGCACCCGGTGAATTTCTGGATACCGGCCCGGCTGCTATCGCTCGATGGCCGCTGGTTTTCCTGCACTATCCGCCACTACGGCGGGCCGCTTTGGATCACCCACGCCGCCGAGCGCGTCCACGTCGGGATGTCCGGCTCGCCGATCGTCTCGGAGACCGGGACGGCGATCGGGGTCGTGTGCACCACAACGTCGCCCAGGGAAGGTGGTCCTAACGCACGCCTCTCCGACAACCTACCGGGATGGCTGCTCCGCGACACCTTCTAGATGGTTCGCCTGTCGCTGTTTTCGCACTCAATGGCTGGCTTCTACGGTCCCCTATTAAACCGTTCGGTCTGTTCCTGACGGGCGAGATCGGCTGACCTGGAACGCTCGCCGCAGCGGCCCTCAGCCCTCGCGACCACCGAATGCCCCGGCGCCAAAAAGTCCGGTCACCTTCTTCGACTCGATTGGCGCTTGCCAATGGCCGCCAAGGGGCATGGGCTGCCGTCGCCGTCAATACGAGCGAATGGCTGTAGTGGGTCGATAGCGGGCTTTCGAGGCGCAACATTCGAGACCTCGGGGCGTCTCTCAAAACCCTTCAATTTTCGGCCTCAAATCGCCGTTGCAAATATCTTAATTTATGCACACTGTCACAAACGCCTTATGAGAATTTATGCACACTGTCACAAACGCCTTATGAGAGGCGGTAATCGATAATGAGTTTTGAGAGCTGTTTTGGCGGGTTCGCAGGCTCGAAATCTGCACCGGCGGCTATGGGTGGACAGCCGACCTTCACTGCCACACTTTGGAACGACGGAGTCGCGCCGAAAGCGCCCATTGGAGTACGGGCTCAAAGCCGCGGCAAGCAAGTCACCGGTCGGTCGAGAGACGGAGCCTGATCTCGCCTTGACCGGCATGACCTGACCCATGCAGGGTGCATCCCTAACGCCAGAGGATCGCGGTGAACACGATGATCCGGAGTCGGTGCAGTCGTGCGCTCGCGATATGCACGCTCGGTATTGCCGTCGCCGGTGCCGCTCTTTCGCGTTCGGCATCGCCAGCAGGTTTTCCTGCTCCTGATGCCCTGTCGCGTCTCATGTCAACATATCACGTTCCTGGTGCCGCTTTGGCATTAATCAAAGATGGCAGAATCGTGCTGGAGAAGGGATACGGTTATCGGGACTTGGCGACCCAGGCGCCGGTCACCACCACTACGCTTTTCAACATCGGGTCGATCTCGAAATCGTTCACCGCGCTCGACATCGCCAAGCTGGTCGATCAGCACCGGGTCGATCTGGACGCACCGGTCATCAGATACCTCCCGGATTTGCGGCTGAGCGATCCGCAGGCGACGCGGACGCTGACGTTGCGGCAGTTGCTCTCTCACACCAGCGGCCTTCCCGCGGATGAGCAATGGCCCCAGCAGGTGCCACCGACTCGACAGGGAATCGTCGCCGAGTTCGCCACTATGCCGATCACCGCGCCGCCGGAGACGCGCTTTCAGTATTGCAGCCGATGCATCGTGCTCGCAGCTTGCGTCCTCGAACGGATCGTCGGCCAGTCTTGGGAAGCCTATACGCGGACGCATGTCTTTGCTCCGCTAGGCATGACCACGGCCTCTTTCGGCCCTGTCGGTCTGGAGCAGGCACCCAACCACGCGCAGCCGTACCACCATGACCCTGTGCTAGGCCCGGTGCCGGTGCCTTGGGGCCGTCTCCAGTACCTGGACCCTCTGGCACCGGCAGGTGGCATCGATGCCAGCATTGATGGGATGGGGCGCTACGCGTTGCTGCAACTCGGCGACGGGACGATCTTCGGGCACCGGGTCGTTACTGCGGATATGTTGGCCGAGCTGCATCGGCTGGGGATCGCCGTGGGGGCGGACTGGTCGCCATCCGCTCCGACCAAGAACCTGCACTATGCGCTCGGCTGGTTCACCGCCAACATTCACGGCGTGCATCTCGTTTTTCACAATGGCGCTAATCCCGGTTTCCGCGCATCGATCTTCCTCGTTCCCTCCTTCAAGGCGGCCGTGGTCATTCTGGCCAACGGCGAATCGGACCGTTTCACCGAGGCTGCTAGCCGCGGTCTGCTTGAGCAGCTTCTCCATTAGCAACGGCGCGAAGTTCGTGATCGCGGCGATCCGCTTCGCAGAATCAAGTCGGCTCTGAGGCATGGGCCGAGCTTGCTGTCGATGGAACCGAGCGACTGCTTTGGGTCGACTCCAGCCTTAGTCGATGGGTATCAAATGTTAGATTTTCGCCACGTGGCTGAAATCTGACGCTTGGTACCCGTGCCGGGGGTCGGCTCGGGGTAAGAACCCTTGGAGGACGTGACATACGCATCCCTGCTCTTTTTATGCTTGCCTCTGTCGCAGTGTTTGCCGCACCTGCCTTCGCCCAGACTTCGGGCACGAACGCCGTGCCGGCCCCTCCGAACGCTTCCGCCACCACCCAGAATCAGACCGTACCGAAAAATGCTGCAACGTTTTGTGCGCAGCATGTGGGCGCGCATCCTAAGCGTGACTGCAGTTTTTCAACACTTGACGAGTGCCGCGCGAGCATCAGGGCGCAGAGCGGCGGACGTTGCTACAGAAAGCGTTAGAAGCTTGGTCCTTGGCGGCTGTCCAGCAATCAAGGGGCTCTGGAGTTGGTTAAACCTAGCCAAGGGCGTCCCTTGATACCCCTAAAGGGAACAGACACACATCGCCTTATCATCCCGCTGCCGCACACCTCTCGCTGCAAGAGGCACATAAATTATTTCTGGAAGGCCCGCGTTGCAGGGGTTCGATTCATACGAAGGCCGAATGTCGGCAAAGGGTCGACTGCGGTCCATCCCGTATCGAGGGGCGCGGAACTCGCCGACGGCATCGGACGGCTCGCGGAGCGCTTCGCCGGTCTCGCCCGCCGATCCTGCTACCCTCACTCGGAGACGCCTGGGCGGTCTCCCCCCTTTATAGGCATTCCGCACGCG
>JAFATF010000260.1 GCA_019244045.1 Acidobacteriota bacterium
TGAGGCGCATAAAAATTCCGGCGCGAAATCGGCTTGAAATTCGAGAAAGCCGTCGTCGTCCAAAATGCGCTCCAAGAGGTCTTCCGTGCGGTACGGTAGACGGTGATCTCCCGGCAGCACATCGTAAAGGGCCGCTGCGTCAAAGCGCGGCGGCTTCGCCCCGGAGGGCGGCGGGAGCGGCTCAGGCATGTGCCGGAACTGTTGACGAATCAAGTCCAGGCACTCCCGATCGTTGGGGGCGCGGTAGTGCGCTACGCCGCTCACATGCGTGTGCATTTTCGCGCCGCCGAGCGTTTCAGCGTCGGTGACCTGTCCGACCGCGCCTTTCACCAGATTGGGGCCGCCCAGTCCCATAAAACTGGTCCCCTCCACCATCAGCACTACATCACTTAAGGCGGGCAGATAAGCGCCGCCGGCAATACAAGGCCCCATGACAGCGGCAATTTGCGGGATGTGCAGACGCCGCCGCATCAGAGAGTTGTAATAGAAAATGCGCGCTGCACCGTATTGGCCCGGAAAGATGCCGTCCTGCAATGGAAGGTTCACTCCGGCGGAATCCACCAGGTAAACAATGGGAACCCGGTTGCGCATGGCAATTTCCTGAGCGCGCAGGATCTTGGTAATGGTTTCCGGCCACCAAGCACCCGCTTTAACCGTTGCATCATTGGCCACAATCACCGCAGGCCGGCCCTCTATTTCAGCCAATCCGGTCACCACACCCGCAGCAGGCGCTCCGCCATTGTACTGGTCATAAGCGACGAGCAGGCCAATTTCGAGGAAACGTGAGCCTTTATCAATCAGAGCGTCAATCCGCTCCCGAGCAGTCAGCTTGCCTTCGCTGTGCTGCTTTTCAATCTTTTTTGCTCCGCCGCCTTCGCGCAACCTGCTTTCCAGCTCGCGCAACTCATCGGACAGGCGGCGCATATCGCGCGCGGAACCCTGCATTCCAGTGCTGTAAAGAAGCCTTTCTAAAGAAAAAGCGAAAATCCCTAAGCTGCTGTTAGTCTAACAACCATGATGGGGATTGATAACCATGCGCTGAAAGTGGCATGGACGGTGTTTTTGTTTGTGCTGTTGCTGCTGGTGATTTGGTACATCCGTACAACGCTGGTGCTTTTCGCGGCCGCTATTTTCTTTGCCTATATGTTGTACCCGGTGGTCGGCTTAACGGAACGCTTTATTAAACGGCGGCGGGGGCTGGCGCTGGCATTGGTTTACTGCGCGTTGGTGGGAATTCTGGTCCTGATCGGCTCAGAAATCATTCCCGCTTTAGCAAAACAGGCCATTCAGTTGACAACACACCTGCGCAGCTTAGTGACCGGCGGTGGTTTAACCAAGATGCCGCTACCGCACTTTTTGGAACCGATACGGGCACAAGTGATTCCAGTGCTTACTCGGGCCGCTACCAGCTTGGAAGCCAGCGTGGTACCGTTTTTACGCGAGGCCGGGGTGAGGCTGCTGTCTGGACTGGGCCAAATTGTCCCCATCATTCTGGTGCCGATCTTGGCATTTTTCTTTCTGAAGGACGCACGAACCATTCAGGAAGCCTTGGTGGGTAACTTCTCCGACCGTCAAGACCGGCGAATGTTCAACACCATCTTAGGGGATATTCATCTGGTGCTTCGTAGTTACATCCGCGCCTTGGTGCTGCTGTCAATTGCCTCATTTGCCGCCTGGGCCGTGTTCCTGAGCATCATGCGCTACCCCTATGATTTGCTGCTGGCGGGGCTATCAGCGTTATTAGAGTTTATACCCGTTATTGGTCCGGCGGCAGCCCTGGTGATCGTTCTTACCGTTTGTCTCGTAACCGGATCAGGCGGAATCTTGTGGATTGTACTCTTCTGGGCGGCTTTCCGAGTTTTTCAAGACTATGTGTTAAACCCTTACCTGATGAGCTCCGGTATTGAACTGCATCCGCTGTTGGTGCTGTTTGGCGTATTAGCCGGCGAAGCACTGGCAGGTATTCCGGGGATGTTTTTCTCCGTTCCCGTTCTGGTCATCCTGCGTGTGATTTACAGCCGAATGCGAGAAGCTTCAAAACGGAAAGCCGCACAACCCGAATACCGGCCCGTGCCTGTAACGGCTCATGTGTCTGATTAATCCTTTTCAGTTAGATCCCTTACATTCCTGCTTTGTTCCAGGCTATATAAGAAGCATAACCCGCGATGATGACAGCGTAGAGGATCGTCGCTGCCAGCAGCGCATTTTTAATCTTGTCAACGGTTTCACACTTTTTACACATAGCCGCTTGCGTGGTGACAACCGTCGCATCATGTGAATCGTTGTGGAGGTGAATGTAATGATCACCGTGGTTTTCGAGCCAGCGGCGGTACAGGAACATACCGACGGTAGCGCAGAGAAGAATGAAGCAGAGAATCAGATTGTAGGTCAGATTCATGGAAAGGGATCACTCCTTTCATCAAGTAAACAGCTTGTTTGGCAAGCTGTAATGTTAATGAACCTTGCGGTTCGGATCTCTGTTACGCACCAGTACACATAGCACGGTGCAAATTCCTCTATGGCGGAATGATAACTCTGGTTTTAGTTAGTTGCAATACTCAAGATCTTGTCCGCCGATTAATGCGGTT
>JAFATF010000308.1 GCA_019244045.1 Acidobacteriota bacterium
GCGTAGACGCCCCCCAAACCCGATGCCATGAGCAATAAAGTACCCGGTTCCGGCACCGCTGCCGGGGGTTTATGGTGATGGGGCTGGCAGGTGATTTCTTTGCTCTCATCGTCGTCGATGCCAAGCTTGGCCTCTTGTTTCTCCTTCCACTCCGGCTCGCAGCCTGCTTCGTGGCCGGGGCCGGTTCCAGAGGGCAGGGGAGCGCCCACCAGCGGAAGAAGGGGATCGAGCGAAGGTCCATACAGAGGTGGCGCTTGGGGACGCGTAAGCAAAGCCTCCTTGTAGAGCACCGGCACGGTTTGCGTCGGCGGCAGCAAAGGCGGAGGTTCGACCTGTTCCAGAGCCTCGGCTGGCGGTTCTTCCGGCGAAACCGCCAATTGCTTGCGCGATGAGACCTGGTTGCCGCACTGAGTGCGCGCTGCAATGGTGCCATCGGTAATCAGTTCCTCGCCGGCGTTGAGCCGGTGGGGAGCTCCCGTCCAGAAGATCTTGCCATTCATTCGGTACGACAGGTACACCAATGCTGGCCTTTGTAGGCGAACCAGACGCGCATGTTGGTACTGAAAGCGCGCAAAGTGTTCCGCCACAACTCGATCGTGGGCAATAGCTGCGCGCAGTTCTTCCGAGCTATGCACGCCCCCGCGCACGACCGAGTAATTAAAGATCGGATAATGGTGAATCTTAACAGGATGTGATACCGGGATTCGCGCCGCCAAGGCGGCATAATCAGGCGCTTGAACGGGCCAATCCATGCTCGTTGAAGCGGACGAGGAAGCATCGTGAAATGGGAGAGCCAGCCAAATAGCCAGCAGCAATCCTGAGAGCACCGTCGCCGCTAGCGCCATTTGGACGCGCCTTAGCTGCCGTCGTCGACGGGATCGCCTACGGCGCGAATTTCCCTTAGCTGAGTAACTCACGCTACCGTCCTCTCGGGATAACGACCTGGGGCTTTCGGCATGGGGACCAGGAACCCAAGCTACACATCCCGCTCCAGATCTGGCGTGCCGAAATCCTTAGATCTCCAGCTACATACGTTGTCAGTAACCAATATTGTGAAGGTTATAGCTATGACAGATCAACACTTCAATAATGAGGGGTGCCATTTTGGACACCCCCTAAAGAACTACCGTTATTTACCTTACCGAAAGCTTCTCCCTTTTTTCTGAATCTCCGTCCCTTCATTTTGATAAAAAGAGCAGTTAGCCACGAATTGATAAGCAGAGCAGTAAGCCACGAAATGAGAGACTCGGATTCCCCTAAGAACTCGCCGAACTCAGCTGCCGGGAACGATTTATAATCTCGCTTCCGAAGCTGAGAGATTTTGTGCCTGAGGCATACCCCCACGTTCGCGAGCTGGCTGTTTTACAACAAGGCATGCAGTTGGTGTTGTCGAGTCTCGATGCTGATGCCGTTCTGCACCACATCCTGCTCATATCCCGCAACTATTTTGGGGCCCTCGGCAGCGCTGTCTACCTCCTGGAAGCAAGTTCGGGTGAGTTGAGCTGCCGCGCCGTGAGCGGCTCTGACGTCTCACTTCCCAAGGGTCGCCTTGCGCTAGGGAAACAGACGGTGGCAGGTTGGGCGGCATTCACGAGGGCTCCGCTTTACATATCCGATCTAAGCAAGCAGACTCGCCACACAGTGGAAGGAGGCGGCACCGGTAGTGTTCTGGCACTTCCTTTACTGGTGCGGGATCGCGTCATCGGGGTACTTGAAATCAGAAGCACGAAGACAGATGCCTTTCCGCCCGATACCATGAGTCTGCTATCGGTGTTCTCGGGCCAGGCGGCGATTGCCCTCGAGAATGCGCAACTCCATTCTACCGATCTGCGGCGAGTACGGCAGATCGAGATTATCAATCTCATCGCCCGTTCCGCCTCTGCGGCGCAGGATCGGCAACAATTCTTCACCATGCTGAGCGAACTCCTCTGCGATACGTTCGAAGGTACGATGATCGCCATCGCGCTCTGCTCGGCGGACGGTCAGGTCACGGTTCCCGCCTATGCCGGCACCGAGGCCTTGGTTCTCGAACGTTTTCTCGCCGCCCGTGAAAAAGGCGTGATCGCGGACGCCTTCAGCACGCGCGCCCTGGCACTCGTCAACCTTGGGTAGGCGCGCGAGTCCTGGACTTTTTGCTTCCCCAACAGCGGTTCGGAACTCTGTGCACCTCTGGTCTCGGCGGGCGAGGTGCTGGGGGCGATTGTCTTAGGGCATCAGCGCACGAACTTCTTTACTGCCGAAGACCGAACTATTGCCCAGGCAGCCGCCGATGTATGTGCCACCGCAATAAAGAACGTACAACTCTCCGAAGAACTGCGGCGCGTTGTTAACCTCGACCCATTTACCGGTGCTTACAACCAACGCTATCTGCACACTGCTTTGGAGCAGGAGATCTTTCGCTCACGGCGTCACGGAAAACACATCGGACTGGTCATGCTAGACCTTCACAATCTTCGAACAATCAATAACCAGATTGGCTTAGAGGCGGGCGACAGCCTGTTGCGAAGCGTGGCCCAGGCGCTCAGATCGAACGTCCGCCATAATGATCTGGTGTGCCGCTACGTTGCCGACCGTTTTTGTGTACTGCTGCCGGAGCTGAACTCCGACGGGCTAACCGTGGTTCTCGGAAAACTTCAGGACGCGGTACATGGCATCGAAGTACCCTACCGCGAGAAACCCCTGCCGCTGACGGCAACCTGGGCGGCAGTCGAATATCCCACCGATCGAGATACGGCAATCGAGTTGATGAAGCTGTTAACCAGCCGCCTCGATGAGGCCAAAAGCCAAGCAGCTCAAAGTGGGGGCTAGCGACTTCGAGCTTGCCCGAGCGATCGTTAGTTAAGCTACCAGCTTTGCGCCACAAGGCCGCAAGCGCGCGGTCCTCAACCGCGGCGCCTGGCGTCGTCCTGGGAGGGTGCGAGTCGAGAAGCGGGAGGTTAGGGGGGTAAAGGAGGGAATACTCGTATTCTCGCACTAAGCTAGGAGAGTTGCGCCAGGGATAGGCAAAGCGGCGAACTAAAACCGGCGGCCGTAGCCGCCGGCGCCCTCAGGAAAGAACCTCTAATGATCCTCTATTGATCTTCGCGTCGCTTCAGAGTGGGACGATCATCATCGTTTTTGCCGTCTTTACCGCTTTTGTCCGTACTCGACGTGCGGCGCAGGCTGGGTTTTCCGCCCTCTTTTTCGTCGATCACCTTGCGCCGATTTTCGAGCCTCGCCAGGCGTGTTTTCACATCGTCGAACTCGGAAGTGGTAACCACGTATTGCGCGCGTGCCGGCAAAATCCTTCTGATCTCTTCTTGCGACTTCTCGATGCGGTCAGGCGTTTGCGGATGGGTCGAGAAAGCTTTGGCCAGCGTTCCCGGCCTCTTTTTCTCCTGCGCCTGAATTTTCTCGAAAAAAGCGATAAAAGCATTCGGATCATACCCGGCCTTGTACATATATTGCAGGCCCAGGTAGTCGGCTTCCGCCTCAAAGCCGCGTTGGAAGGTCAGAAATGTCATGGGTAGGGCCAACCCGGCCGCCTCATAGGCGGCATAGCCGATGCCACCACCGACAAAAATTAAAGGAATCGTTCCGATGCTTGCCCAATTGGCCCGGGTCATTTGTCGGGTCGCGTGCCGCGCGGCCACGTGCGCGATTTCGTGCGCCATGACGCCGGCCAATTCCGCCTCCTCATCTGCGGCCAGAATCAATCCTGAATTAACATAGAAAAAACCACCCGGCAGTGCAAAGGCGTTGATATCGTCCGAATCGATGACCTTAATCGTGAATGGCACCTGAGCATCGGAGTTGCGCACCAGGTTTTGCCCAATTCGATTCACATATTCATTGACCACCGGGTCGGCCACCATTTTGGAGCTAGACTCAACCATCTGCGCATACTGCTTGCCCATGCGGATCTCGCTCTCGACCGAGTACCAGTCACCCAATCCCCGGCCTCCCATCTTGCGATTTCCGATGGCATTGACGTCGCTTTTGCCCCCGGTGTGCTTGATCTTGCTGTCGTCCTGCTGTGGAACAGGCTGCGGCTCATTTGGGCTGGGCGTCGTAGTCCCTGACTGGCCAGTCTGATCCTGAGGCACCGTGGGAGGAGTCGTCGGAGGAGCGGGACTCGTCTGCGGCGCGGGTGCGGTCTGCGGAACCGTGGTTGTCTGAGGAGGCGCGGTTGTGCTCTGCCCCAACATGGCAGGTAGTCCGTAACCGCCGATGGCAACGGCCACGACCCAGGTAACTTGACGTAACTTCATAAAACATTCTCCCCGCGGGGGCACCCGAGGCAGCCTTCATTATAAGCCCGCCCAGACACTCCTCCCATTATTAGACGCGGGTGGACGGCAGAAAGATACCTTACGACCACAGAGATTTAGCTGAAGCGCAACGGCTTGCGCCTTCAGCCGAAGCCCGCCACTTAGTTCGCTGCAGGACCGGACGGCTGCACGGGCTGGGGGGCTGCTTTCGGGGTGCTCAGATAACCAGTAACCTTATTCTTGTCAACCGTCCAAACCACCAGCTCATAAAGCAAATGGTCGCGTCCGCTATAAAACTGAATAGGCTCATTGGCAGTGCGGTCTTTCTTTTCGATGGTGCGATCATCGGCGATCACGTTCACGGTAAACTTACCCCGGTTAGCATCGGTCTTTTTAAGCTGCAAGCTCACGGTCGAAACCGGGGTCGGCGACTTGCGCTTCTGCAGTGTGAACTCGTAATAATTGCGGTCGCCCTTATGTTTCAGAACTTCCAAATCGCCGCGCGTAGTGGCCATAAGGCCGCTCATCACACCCATATCTCCCCGCATGCTTTCCAGGCGAGCTTTCGTCGACTCCAAATCGCTCTTGGTGGATGCCACGTCGGTCTTTACCCCCCCAACTTCGCTGGACACGGCGCTCACCTGTCCGCTGACTTTGCTGATTTCCGCCTCCTCCTCTTTGGCCAAGCGTGACTCGGCTGCACGCTGCTGCAAACGCAATTCGGCGGTCTTCTGCGCCAGCTGCTTCTTGGTCAGGCCCATCTGGCTGGCGATGGCATCGGCACTGGTTTGGGCCTCCGCGACACGCTTTTGCAAAGTCGCAATTTGAGCGTTGCTGATGGTTTGTGACTTTTCGAGCTTTTCCAGACGGCCGCGGTAGTCCAGGATGAGGTAGAGCGATGCTGCCAGATAGGCAACTGCCAGAATCCATAAAATCCACCTCCCCGCGTTACTTTGCTGTTGGGGAAGCTCATAAACCGCGGCTCCGGCCGCCCCTTCCTGTGCCATGAACAAACCTCCGCGAAACCTCGAGGGCGTTTTCAGCCATTGTTGAGCAACTCGCAAGCAGTGTCAATTCTCTCAAGGTTACGAATGACCATCGCTGGTTGTGTCCACTAACCACCTGAGCTTGCCGTCTTTTACAATGCCGACGTGAAGAACTGGGACGTGATTGTCATCGGCGCGGGCATCATAGGTCTTTCCCTGGCCCGCGAACTGCGCAAGCGTTCGGCCGCGGTACTGGTGCTCGATCGCGGTATGCCCGGCCGCGAAGCCTCGCATGCCGCCGCCGGCATGCTGGCGGCTAGCCCGGGCGAACTTCCTCCCCCTCTGTTGCCGCTGGCTTCCGTGAGCTTCCAGCTCTATCCCGAGTTCGTGCACGAACTCGAAATCGAAACCGGCATGAACGTTGATTTTCGCAATAATGGCGCCCTACTTCTCACCCGTTCCCCCCATCGAGGTGTAGAACCCCTGCGTCCAAGTGAACTTTGCGAACTGGAGCCGAACGTCGTAGACCGCGGATTGACTGGAGTTTTTCTACACGAAGCCAGTGTAGATCCCCGCGCGCTGGTCAGCGCCCTGCTCCAGGCATGTAAACATCGCGGCGTAGATACTTCTTTCGGCGATGGCGTGAATGCGGTGAATTTAACTGACGCACGAGTCGTGGGCGTGCGCACAGAAAAGACTACTTTTGCCGCCCCCATTGTCATCAACTGCGCAGGTGCCTGGGCCGGCCAGGTGCTACCCTGTTCTTTCCCCACGCGTCCGGTCAAAGGCCAAATGCTCTCCCTCGCCATGCCTACGCGGGACCTGATACGACACGTGATCCGTGCGCCCGAGGTCTACCTGGTCCCCCGCAGCGATGGGCGATTGCTGGTCGGAGCAACCATCGAAGAAGTAGGTTATGACAAGCGGGTAGACGCTGCCACAATTCAACGTATGCATCACGCCGCCTTAACCCTCGTTCCCGCCCTCGAGCGGGCTCGTCTGCTCGAAGACTGGGCCGGCTTGCGTCCCGCTACTCCTGATTCGCTCCCCATTCTAGGCCCTTCGCGTATCCCGGGCTATTTTGTTGCGACCGGCCACTTCCGCGATGGTATCCTTCTGACCCCGATCAGTGCCCTGGCTATGGCACAGATCATCAGTGGCGAACCATGTGCCTACAGGCTGGAGCCGTTTTCGCCCGCGCGCTTTGACTAGAACAGGTGTTCGGGTTCCCGCTTGCCGAGCACAACCCTCAAAGCTAACGTGACGTTCGCTGGTTCGAAACCACACCGATGAGAGGCCGCTGGTTGAGCTGGGCTTGGGAACGGCAGAATGCCTTCGATGAGCATCAATGCCGGTTTACGTCGCAACACGGTTCCGACTGCGAGTTACGCGTCGCGAATGGTAGTATTGCACTGGACATCACCGAAGCGGGAGTAGCTCAATGGTAGAGCATCGGCTTCCCAAGCCGGTGGTTGCGGGTTCGATCCCCGTCTCCCGCTCCAGACTTGAGCCTGACCGCTGTCAACAGCCCCCGCTTACTTCGGGATAATAGATTCCTCTAAGCAGGCGGCTTCAGGAGCGGAAAGCGGAGATGCCGGGTGGCCAGGCCGCAGGACGATGATTTCACGTCCGTGCGCCACCAAAGCAGCGTTAGCGTAGTCGATGAATATTCCGTGCTCGGCAATTCCCGGCGTTGATGCCAGCTTGCGCTCGAGTGCCCGCGCGTCTTCGATTACCCCGAAATGGCAATCCACAATGTAGTTCTCCTGATCGGTGCAATAGGGCTGGCCTAGATCTCCGGGGATCATTCTCTGCATGGGTTTGGCTCCCAGGGCTTCGAGCTCATCGAGCACCCAGGGCAAGCTAAAGGGGATTACCTCGACGGGCAGCGGGAAAGCGCCGAGCCTTTCGACTAATTTGGATGAATCGGCGATCACGACAAAGTATCGGCATGCGCGTTCGACGACTTTTTCCCGCAGCAGAGCCCCTCCTCCCCCTTTAATGAGCTCCAGGTCAGGGCTAATTTCGTCGGCGCCGTCTATGCCGAGATCGAGGGTGAGTCCTCGCACCGGCCGAATCAGGGGAATGCCGCATTCGACAGCCCGCCGTTCGCTAACTTTCGATGTTGCAATGGCCGATACCCGAAGCGCCCCGTGCCGCACCTGGTCCCCTAAGAGCCGGATGAAACAATCGGCAGTCGACCCGCTGCCCAAGCCCAAGCGCATTCCGCTGCGCACAAATTTCAGCGCCACCTGCGCCGCCGCCTCCTTTTCTTCCGCGAGCTGTTCCTTGGTCTTGCGAGCGGTCATGACGGACAGTCCTGTTTGCGCCACGTGGATGCGCAGTTGTTTTACCATAACCGGCGGCGGTCGGGCGATACCAGCACGGGGGGATCTAGACTGCGACGAAAAGGTTTTCTGCAAAAGGCCAGTCTTCATCCACCCACTGCGCCTGACAGCGAAAGCCCGAGGCCATCGCCAATTGTAGAATTTCCGGGTGAGAGTACTTGTGGCTGGTCTCGGTCCAGATGGTCTCGCCTGGGTGGAACCTGACAGAAAATCCTGCACCCACGACGCTCACAATTTGTGCACGCTTGGAGCGCAGGTGCATTTCCATGCTGCTGGTGTGGGGATTGAAGCGGGCGACGTGCTCAAATTGGCCCAAGTCGAAATCGGCATCCAGCTCGCGATTGATTCTGGCCAGCAGATTCAGATTGAAAGCTGCGGTAACGCCTAAGGGGTCGTCATACGCCGAGGCCAGTTGCGGGATGGGTTTTTCAAGATCGGTTCCCAGCAGCAGGGCGTCGTGGGGAACAAGAATTCCTCGAACCTGCTTCAAGAACTCGATTCCTGCCGGATGATCGAAATTACCAATCGTGCTCCCCAAAAACAACACTAGTAAGTGCTCGCCTGGTTCGCGCCGCGCGGCTACTTCTAAAAGTCCATCGAGATATTGGCGCTCAAAGCCCACGATGCTGATGCGCTCCAGATCACCGAGCTCGCGGTGGCACATGGCCAATGCCTTGGCGGAAATTTCAATTGGACAGTAATAGGTCCGCTGCTGGCGCGCTAAGGCTTCCAGAATCCATCGCGTCTTTTTCCCGCTCCCGCTGCCCAGTTCGGCAACAACCAACGATGGAGGCAATTGGCTCACAACGTCTTTCGCGTGCCGCCGAAGTAAGCGCTCGTCGGCCCTAGTTAGCCCGTACTCGGGCAGCACGCTGATGACTTCAAACAGCGCTGATCCTACGTCGTCGTACAGGTATTTTGAAGGCAGTTCTTTCTGGCCGGCATGTAGCAAGCCGGCGCGCACCTCAGCGGCAAACTCGGAGACTGGCTCGGCGGTGAGGGCTTCGGTTCGCATAGTTCCTCAGTTCTCCACGCAACGAAAACCCGCGTAGACGTACGGGTAATGCGCCTGAAACCAGTTACGAAATGATGGCCGCACCATCGAGGCAGAGGTTCGCGCCGAAGCGCCTTTGACGACGAAATGCTTGCCATCGAAAAAGTCGGCGGAATAGCCGGGATAAAAGGGAAAGCGTTTAAAGCCGGGGAAAGGGGCGAATACGCTGGAAGTCCATTCCCACCCGTTTCCTACCAGGTCGCTAACGCCGAAGGCGCTGCGACCCTGAGGGAAAGACGCAACCGAGCAAGGATCCCACTGGCGAAGATCGAAATTCCCGTGCTCTGCGCCCGGCAATGTATCTCCCCAAGGAAAGGCGCGCTCCTTTTCTCCCGTTGTTCCCACCGCGGCGCGATGCCATTGTGCTTCGCTGGGCAGATTCTTTCCCTTCCAGCGTGCATACGCGCTTGCCTCCGCATGGCTCACGTAAACAGGCCAATCGGGCGGCAGAGGAATCTGATCGAACATCGTCCGGTAAGACCAGCCGGGTCCCTCGGCTGTCCAAAGCAGAGGGTGAGAGATGCCGCGGGCGCTTTTCCATCGCCAATCGTCTGCACTCCACAAGGAGCGCTCCTGGTAACCCCCAGCCTGCATGAATTCCAGATATTCTTTATTGGTTACCTTATAGCGATCAATTGCGAACCGCGGAACCTCAACCTTGTGCTGCTCATATTCGTTGTCCCAGCCGAATCGATCATCACTCCTAGCAATGCCCAAGGTTGCGATTCCCGGGGGAATACTGATCGCTCCTGTGGCCAAAACATACGGGTCACTCGTCCGCTTTGCAGGCTTTTCGCCGCTCCGTCGTGCTTTGCAAGCAAGTGGAAGTTGATGCAGCATGTAGGCCAGCGTTTCCACATGCATCAGCCGGTGCTCGATAGCAACATTCAACAGAAGGTCCGGTGAAAATTCGCGGATGAGGTCGGAAGACCAAGCCGGCGGCAGAGCCTGATCGAGTTTTTCTCTAACTCGTTTCACATAGCCTGAGACCTGATCGAGGGATGGCCAATCCGCAGGCTGATCGCTGGGCAACCCTCCTCCGACCGGGTCAATGCCAAACGCAAACAGCCGATCAAATTCCGGATGAAAGCTTGCAAGATCCAAAGCGCGCTCACGCAAAAGGTTCCAGTCAAAGGCCTCGAGATGTCCGAGATAGAAAATGATTCGGTGCCGCTCCGGAATAGGCCGCTCGTAAATCGCATCCGGGCG
>JAFATF010000416.1 GCA_019244045.1 Acidobacteriota bacterium
GCTTCCTGCGCAATGCGACGATGGCTAAAATCGCGGGACGCGACTCCTCCCTGCTGCAGATTCCGCCCGACGAACGCACTCGAGTCAGCCGGGTGGCGGAATTATTCAGTGAAGAAGATCTCGCCCGACATTTGCAAATCATGCTGCGTACCCATGCGGAATTAGGCTACCGGCAGGAACAACGCTTCCATCTCGAACTTGGAATGCTGAAAATGGTTCATGCCCAGCGACTACTCCCGATCGAACAACTGCTTACCGAGGCCGCAGGCTCAACTTCCGCCCCCGGCTCGTCGGGACCTTCCCCCAGGCAAAACTCGGCACCGACTTCCGATGCATCCGTTCCGGCGCGCTCCTCTGTTTCTCCCTTTGCTGCCGACAGCGTTCGTAAAAGGACCACAGAATTGCCTGCCGACACTGGTTCGGGTCCACGCCTGGTTTCTCAAGCGGCCTTCTCTGGCGTGGTGCTGGGAGCTGCGGCCTCGGGGGCCACAACCCCCCCCTCACAACCAGCACAGGAAAAATCCCGGTCTTTTCCCCCCGTATCGACGTCAGACATATCCGAGCTCCGCGACGTGGTTCTCAAAAACCTCGCCGACGCCGGCAATCGCATGTTGCTCGCGTTGCTAGCGGCGGGGGAGTGGAGCCTGGAAGGGAGCGAACTCCTGATCAAAGTAGGCGCCACTCCTGCGGTCATCGAGATGTCGCTGGGGGCGGAAGCCAGACGCGTGATCATCGCCAGCTTGAGCGATGAGTTGGGGCGTCCGGCAAAACTGAGGGTGCTAGGAGGAGGAACGGCGCAGGCGGAGCGTCCCTTGCCGGCGGCGAACGGCAGCCGCGCGCGCGCCGAGCAGGATCCCGTCGTCCGCCGCATGAAAGAAAAATTTAGGGGAGAAATACGGACCGTCATTGATTATAAGGATAAGAAATGAGACGGTTGAATTCGTAACGAGGAAGTGAGATGGGCAGCTTCAATATTCAGGAAATGCTTTCCCAAGCTCGTAAGCAATACGAAGTTCTGCAAAAAAAGATGCAGGAGACCGTCGTCGAAGTTAGTTCCGGCGGCGGAAGCGTAACCGTCAAAATGGATGGTCGTAAACAGCTCGTCTCTATCAAGATTGATCCCGAGGTGGTTCAATCGGGTGACATTGAGATGCTTCAGGACCTTGTGACTGCAGCAGTTAACGAAGCCGCAAGGAAAATTGACGAGACTGTGCAATCAACGGTAGGAGGAATGCTGGGCGGAATGGGAATTCCGGGAATTTGATAACCTTCGATTGGGGAATTCGGCAACCTGCAACCCCATTTGACGTTCCAAATTAGAAGTTACTCAACCAAGAATGTCTCGTTATGCCGAGCCGATGACTCGGCTCATAGACGAACTGAAGAAGTTGCCTGGAATCGGGAACAAGAGCGCGCAGCGCCTTGCTTTTCACATCCTACGTTCCAGTGATCGAGACGCCGAAGCGTTGGCTGCTGCCGTCCGCGACGTCAAGGCGAACCTGCGCCTCTGCTCTGTCTGTAATAACATCACCGACGTCGATCCCTGTACTTATTGCAGCAATTCCGCACGCAACCAACGCCTGGTATGCGTCGTGGAAGAGCCCACGAATATCGCAGCCATTGAAAAGACGCGCCATTTTAACGGCGTCTACCATGTGCTGCACGGCTCGATCTCGCCTCTGCACGGGATTGGCCCCGAGCAGCTGCGCATCTCCAATCTGGTACGGCGGGTTGAAGCCGGCCAGTTAGATGAAGTGATCCTGGCCACCAATCCGACGGTTGAAGGGGAAGCCACCGCGGTGTATCTCTTGGGGGAGTTGAAGCGTCCCGGGCTGAAGATAACCCGTATCGCCATGGGTATACCGGTCGGCAGCGACATAGAGTACACCGACGAGGTAACCATGCTGAAAGCCATGGAAGGCAGACGAGAGTTGTAGCGGACCTCAGCAGCTGCTTGGCTCCGTCAGACCCACTGGGACGGTTGATCAAGATTTCCCAATAACTGGGATCAAAGTCGCGGTGTAGCTAGTAATTTGGCAACTGCGGCGCAACTACGCCTAGCATTGCGGGAAAAGTTCCAGGAAGAGGCAAGGTCGAGAACGCTCTGGACGCAGACGGCGGGGTGGCTCCCGGACCAACACCAGGAACCATACCTCGTCGTTACAAAACGGACTAATATCCCGGCGCGAGGCTCAACCCGGACCTGCTGCCAGCGGAAGAGTTCTGGCCGGCGCCCATTCGAACCTCGTGGAAAAATATATGGTGGGAACAATTGCGAGAATGTCCAGGTGCAGAACCTACCGGCAGTGACCGACTTGGATGTGGAGGCAGGCG
>JAFATF010000736.1 GCA_019244045.1 Acidobacteriota bacterium
AAGGGAGCAGCTGCTCGCTTAAGAATAAACCGCTCGACACTCGTGAGCCGAATGACAAAGCTAGGAATTCGTGCTTCGCGAAGTTATATGGGGTGTAGTCTCAGCGAACCAACGCGCGCAGCGGCGTCCGCTTAGTGCGCTCCTGGCCGACTTTGAATTCACGCGCCTAGCCAAATTGCGGTGACCTGCTCCCCATAAAACGTTCAAAGTCGAATATGATTTAGGACGAAGAAAGGGAGACAGGAGATGTCAAAAAGCAACCACAGTGAAGCGCAGATCATCGGGGCGCTGAAGCAACTGGAGGGCGGACGAACCGCCGAGGATGTGGCACGGGAGTGCGGAGTGTCGAAGCACACGATCTATGCCTGGAAGGCGAAGTACGGCGGTCTGGAGGTAAGCGAGGCACAGGAACTGAAACAGCTGCGGGATGAGAACGCGCGCTTGAAGCGGCTGGTCGCGGATCTCAGCCTGAACAAGGAGATGCTGAAGTTCGTGATCTCAAAAAACGGACTGAGCTCGCAGATCTGAGAACGGACGCGCAGCAGATGCGCGAGAGGTTCTCAGTAAGTGAACGGCATGTCTGCGAGCTGTTGGGCCTGGCGGTCTCTAGTTTCCGGTACCGCTGCCGTGGAGACGACGAACCGCTGAAAGAAAAACTCATGGCGTTGGCGCGGGAGAAGCCGCGGTTTGGATATCGGCGGCTGCATATCCTGTTACGGCGGGAGCGAGAAACGGTAAACCACAAGCGGGTCTGGCGTGTGTACCGGGAAGCCGGCCTGTGCGTAAAGAGAAGGCGCCGCAAGCGTCTGCTGCGTGTGGGCAGTCCTGCGACAGCGGCCACAGAAGCCAACGAGCGTTGGTCTCTGGACTTCGCCTCCGACGGTCTGGCGAGCGGGCGCGCGATCCGTGTGCTGAGCGTTATGGACACGTACACGCGGGAGTGCTTGGCGCTCGATGTCGATACCAGCTTTCCAAGTCCGCGCGTTACGCGCGTGCTGGACAGCATCGCCAAGAAACGAGGATTGCCAAAATGCATTCGTTGTGACAACGGGCTAAATGCAAGTAATTTTTTGAAGGCATAAACACACGTCTCCTGTCGGTCGCCTTCGGCGACCGCATCGCAACAAAGCGCAAAACAGCAATCCCAGTGATCTTCCACTTTAAAGCAGGAACCCGCTGAGCATAGTAAACACAAGATGGGCGGCGAGCCGTCTTCACAGGACTTAAAACAGCGTGGGAACCCAGTGGAAGGTCCGAGCATTATCTACGAGGTCAAGATGCCTCAACGGCCCGTGCGAGAGGGATCGATCCACTGGGAAGTCGCTGATCCGAGAACGGCTGATAATCCGTTCCGTGCTTGACGACCGCATACACCACGCGAGCCATTTTGGCCGCGATCGCGGTGAGAGCTTTCCGTTTGCGGTCCTGATCAAGCGGATTGGCATTCATGTAGCGCTGGTACTTGGCGCGGAATTCGTTTTCAAGAAGGTGTATGGCACGCAAGCCGGCCAACCAAAAGATCATTCGCAAGCGTTTATTGCCGCGTTTGGAAAGAGTTTCTTTACCACTGGCTTGCCCTGATTGACTCTTCACCAAGTCCAGACCGCAGTACTTTAGAAACTGACGGTGATGACCAAAGCGCCGCAGATCGCCGGCCTCCGCCAAGATCGTCAGAGCTGTGATGGCCGCGATGCCTGGCATACGAATCAATCTGTTGAAGTCGGCATTGTCTGCGAGTAACTCCTGGGCGCGTGCATCCAGCCATTTTCGCCGCTCATTCAGTTCTTCGTAGTGCTGCAACTGCAGCCGGAATGCCTCAATGGCAGGCGAATCGAATGCCACCGGTAATCCGATAGAAGCGGATGCGAGCTCGTAGATCTCTTCCAACTTCGCCGGCTTCGCGCATTTCCTGCCGACCAGATCCCAAGCTTCCCCCACGAATCGGTCTCGCGGGAGTTCGCGTATGGCGGAGGGAATCGGGAACCGGATCAAGAACCGGATAAACCACTCCGAGCGTGTCGAATACCAGTAACGAGCGAACTCCGGAAAGTACAGCGGCAGATGATGCGTCAACAGGCTGTGCTGCAACCGCGTGCGCGCGAGTGTCACCTGATAGTAAGTATTCGAGAGCTCCTGTAAGTCGTGTGTCCCTTCAAAGAGCGGATCGTAATAGGTCTGCACGAGCCCGTGCTCTAGCATGGATAGAATCACGCGCGCGTCTTTGGGATCGTTCTTATCCCACGTGCCGTAACGTGCTTGCCGAAAACGAGCTTGTGCCACGGACGAGATGGAAACTACTTGAAAGCCGGCTTGCAATAGCCGGAACGCGAGCGGCCGGTGATAGTCTCCGGTCGGCTCGAGCCCAATCCGGACCTGGCCGGGAAGAGCCGATAGGAATCGGACCAGTTGCTCGTGATCCGCGGCTATGTTGGCCACTTTGAAGCTGCGCTTGCATCCCGAGCTATCCTTGACCAGCACTACGTTCCATTCTTTGGCAATATCAATAGCCACCAGGTTCACTTCTGATGTACTGTTCGAATGGTCAGCCATGAAAGAGGTTCTCCTTGGGAAAAATAGGGTTTCCAAGGATCATGCCACTGGATTGGCTGACCGCTAACTTAGGACGAGGAACAAGTTGAAATGGGGACTCTGTCCCCAAACCCCTGAGATTTAACGCCTTCGGGCCAGAATGCAAGCGCTGACAGGGCGGCCGGAGCCGCCCTGCATTCCGGCGCCCGGCGCGGCGCTCTGGTCGCATCTCTGCGGAGCCATATCCTCCGTCCGGGTGTTCAGAAAATATCAGAGGCTCTGCTGCCAATCTGAAAGCGCCCACGCTCTCGATTGTGCTTGTACTACGGGCCGGAGCTGACCAGTCGCCATTTTCTAGCCTGGTGCGTAGAGCGCCGCATGACGCTGGAACATATTCAGCCGGGACGGCCCACGCAGAACGGTCATGTGGAAAGCTTTCATGGCAAGTTCCGCGATGAATGCCTGAACGTGAGTTGGTTTCGGAACCTGTTCGATGCGCGTCGAAAAATCGGCGAGTGGCGAAACGAGTACAACGAATCGCGACCGCATAGCAGTTTGAGGTATGCCACGCCTTCCCAGTTTGCGGCCCTCGCAAACAGCGCGAGCGCCGCGGTCAATACATTGCTGATGCGGGGCAAGGAGCTTCAAACGCCAGCCCCTTGCCCCGCACCCCATCCCCGCTTTCAAACCGGATGGATTTACTAACTATGGATTTCGTAAGATGACTTGAACGGATTTGGGGAGCAGGTCATCGAAAGATCTGTCCGCCATACTGTTGACGCCACGTGCTGACCAAACGGCTTGGATTCCTTAACCCAGGATCCACCGATCATTAGATTGCGAGCCAAAGTCTATCAACAGCGTAGCGCAAGCAAGCTAGGCGCGAAAGGAATGAAGGAACCCTGGGGTTAGTGCCATCGAGCCAGTTGGTCGCAAAACGCGCTATCGGTTGCTTGACGGCTCGCGATATTTAATCAGCGGGATGCCGACTATGCGGCCAAGTGAAATCGAATCACTTGCTTATACTCGACACGAGCGCTTTCTAAGCTCTGTTTCCACGTAGCCCGTCATGCCCGGAGCAGTAG
>JAFATF010000029.1 GCA_019244045.1 Acidobacteriota bacterium
TCCGTTTTTACGAGAAAAACGGATTCCGAGTGGTCGGGCGCCAGCAAAAGGAGTACCTGCTGAAGAGCTATTGGGCAGTACCCGTCCGACAGATGGAGGTGTCGGTCGTTCTGGCCGATGCCGCATGGCATGAACTCAAGAGTGAGAGATGAGTTGACAAAAATGCGCTGCGAGCACTCGCGTTTTGCACTCCTCGGCGTCCCAGAGAAAGGGTGGGCATCTATCATCTTTACCGGGAGTCGCAAAGAGTATTCAAGGGCCAATATTCCATAGGGGCACAGGCAGACTGGTTTAGACGTATGTCGAGCTGGAGCTCGCTTCCCTATTAGATAGCAGCTGTTCTAGTCTCCCGGTTTGAGACTCAAACGACAGAATCTAGCAGGCGGCGAGCCGCATCGAAGCAGGTAGCTGAACTGGGGTCTAAAGCAGGGCGATGGCCCGAGTGTTGGCGGCCGTGAATTCCAATACGGAATGCGGGAACCGCACGTGTTCACGTGGGTGGAATTATGGACATTTCCTTCCCCCGTGGCGACGCCTGGGAATGCGGAGCGGCGAAAAATACCATGGGGTACCCGATTGCGGCTGGATCACCTACTTCGTGCAAAGCGAGAACGATTTGCAACACGCGCTGTGGCCCGCCTGTCATATCGTTGTTATGCACTGGTCACGTTGACAAATTCCCCAGCTTTGCTCAATGAGAGGCGTAGGGCTGCATCTCAGCTATTGATTTAAACCCTTGTTCCAAGCTTCTTCCAAATCGATAAAGCAAGCTCCTCAGGGATGCCTGAATAGCGGAACCGAGGTCTATGAAATATCGCATCACTGCGCGAGCGCTCTAAACGCGGCTTTCGTAACGTCGACCAAATAATTAAGGAGGAGACTCGTATGAAAATTGGGATCATCGGTGCTGGCATGATCGGCGGAACGCTGACTCGGCGACTTTCTGGCTTGGGACACGAAGTCTTCGTAGCCAACTCCCGGGGACCTGAAAGCCTTCGGGAGCTCGCCAAGGAGACTGGCGCGAAAGCGGTCACCGTGAAAGAGGCCGCCCGGGCAGGCGAAGTGGTCGTGGTGACGATTCCAGAGAAGCGCATTTGCGAGTTGCCAAAGGATTTGTTCGCGGGCGTCCCTGGCAGCACAGTCCTGGTGGACACCGGCAACTACTATCCGCGTCATCGCGATGGTCGCATCTCAGAAATTGAAGCGGGCTTGCCAGAAAGCCGCTGGGTCGAAAAACAGTTAGGCAGGCCCGTAGTGAAAACCTTCAACAATATCTACGCCAAGCACCTGATGGAGAAAGGCCGCCCCGCAAGTGCTTCCGACCGCATCGCGTTGCCGGTCGCAGGTGATGATCCGGAAGCTAAGGCAGTTGTGATGAAGCTTGTCGACGAGCTCGGGTTTGATGCCATCGATGCCGGTGGGCTCGACGATTCCTGGCGTCAGCAGCCGGGGACGCCTGTTTACGCGAGAGACTTCGACGCGGAAGGCGTTCGTCGCGCTTTAGCCGAGGCTGGCAGCAAACGCCCGGCGGAATTCCAGGCCACCGACAAGAGTCCTGGTACCTACGCCAAACCTGCGTAGCGAACCTCGTCGATGCTCCCCTATATTGTGCGATGTTGCCGCCAGCAAAGTGGTACCGATCGCACGTGAGCCCCTGCCGGCTCCAGAGTTGCTTGAAAAGAGTCGCGTCGAACAGGCACGCCGTCAATTGTGTACTTAACCGTGAAATTGCCTCAATTCCTTTAAGATGACGCGTGCTTTACAATGTTTGCCGCAATGGAAATGACTGCGCGCCCGCTCTGCCGACAACCCACCTTCATGGCTTAATGAAGGGCACCCAAAGGATCGTTTGCCCCAAGGGTTTTAATTAGTTCGATTCCCCTTGCGGGTAATAAAAATCATCCCGGCGGCGATCGCGGAATCAATAACAGAACCAATTTTGTCCTGCGAGGTCCTCGCATGCAACTTAAGCCCTTCCTGCTCGATGCCTGGCTCGACCAGTATGAAGAAAATGTAGAATTCAACCTGGCTGCGAGCACCGGACCCACCTGGACGGCGAACGACATCCTGGCTCTCGCCGACGAGCGAACGCGCGACCGCTTCTTGAACCACGATCTGGTCTACAGCCACCCGGCCGGCGCTGACAGTCTGCGTGAGGCGATCGCGGAGATGCAGTGCGTCCCGGTAGAGGCGGTCCAAATCCTGACCGGTGCCTCTGAGGCACTCCTGGCCGTGATGTGGCTCGCTGCCGAGCCAGGCGCGAATGTGATTATCCCACTCCCCGGGTTCACTACTTTCTCGGCGCTTCCGGAGTCTCTAGGGTTGGAAACCCGCTTCTATCGAGTGCGCCCGGAGAACGGTTACGGCATCGACCCCGACGAGATCAAGCGACTCACCGACTCCAAGACCAAGTTCATTTTGGTCAACAGCCCGCACAACCCCACGGGCGCTACCATGGGTGACCAGGAAATGGAAGCCCTGCACGACTTCACCGCGGAGCGCGGAATCCAGCTGGTGAGCGACGAGGTCTACCATCCCATTTACCACGGAAGGCAAACGAAATCGGCGGCACGCCTGCCCCACGCCACCGTCGTTGCCGACCTGTCGAAAGCATTTTCGATCGCCGGCGTTCGTACGGGATGGATGATCGAGCACGACGCCGAGCGGCGTCAGCAATACTGGACGGCACGCGCCTACTTCTCGATCTCGAACACCACCCCTGGAGAAATTCTCTCGGAAATCGCAATCCGCAAACGAGACGTTGTGCTCGGTAGGACTCAGGCAGCCGCCACGCGCAATCTCAAGCTTCTCGAGCGCTTCATGGCGGAACATCGCGATATACTCGGCTGGATTCCGCCGCAAGGCGGCATGACCGCCTTCCCCTGGCTCGTGAGCGGAGAGAACGCCCGCCCCTTCTGCCAGGCCGCCACGGAGCGTGGCATTCTCCTGGCTCCCGGCGATTGCTTCGATACACCCTCGCATTTCCGCCTGGGATTTGCCGCCGCCGGAGACGACTTCTCCGCGGCGCTCGACCGCTTCGCAGCATTCGTGAAGAGCTGGTCGAGAAAGATGGTAACAGCATGATTGGAACTCTGCTGCGACGTCGCCTTGTCTGACGCGCCGCCACCCCGTGGGGGGTAGGGTCGGCGTCGGGTCCTTTTAAAGGCCTGACCCTTAGGGCTGCGCGCCTTCACAAAGCCGGCCGCGGATGCTAATGCTAATCTGACATTTCACTAGTCAAGTCGTACGTGGTCCTAGCGTGAGAAGACCTTCAGAGTGGCGAACACCTTCAGCGGGTAGTTGAGCGATCTCCTCGCTTCGAGTTTCGCAAGAGCGGTGAGGAGCATACGAGCAGCGCACCGTCCAGATTGCGCGGTGCAAATAACAGCGTACCGAAGCTGCCAGCGGGTTGCCGTTCAGCGGTGCTTTAAAAAAGGCCGGGGAGTTCGTGCGGGAACGCTCGGGGGTGCGGGTGTCTAAGCCGTTCGGGCTTTCGCCGCAAGCCGTAATTAAGCGCAGGCCCGACTTGCCCGGAGGGTTACCCCGGGGAAGAAGGATCTTTCGTCAGCAATTCCCTCCCGCGACTCTCAGGTGCCGGCCCGAGCGGAACGAGCTGGCTGCGGTCCTGGGGTGCGCACCCGTCGAAATGGGACCTTGTCCGGGGAAAGGGAGGCCGCCGCAATTACCGCCTGGGATTCTTCCATTTCTGACACGAATCCAATCGCACAGTTCCGGCCGTCCTGTTTCGCGGCGTATAGCGCTTGGTCGGCAAGGGCGAGCACCGTTTCATAGGTAATCGCATTCGGCGCCAGCGGAAACCACGGAAAAACCGCCCATCCGATGGAGCACGTGCGATTCACTCGTTCGTTGACTTGGGCCAGACGAAATGGGTCGGCTGCCATCGAATGCAAAATGCGAGCGGCGAGCGTGGTTGCCTCCGCGCGGTCGGTGTAGCGGGAAACTACCATGAATTCCTCACCGCCCCAGCGGACCAGGATGTCCGAGTGCCGAATCGCGCAGGCAATGCGCCGTGTCATCTCGACCAGCAACTCGTCTCCCGCGTCGTGTCCGTATAGGTCGTTCACTTGCTTAAAATGGTCCGCATCGATGAGATAGAAAATCAAATCACGGTTGCGTTCGTGCCACGCCTGAGGCTGCTGATAAGCACGTAGAGTGTGGTTCACATCTGCCTCAATCGTCATCTGGAAGAAACGCCTGTTGCGTGTGCCGGTCAAGGGATCGGTGAGAGCCGCCTCGCGCAATTCCTGGTTGAGCCGTTCTAATTCCGCGCTGCGCTCGCGGACCGCCTGTTCCAGGCGTGTACGGTCTTTTTCCAATCGAAAGGTGCGCAGACGAAGGATGCCATAAAGCGCGATTAGCAGGGTCACCAGCGCGAGCGCGCGGGCTCCCGTCCGCTGCCACCACGCCGGACGGATCAGAAACGGATAATGCAGGGGCGCGCTCGCAACCCCACGAAGGTTGCACGCGATCTCCAGTTGGTAAGTTCCGGGTGGAAGTGCTGGATAACGCACCTCCCGTAAATCCGTAGAGACGAATTCTTTTTCCAGGCCATTAAGGTGATAACCGCAGCGCAGTGCGGCGGGATCGCGATACGAGAGCACGGCGAACTCTGCCCGCAGCGTGTTCTCTTCATAAGGTACGCTGGGGCGATTTTCTCCCAGCCGACTGACACCGCCTAATTGCACGGTAGTCAGAACCACGGTAGCCGGAAGCAATGACTTAGCGGTCTCTGATGAGGGATCAAAACGAGCCAACCCACCGCTGGTACCAAACAGAAGTGTTCCATCGTCATCGGCGAAGAAGCCGCCTTCACTTTGATCTTCCCAGATAAGACCATCGGAGTGGCTAAAACGGCAGATCTGATGATTGCCTGTGATTCGTGCGACGCCACTCGGTCCTCCCACCCATGCATTGCCGGCGTGATCTAACCCCAGCATGTAAGCCTGATCGGACGCCAGACCCTGTGCTGCGCCAAAATCGGTTACCTGCACTCGACTATTGCGGACTCTCACGTGACCTACACCGGTGTTGTCCGCATATAGTATCCAAGCTTCGTTCGCGCTCACGGCAGCGACTTGCAACAGTGCACGACCCTGCAAACCCTCCCGGGCGCCAAACCGTGACCAGATTCCGTCCTTGAATCGCGCCATGCCCTTGCGACCGCAAACCCAAACAGAACCATCGGGAGAGAAACTGAAATGAACGGAGTTTTCCGCGATATCCAGGGGCGCCGCAATGTCCTCAAAACTGACCCGCCCATGTTCATAGCGGATCACCTTCAAATAGTGTGGACCCGAGATCCAGATCCGTCCGTCAGGCGCTAACGCCATGAAGGTCGGATCCGTTCCGGCGAAGGCAACCTTCTCGGGGCGCATATGATCTGACGCGAAACGGGTCAGTCCCCCGGGATGGCAGAGCACCCAGATGGCTCCATCTGAGGCGACGGTCAGAACTCGCGCCGTCGCGCCATTAAGACCATCCTTTTGCTTCCACACTCGGAAACGACGCGCATCCGAGTCCCACATGGCGACACCATCATTGGTGCCTAACCATAACCGGTGCTGATGATCTCGTACCTCAGACCAGACCACATCATCCGGCAAGCCCTCATTGTCGGTCCACCCCGACCACGTGCGTTCGCCACGCCATTGCTCCAGCCCATTGCCGCCAAAACCGATCCAGTAGGTCCCCTCGCGGTCTTCCATGATGGAGAGTACCGCATTCGTACTCATCCCTTGCCCCTTGTCGACCACCTTCCAGCCCTCTCCCTCCCGGATATACAACCCGGACACCGTCGGAACCAGTAGTCTTCCTTCACGATCGAGTGCGGGAGCGCCTACGTCATTTGCAGGCGGTACATGGCCCGCATCCATCTCCAGGCGAGACGCACCCAGGCCGAGCCAGAACAGATGTTTCGAGGTCCGTACCCAGAGTCGACCTGCTCCGTCCTGTAAAAGCGCTACTACGGCTTCATGGGAAAGTGCGACACTACGGGACATCCAGTGAACTTGCGAGCTTTGATCCAGCCAGCCCACCCCGCCTGCGGCTGCAAACCACACCCTGCCGTCTGTCGCGGCATAGATTGCATCAATGCGCACGCCGGGGAGAATTGCTTTTCCTTCGGCCTCAAGCACGCCGGCCCGACGGGTCAGGTGTAGTGGAGAAAGAATGCCATGATCTGTAGCTAGAAAGACTTCGTCCTGACCGCGAATTGCAATCGCCTGATTCAAAGGAACGCTGTCCAGACCAGAAGGCAACTTCACGAACTCAAAATTTCTGCCCTCCCGCACGGAAAGCGACGAATGCTGCGTGACCCAGAGGCGATGTATGCCGTCTTCGGCGATCTGTCCGACACCGAGGCCGGCAATGCCTTGCTCCTGTCCGTACCGGACGACTCTCGTGCCGTCGTAACGCAGGAGTCCGTGATCGGTGCCGATCCAGATGAATCCTTCATGATCCTGGAACAGACAAGTCGCGGTCGTAGTGGCCAAGCCTAGGTTCTCGCCGACTCTTTGGAATACATAGCGCGCCCGCTCGGGCAGTGGAAGCTTAGAGCCGCAGAGCGCTGGAACCAGGGCTAAACATCCGAGGCCGACAATTGCCACTCGAAGATTCAATCGCCCGCTCAACTTAGCGCGTCCCGGAATCAGACTCGACAAACCTGCCTCGCAACTATCGTCGTGCAAGCAAGCCGAATCGCACCGCACTCTGGCTGCGAGCAAACCGGGCAAAAGCACGGTGAAAGGGGAACAGTGCCCGTCTTTCCAGTGTAGTCAGAGGAGAAAAGACGTCGAAGATGACCGGCGGACATGTCCGGCCGTCCCAGCCTGAACGACTGGGGCTCGTGAACAAGGTGCCGCTCGGACCCCAGTATCCTTCAATCCGTCCTGTCCCATATTGGCCTGCCGCAAGCAACTCAGGGTGGCTGAGGGCAAGCCGAAACACCGCGAGGGGCGCGCGAGCAAGTGGTTGGAACTGGTGCTTTTGCTCGTGCCTCTTCACTCCGCTAATGCATGTTCCTGTCATGGTTCTCGAGTGGTAAGCGGCGCACGCCGGGCTCGTGCAAACGGGGTTGCAGGAGGGGTGGGTTGCGGAGCCTGAAGGCATTGGCTCGCCGCCCGGGCTGACTCTCCTCAGTGACTAGTCGACACAAAAATTAATCTTTGTTTTTGGGGAATATTTCTCGCGCCCGGGAAGTTACCTATATGTCCAAAGCACGGACAATTATCCAACCACGAATCGGAGCGTATACATGAAGAAAGTGAAGCCCCCCACAACAATATCAGCCGAGACAACCAATTTGTCTGCTTCAGAAGATCTTACTTCCCGTTGGCAGCGTGTTGTAAGACGGCGCTCGTTTCTGAAAGGTATTAGTGTAGCCGGCGCAGCACTATCGACCGGTACACTGCTCGCCGCCCAAGGCAACCCACAGCCTGACGCAACCAGGAAACTCTCAAGAGGCGACGTTGCGCTGCTGCAATTCGCCCTTTGGGCGGAAACTGTCGAAAGTGACCTGTGGACGCAATATGCAGAACTGGGCGGCGTCGGACCTTCCGGCGGGGGAGAGGCGCAAGCCGAAGAAGAATTTCAGGGCTTTATTGGAGGCAATCCAGCTTACACCCTGGCACTACAGAATCTGGACAGCGACATGCCACAGTACATCACCGACAATACGGACGATGAGCTAAGCCACGCCGCCTTCCTGCATGCCTTCTTGCGGTCCAGAGGTGAAGTTCCGGTCGATCTTAGCCCCTTTCGACAGCTGCCAAGCAGTCAGGCAACTGGTGCCAGACAGATTAAGCGGCTTACCAATCTCATGAACCTCAACGTAGACCTGAGTTGGTACACACGTTACCGCAGCGGCCAAAACCCGGATCTCGGCGCCGCCTTCCGCGGGCCATTTGTCATCAAGAACCAACCGGCGATCCCGTTGAACGATACCGACACTCCTCCCACTACCACTCCCACAATCCCCATCGCGGGTCGCGATGCCGAGCGAATTCAGGCGATCGCTAACACGGCGGGATTCCATTTTGCTTTTATCGAACAAGGAGGCTCCAGTCTCTACCCGACCTTGGCATTCAAGGCCAGCGATCCGACAGTGCTGCGGATTCTGATCAGTATTGGCGGTGTCGAGATTGATCACTTCAGTCTATGGCACGACAAAGGCGCCAATGCGGTGTCTCAGCCTCTCGCCGGGGTGGTTGATCCTGTGACCGGTTTAAGCTTTCCCGATCTCAACAACCCCCCCACGGAACTTACCCAGACCAACAAAATCTTGCCCGAGCCATGCAATTTCATCAGTAAGGCACTTCCTCGGTGTTCGGTGATCCGACCGACGTCGACACAACTTGCCGGTGCGGTCGCCGCGGTCAAGGCATTCACCGACGACGGACTGTTCACTGGTCAGTCGGCTGAATTTTTTAAATTGGCGATGGAGCTGGCCGTGGCTGCCGACTCAGCGCGGCGCAAAATCTGAAAACTTTGTGTGCGCGGTTCTCTGCCCTGTCTCACTCATGGGTGCTGTGCTGGACCGAATGAGTCACGGCACCCCATTTTGGCTGATTTGTCCAGGTCTAGCGATTAAGGAGACTTATGTTTGAAGGATTGTTTCAACCTATGCATCTGCTGGTGATATTCGGAATTGCTTTACTCGTGTTTGGACCGAAAAAACTTCCTGAGCTTGGCAAAGGGATCGGTGAGGGCATTCGGGGCTTCAAATCAGCGATAAAAGTTGAGGAGGAGAAGGCGGTTGATCCCAAAACCGTTCGAACTGACGATGTATGTCAGCCAAGTCCAGGTGGTAAGGAACGCGCGTAAGTCTCGATCAGTTCAGTCCGTGGTTCCTTTCGAGGCCTGGATGCTACAACGAAAGCACCAGAAAATGCCGCTACTCGGCCAAAAATAACAGCGCCAATCGAGCACCGTTGGCCGCATACTCTGGCTCCGGGTGGTTGGCGATCCTGAGGGCGCCGCCACAATTTTTCTCAAGCCGTATTGAATTCGCTCGGCTCCGAAGCTTTCAAGTTCAGCATCCGAAGGGTGAATTGTGCTTCGGACAAGGTACAGGTCGATTACGCGTGCTTGCGGGCCGTATGAGTCGCTGGTTTATGTTGTAGCCGCTCCCGAATTCGGGACAGAGTGGACATAATTGTTCCCATGGGGGCTCCGGTTATCTCTGCGATCTGCTTATAGGAACAGCCTTCCAACTCCCGCAAGACAATGATCTCGCGGGCCCGTGCTGATAGCGATTGCAGAACCCGCAGCAATCGGTGCCGCTCCTGGTTGTGCGCTGCCAGGCTCTCCGGACTAGGCCCAGGTGCATAGTGCAATTCTTCATCGAATTCAGTCATCAATTCCAATTGACGATTCTTCTGCAGCCAGCTGTAGCAAGTATTACGAACAATCTGCAGCAACCAGGCACGCGCATCGTCTCCCTGAAAGCGATCAAAGTAGCGGAAAGCGCGCAGCACGGCCTCTTGTACCACATCCTCGCCGTCGGTACGGTTGCGCAGTAGCCAGCATGCAAAGTTATACGCACCGTCCAGATGCGGCAAAACAAGCTGCTCGAAGCGTCTTTGGTCGTCGGATAAGGGCAAGTTCTTGGAGTCTCGATGAACCCAACTTAAGCCCGCCTTCCGCTCGTGTTGTCATGGAAATGTAATGGCTTTGTGAATTCCGGCGTTGCAAGTATCCGAGGGCAAGCCTGTTTTCTCATCGCCGCGCTTCGATTTGCAAAGAAGGACGCAGGTGGGAATAAAACTGCTCCCCATGCGGTTTGAGCAGATGTAACACGTCCCGGCAGGCGGCGCGAGCGGGTGTCCAATCCTCGCGTCGTCTAAGCTCCCGGAACGCGTTCACCAGGTTTAGCTAAAGCAGGAGTGCACAATGACAAAAACTAGATTATTCCATTCGAATGCAAACGGCTTGATCGAGCACGACCACAACCGTGATGGCATCGATCGACGCGGATTTTTGAAGTGCATGGCATGGGCCGGCACCGGGGCGCTGTGCTTGATCGAAGGAGGCGTATTGAAATCTTTTGCACTGGGCACGCGAAATGCATCGCAGGTGCAGTCCCACGAAGTCGCGGGGCGGCTGACATTCGTGCAGATCAGCGACAGTCATATGGGCTTCAACAAGCCCGCGAATCCGGATGTGATTGGAACCCTAAAAGCGGCTGTCGACAAGATCAATGCTTTGCCGCAGCGGCCTGAGTTCATCCTGCACACGGGCGACATCAGCCATCTTTCAAGTCCCGACGAATTCGACACCGTGGACCAGATTCTGACGGCTACTCATACACCGATTTTCTTTGTGCCCGGAGAACACGACGTTCTGAACGACGACGGAAAAACATTCCGCGAGCGCTATGCGAAAAACTCGAAAGGCGCAGGCTGGTACAGCTTCGACAAGAATGGAGTCCACTTCATCGGCTTGGTCAATGTAATGAACCTCAAAGCCGGCGGCCTGGGCACGCTCGGGAACGAACAGCTCGAATGGCTTCGGGATGACGTGAAACACTTGCCATCCAGCACTCCCATTGTGGTTTTCGCACATATTCCACTCTGGACGATTTATCCAGAATGGGGGTGGGGTACCGAGGACAGCGCGCAAGCGCTTTCCTACGTGAAAAGATTTGGGTCGGTCACTGTCCTGAACGGACACATTCACCAGACCATGCAAAAGGTCGAAGGAAATGTCACCTTTCACACCGCATTTTCGACGGCGTTTGTTCAACCTGCGCCCGGCAAAGCCGATGGACCGGGGCCAATGAAGGTGCCAGGCGACCAGCTACGCAGCCTGCTTGGCATCACCGATGTGAATTACGTCCAGGGACGCCACGCGCTCGCTCTGGTCGACGCTTCCCTGGCGTAAATAGGCGGTTCCCGTCCCACATTCGAAACGAGGAGAAAAATAATTATGAGGAAAGCTTGGTGGATTGTAGGGTCAAGTTTCACGTTTGCGCTGGTCATGGTAGCTCTGCTCGCGACTCGTCCCCTTATAGCAAAGGCTGACGAAACCAAGGCTCCCCCCGCGGAAATCAAGGTGGATAATTTCACCTTTGGCCCCGATACCCTTACGGTTGCGGTGAACAGTACGGTAACTTGGGTGAACAAGGATGATCTCCCGCATGTGATCGCGAGCAACGACGGCCTCTTTAAATCCAAAGCCTTAGATACCGACCAAACCTATTCGTACACCTTCAGTAAGCCGGGAACTTACGCGTACTTTTGCTCCATTCATCCTAAGATGGTGGGCAAAATCGTTGTCCAATAATCTACCGAATCGCGATTACGGCGAACCCTAATAGATGGGCGTCCCCGCGAAGGGTTTTTCGTGGCCCAGGCCGCGCAGTACGATGCGCCGATCCGCGTTCCGACGCATTATTGCCAACGTCATGGGGCAGTGTTTGTTGTTCGCTGGCCAAGCACGACGCAAGCAGCCCGCACCGGCCTCGTGCACTGTGGGAGATCAGTGAGGTACCTGACTTTTTTCCAGCTTCCATTGCCACAGCTGCCCTGTGACCGTACTTGCTAACCGATGGCCCGTTTGCCGAGCCAGCATGACGATCTGACCTCGATGATGGGCTTCGTGCGCAACGAAATAGGTCAGCACATGGCCGACATCAAGGGAAAGGTTACGCCACACGTAGCCCCGCGAGGGCGGAACTCGGCCTTCGCAGGCAAAGCCTAGCTCGAGAAGAGCTTCGATCCCGGTGCTACTCCGGTCGAGCGCAGCAACCACTTCATGAACCGCGACCCGGTGGTGATCGACGCGAGAAGGTGCCCTAATGCCGTGCTCGCGGCCAAGGGTCTTGATCCACATGCATCTGGCATTGTGAAGATGAGCCGCTATAGCACGGATCGTGCGCCCCGACCCAGCAGGAGCAGCAAGGTGCCAAAGCACTGCCGGTAGGTGCTCCACCAGTTCGGTATTAACTCGATTATTCGTGCGCCAAGCTGCCAGTAAGCTTGCCTGTAGATCAAGCTGTCGAGGCATGGCTACCTCCTTTTTTGTCCCCATTTTGGCAACTCTGCCGATCGCGTATCGCGGTTTGCCCGCTCATTCCTCTGGTTTATCGTGCCTGCATCTCGGTCTTCAACAAGGTTGAAAAGGATCGTTGGCCGACTGCGATCATCGCCGGGTCGCGATCACGATTTCTCTTAGCGCATAAACGGCAAAAGTACCTCGAACAAGACACGCCGAAATGACTCATGGTGCACAAATAGCGTGGTGCGGGTGATTGTAGATCCTTGTTTTTGACACTATCCTGCGCCGTTTGCGGAAGTTGCTGCGCGAGAACTCTCTTCTCGCTTGCTGAAGATTACCATTTCTGATTCCCTGCCTCTGGTCTTCCCACACCGCGATAAGATCGGTGGCTTCTTTCGAAATTCGCCCTGACCACCGCCGGGACATCAGGGAGTTCATACGAAAAAATTTCGAGGGCCAGCAGGCGTGGCAGAGCGAGTTTCCGGGCTGACGAGGTCCGAGATGCACGGCTTTCTTTTAGCGCTTGGTCATAATTTTTTCGTGCTTTCCATAATCTCGCCCGACAGTAATGGGAAGAGCACAATTGGGGCATTCATCTCCGCGATCGACTTTCCAGGAGCTTTGTGCATCTTGCCCAGCAAATACCAGTCCCTGGTTCTTGGGATCCTTATGCATGAGGGGCGGCGGCCTCGAAATCTGCGAGCCGACCAGGGCGCTAGCGAGAAACCACCTCGGCATGCGCATCTTTGGGGTTGCCGGCGACCGTAGCCTCCAACTACGGCGATGATTCGTGTAATTCCCTAATTTCATAGGTCGATACGGGAAACGCGAGTGCGTGCTGGCTTTTGGTAGGATAGCGTTGATCTCTCCACATTTCCGAAAACGTGAACCCTGAGCATTTCTTCTTTGACACGATGGATATTGCTTCATAGACTCCGATCTTAGTGAGTTCGCTTGTGGGGTTCTTAGAGCCCGGATGGATACTGTCGCATTCGCGCACGGTGCCTGCTCTTCTCCGCTACGCGACTTGGAACTCGTATCGCTGGACCACGGTTCTGCGCGACTATATGGATGCCGATCAATGGCACACGAAGGCGGGGAATTCGACGGTCGTCAGGCGGCTATTATTTGGGACAAACAAAGTCGAACGAGAACAAATTTGAAGAGGCGCTCGACACTGCCTGCCACTCGATCGCCACAATGCGAAAGCCGAAGACGACTTGGGTGTTTCCTGGGTGGGCCCGGCCCGGAATGTTGCAGCTGCGGCTGCCTTCCGAACCGCGATCTCCTGGGAAGGGCAGGAAATAAATATCCGGGCCCTTACCTCGATTTTCGAGGTCTGTTGCTTGACCTCGATTGGGCGGGAGAGGCGGTTGCATACCTCGGCAGTTGAGATTCAGGGCGCGGGTGCCCGACGCACGCTCAACTGGAAAGGCCTACAAACGTCTGCACCTGTTAGGCGAGGCACGAGAGGAATTGGAAAAAGCCGTGTGATTGGCTCCGCCGGATCCTGCTCTGCATTTTTGCTGGGAAGACTTGAGCTGTCGGAGAAGCCAAAGAGGAATTCGAGCGATCATCCTTGAATGTTTCTTCGGCACAGGCTGCCCCAAGGTTCTAGTCACGCCGAGTAAATGCCGGCTCTTGCCGCCAGCCCGCCTTCGGCGGCCGACCACATCCCGGCGCGCGCACGGCAAAATCGCAGGCAAAGACCGAGAGCTGTGAAACGAGCGTGGAGAGAAATCCGCGAGAGACGGTGATGGCCGAACATGGCATGAATGGTTTCGTACTTGGGGTCGATGTAGGTGGCACCAAAGTGGCCGCCGGCCTGGTGGATCGTCAGGGCAAGATTCACGTCCAGACGCGAACTCCTATGGCGGCGGTCGGGGATCCGGCTGCCGGTCTGCGGGCAGTTACGTCGGCCATTGATTTGGTCTCCCGGCGTTCTCCATCGGAACAGCCTCAGGGCACGATTCGCGCAATCGGCATCTGTTGCCCGGGACCTCTTGATCCGATTGCCGGCCGAGTCATCAACCCTCCCAACCTGCCCTGCTGGCGCGACTATCCGCTGGCGGCTGAAGTCGCGGATATTTATCACCTGCCCGTGAAGCTCGATAACGACGCTAATGCCGCTGCCCTGGCAGAAGCGCGATGGGGGGCGGGGCGCGGGTCCAAGAATGTCTTCTATGCCACGATTGGTACAGGCATCGGAACGGGCATTGTGCTCGAGGGCAAGCTCTACCATGGTCGCACCGGAGCCGCCGGCGAAGGAGGACATCTAAGCATCGACTACCGCGGACCGCGCTGTGGATGCGGCAAGGCGGGCTGTATCGAGGCCTACGCCTCGGGCCCCGCTCTTGCCCGCCGCACGCGGGAACGCCTGGCCTCGGGTCGCGCGTCAAAATTGCTCCCACTGGCCAAATGGCGCATAGAGGCGGTGACCAGTGAGATGTTGGGAGAGGCTTATGGCGCCGGCGATCGGCTGGCCGCTGAAATCCTAGAGGAAACTGTTGAGCTGCTCTGCGCATGGTTGGGGAACCTTGTCGACCTGCTCGATCCGGATGTGATCATCATGGGAGGAGGAGTGGCCGTCATGCTGCAACCCTTCTTAGGCAAAATCCGTCAGCAACTTCCCCAATGGGCCATCAACTCCCGCTCACGCGAGATCCCATTAGTTATGGCCCACTACGGAGCCGACGCAGGCATCGCCGGAGGGGCAGCGCTCTGCTCGGACGTCATTGAGTAGTTTGGTCAGGCAAGAGAATTCTCCCGGATCGCCCGGCAGCAATGTCCCGGCCAGCTCGGGAATGTCACGGGGTGCTAGTCTCTTGTGGTCCGCGCGGGTTCAGGGGAGAAGCCGATCATCTGGTCCACAGCAATGACGATAAGGTTGTGCTACATAACGACGGCCCAGGCCTTAGCGACGTTGTCCACTCCGTACAGTCGGGTGCACTTCGGGATGCTACACGGAATGGCGCTCGCCGCGGCCAATCGACCACCAGTCGATTCACGCGTTTTAGCGGCGTCCGGCACAACCAATCTGCCGTCGGCAAGGCCGGGATCGATGGCGCACTCTGGTCGAGTTCGGACGGCGAGAGTGGCACGAGAAGCGAGCCGCGAACGGTCCTCGATTCATCCACGCCGATCAGGGCAGGCCGAAGGCGTAGAGTGAGCTGCCGGCGGCAATTGAGATGTATTCTTTTCCGTCCACGGCAAAGGCCATGGGAGAGGCATACACTGCTCCCCCGGTTTGAAAATGCCACAGGGGTTTGCCGCTGTTCGCATCGAGAGCAATGAAATTGCCTTCGGCATCACCGGTGAACACCAGGCCACCCGCCGTCGACAAGACGCCCGACCAGGTTGGGGATGCATGCCGGAACTCCCATTTCAATTGGCCGCTGCTTGGGTCAAGAGCCCGCAGGGCACCAACATAGGGCTCGGCCTCCTCCGAGGGAAAATAGGCGCTCCCGTAGTAGGCGTGCCCCGCTTCATAGGGCTGGGGGGCGGTGCTGAAGATGTCGCACTGATCGCGGGCTGAGACATAAAAAAGGCCGGTCTGGGGATCGAAGCTGGGAGACATCCAATTGGTGGCCCCCAGGGCACCCGGGCAGACGGTATGGCCTTTGGCTGTGGGGGAAGCCTCTGGTTTAGCGATGGGACGCCCCTCGCGGTCCCGCCCGCCGGTCCAGCTGATTCGGCCGTAGGCCGTCGCCGACAGAAGCTTGCCGCTGGTGCGATCCAAGACATAGAAGAAACCGTTGCGGTTGGCTTGCGCGATCAGGTGTTTGTCGCCGGAATCGACGAGAATGGGCACCTGGGTGGCATCCCAGTCGTGCTCGTCGTGCTTGGTAAATTGGAAATGCCAACCCAGTTTTCCGCTATCCGGGTTGAGCGCCAGTAGCGTGTTGCTGTAAAGATTGTCGCCGGCACGGCCACGGCCACGATTGCTGGGCGCGGGATTTCCCGTCGGCCAGAAGAGTTGATTCGTCCTCGCATCGTAGACCCCGGTCATCCACGCTGGCGCTCCCCCGGTCCTCCATGAATCGCCTTCCCAGGTTTCATGTCCGGTCTCGCCAGGCCCGGGGACCGTGTACAGACGCCATTTTCGCTTGCCGGTATTTGAGTCGTAGGCGTCGAGGAATCCGCGCACACCGTACTCGCCTCCCGAAACGCCGAGGATGACAAGATCTTTGATCACCAGGGGAGCGAGGGTGAAACTGTAGCCTTTGGTGTAGTCGGCGGCCGCGACATCCCAGATGATGTTTCCGGTTTTGCTATCGAGCGCCATAACGTGGGCATCGAGCGTGCCAAGGAATACCTTGTCACCCAGAGTAGCCAGCCCGCGGTTTACGCGGCCGCAGCAGGGACGAATGTCGCTCGGAAGCTGGCGTTGATACATCCAGAGAGGACGGCCGGTGCGCGCGTCGAGGGCAAAGGCGCGGTCATCTGGTCCGGTTGCATAGAGGACCCCATCGACAACCAGCGGCGTGGTTTCGAACTTCCCCGTAGCTGCCGTTTGATACACCCATTTGGCGATGAGAGTTTTGGCGGTGTGCTGGTTTACCTGATCGAGCAGGCTGTAGCGGCGACCTGCGTAGTCGCCCGAGTACATGAGCCAGTTCTGCGGTTCCTTCAAAGACTCGCGCAGCCGCTCGAAGGTCACCTGAGCGGACGCTGGGCAAGTGAAGCAAGAGATCGCCAACAGCGTGATCCCAGGCCAACTGCTTCGCGGCATGTTCATGGGGCGGCCGTGTTCTCCAAATAGGCAAGTATGTCGTTGAGGTCATGCTCGCTCAAGATGTCCGGATTGTACGCAGGCATTAGAGATTCCCGGCTGATTTTCAAGGATTGCAACTGATCTTTTTCGAACAGGTGTATCTGCTCGGAGGTGTCGATCATTTGCAGGCTGAAACTGTCTTCGTTCAAGGTGACTCCCTTAAACTGATGACCGTCGGAGGTGACCACGGTGACGGTCTGGTATTCCTGAGGAAACTCCTTGGTCGGCTCGGTCAGGCCCCAGGCGAGCCGCGCGCTTGGCTTGCGGATGGATTCGATCAGCGCGTCCCTTCTGCGTCTGGCTGCGATTCCGCTCAGGTCGGGCCCGATTCGTCCGCCCTTGCCGTTCACCATGTGACAGGTAGAGCAGTTCGAATCGCCGTAGAACAATTGTCTGCCGTGGGCGGCATTTCCCATCGCCTTGGCCGATCGCTTGACCTCAATCGTGCGCAGGTAGGTGATAATCTGCCAGATCTCATCGTCTGTCATGCCGACCCCTTGTCCGTTGGTTCCGTTGGCCGGCATGGCCGTACCGGGAATGCCGTTGCTGATGATTTGAAACATTTCGGCGTCCGTATTGGCGTGCCGTTTCCTGGCAGTCGTCAGGTCCGGCCCGCGTCCGCCGCCTCGGGCGCCCAGCCCATGGCAGAGCGCGCAGTTAATGCGAAATTCGTATTCACCGGCCTTGGCAGCTCTCTGTTTTCCGGCAAAAGGGTTGCGGGGGTCAGCCGCGAAAGCGAGCATGGCCACAGCCAGCGTGACGGTCAAGATCAGGACGGCGAGTCCGGGGGACTGATGCGACGGCATACTGGGCTGATGAAGTGCCGCGCATCATACCACAGTTGGGCGGGAGTGGCGCGCTCGGGGAATTTACCTCCTCAACCGATCGAGCGCCTGGGGATTAGTTGTCCAACGGCTGCCGAGTGGCGTCTTGGCTTGCAAGCGGTGATGAGAAACTTGAAACTGGTGAGGTGAACCTGGACGAGACGATCGTGGCCATCGCCACCCCGGCCGGACGCGGTGGCATTGGCGTCGTCCGCTTGGCAGGACCGGAAGCCCGCCTGATTGCCGACCCGCTGCTGCGTTTAAAGCATCCTCTTGCACCGGGCAAGGCAGTATTCGGAGAGTTTGTCGAACCGGCGAGTGAAGCTTTGCTGAGTGGCAATCCCGTTCTCGCCCCGGCACCGAACCGGATGGACGAAGTTGTGGTCACGTATTTTCAAAAGCCACATTCCTACACCATGGATGACATCGTCGAAATTTCCGCCCACGGTTCGCCCGTCGTGCTGCGGCACATCCTCGAGCTGGCGCTCGATCGTGGCGCTCGGCTCGCCGAACCCGGCGAGTTCACCATGCGGGCTTTTTTAAACGGGCGAATCGACCTGACCCAGGCTGAAGCGGTGCGGGATCTGATCGAATCGCAAACAGTATTTCAGGCCAAAGTGGCCGCTCAACAGCTCGAGGGCGCTTTGTCGAAGCGTCTCAAGCCAACTAAACAGAAGCTGGTGGAACTGATTGCCTTACTCGAAGCAGGCATTGATTTTGCTGAAGACGATGTCCCGGTGCTTCCCTCCGAACAGATTCTGAAGCATATCGCGGAAGTGCGCGCTCCGCTTGAGCAGCTGGCCGCCAGCTTCGCCTATGGGAGAGTAGTTCACAAAGGCATGACCCTGGCCATTGTGGGACGGCCGAACGTCGGCAAGTCGAGCCTTTTTAATCGACTGGTCGAACGCGAGCGGGCCATCGTGACCGCCACCCCCGGGACGACGCGCGATCTGGTGAGTGAAACCGTGGCTCTCGGCGGCATCCCGGTAGAGCTGGTCGATACGGCTGGAATACGCCGCGCCCTCGACGAAGCCGAACGGATGGGCATTGACAAGTCTATGCAAGCCCTGGCCGATGCCGACATGGTGCTGGTTGTGCTTGACCGGTCGCAGCCGCTCGGTGAAGAGGATCGCGAGCTTCTGGCGCAGGTATCGGCGCGATTGGCTATCATCGTGGAGAATAAATCCGACATTTCGAACCATCAGTTCTCCCTTCCGAGTTCCCACGTGCCCCAGGTGCGTACGTCGGCCATGACGGGGGAAGGCATAGCGGAGCTGCGCGGGGAAATTCTGCGGCAGGTTGGAGGCGATTCTCCCCCGCCGGGGGAGATGGGATTTCTCACCAATGTGCGCCATCAGGCATTAGTGCGCGAGTCGATGAGCGCACTCGAGCGGGCTCAGCTGACGGTCTATCAGCGGGTACCCCACGAGATGTTGCTGCTCGACTTGTACGGCGCACTTCAAGCCCTGGACCAGATCACCGGAGCTACAACCACGGACGACATTCTTAACCTCATCTTCAGTAGTTTTTGTGTAGGAAAATAGACCGACCTGGGGCGGCCCTTGAGTGACTCCGCGGCAATACTCTCACCCACGAGCCGCGATGCGCGTCCGCTAGCTCGCTCCACCAATAATTTATGCCGCCCTGTTGGCGATGGGAACAGATCGAACAACGTGCTGTCGCGCTGGCAGAAACAACCCTGCTACAAGGTCAAGAAAAGGTCGCAAGTTTCGAGATGACCGGGATCTCTATTCCGTTTGTGGGCCATTAGCCCTTACGCTAGTCGCGGCTGCGGGAAGGAAAAAGCTTTACCGCTCTTATTTATGTATGTGAGGAGACTGCGCCGGGTTTGGTCTCGGCGGCGCTGCCGCTTTGGCAACATTGATTTCAAATTGCACGGGCAAGTTCTTGGGCGGATAGCAGGCGGCCTTGTCGCAGGCCTGATAACGCAATTGCCCATGGATCATGTATTTGGCGGGAATTACGTCCCTGAGAGGTAGGATGCGAACACGCAAGGCCACCAGACCACTGTAAACGCTGAGTTTTTCATCGGGAGCAAAGGAAAAGCTGAGATCCTGGCCTTGGGGATAATCGATTTTGCCAATTACGATGTCAGTCGGCGCGTCCAGCTTCAGGACGGTGGGGATCAGGAACTCGGATTTGGGTGTATTTGAATTTACGTGGAATCCCGGGGCGACGTGGAAACGTAGCTCAACCTGACTCGACGTGCCGGCGCGCATTCGGGTAACAGGCACCGGAGACAGCGAAACCGACGGCACCCTCGGACCGCTCAGATCCTGAGCAGAAGACGAAGTTGCCAGCATCAAGCCGGCGATAAGCACGCAAGCGCCACGCCTGCGGGCCGGGACGGCCGTAGCGGATTTGCGGTCGGTCCAAGTCACAGGGTGAATTTCATTCTCGCGCAACCAGCACCTGGGGCTCTGAAAACGTTTCGCTCGACAGAATGGAACACTCAAATTAAAACCCGCCGGCTCTTTGCAGACCAGATGACTGACGATCATGGGATCGGCATCCGCCTCTCTTTGCTCGCTGCCGCAGGATCACCTTTCGGCCAAGCTTCCGCGCCCGAGAGATAATTTAATGTCATCTTCGATCTCGCTCCGGCTCTTCAGACCGAAGATGCGATCGACGATTCTGCCCTGGCGATCTATGAAGAAAGTTGAGGGCAGAAACTGAACACCGCCGTAGGCTTCCCCCACCACCTCTTTGCCGAGGAGGATGGGATAATTTACGCCCATTTCCTTGGCGAACTTGGAAATATCCTCCTTCGGAGCATCGTCCATGGCGATGCCCACAACCTGCAGCCCCTCGGGGCCGTACTGTTTCTGCATCTCCTCGAACCAGGGCATCTCGATTTTGCACGGCTGACACCACGTCGCCCAGAAATTCAGCAGGACGGCTCTGCCACGAAAATCAGCCAGGCGCACAGTCTTGCCGTCGAGCGCCTCAAGAGAGAATTCAGGTGCGGGTTTTCCTTTCAACTCGCCGGCTCCCGCGCCGGAGCTCGTGCGTGCTCGCCGCGCCATATAGGGGGCAAGTGCCAGCATAGCGAGGACGGCAACAATCACGATGACCCACACAAAGGAATTGTGTTTGGCAGCTCGAGCGGCCTCCTCCGGGGCAGCCGGCAAATCGGTGGGGTGGTTTTTAGGTTCAGTACTCACGTTTCAACCTTCTCAGAGGGCAAATCGGTTTAAGAACGAGAGATAGTTCGAGATCAATGTAAAGCGCCCAAGCACAAGCAGTCCTCCAAGTGCGATTAGCAGCACGCCGCTAAAAACTTCGAGGGCATGCATGTGAGCTCGAAAGCGGCTGTAAAACCGGAGGAAGCGTTCAATCCCGAGCGAAGTCAGCAAAAATGGTACTGCCAGCCCGAGCGAATAGATGGCCAGTAGAATGATGCCTTTCGCCAAAGAATCCTGGGCTGCAGCGAACGTCAGAATGACCGCCAAAATCGGTCCCACACAGGGCGTCCATCCAAAAGCAAAAGCAAAGCCGATGGCAAAAGCGCCCCAGCCCGAACTCCCGCCGCGCAGAGAATGTAGTCGTCTGTCGGCGAGCAACATCTTTACCGGGACCAGCCCTGTCAGGTGCAGGCCGAAGAGGATAATTACTACGCCGGCGAGAACTGAAAGTCGGCTCTTGTAGGCAGCCAGCAGCTGACCTACGCCGGTTGAAAGCGCGCCCAAGGTGATAAAGACGACGCTGAAACCGAGGACAAACATTATCGAGTTCAGCATCACCCGCCGCAGCAGCTGGGACTCCTGGATTTTAAGCTCTTCGACGCCTACCCCTGAAATCATGGATACGTAGCCGGGGACGAGCGGCAGCACACAGGGCGACAGAAACGAGACCAGCCCGGCAAGAAAGGCGGCAATCGGAAGAGGAAGGCTCGACATCTTTATAGGCTTTTAGTCTCTATTCTACCCAGGCGTCTTATTGTACAGGTTGCGTTGTAGTCGCCTGGTCGGCGCTTAGAAGGATGCAGCCGCAGGAGGAAAGTTACAAGCCATTGCTTTCGACTGCTCAGTGCGGACGAGGCTTCTTAATAAAGCGCTTCTCATTAGACGGCTCTTTCGGGGCGAGGTTAGGTATTTCGCGGGGGGGCACAAGTTCGGAGGGCGGCTCGGCGACAATTTTTCGAATGAAGCTGGGCGATAGGACTGCCGTCAGCACCGCGCGGCCGTCATGCTGCTGCACTCGGAAGCTGTCGAAAAACTCCTTCACTTCCCGATCCGGGGCCGGGCTGCCGGCGCTGACCTCCGCCCCGTGAAAGATCTTGAGAACCGTACTCGCCTGCTCGACCAGACGCCTGGCATCGTCTGCACTCTCGGTGAATGCCTCGGCGCGCAAATGCAGCGCGGTGAGATATCGGGCGGAGATCACCAGAGTGGCGGACCTTTGAAACAAAAGCGACCAGATGCCGTTGGCTAGAGGGAAACGGGTATCGCTCCCGCTGATACGAGCGATTGCCCAAGCCAGGCTCACCAGGGGAACCTCTTTGTAATAGTGGCGCAGAAGGGCAGGGCCGGCAAAGGGAGATGCCAGCTTGTGGGAACGATCAATGATGCCCCGAATCACCAAGGGATCATCGCTATTGGAGGCGGCGATCGTGTCTACTCCGAGCATTGCCACCCGCAGGGTGCGCCCTTCCAGGGGGATACTAAAAATGTCGGAGGAGTTGTAGGACTCAACGGACTTGGCGCTGGCTTTGAGATAGGACACGAGCTTGTCGCGGTGAATGCTGCCTTCGAGCACCTCGGAGAAGCGCGGCTCCTCGGTCCTCGCTCCCATGCCCGTCCCTCCCCACGAGGACGGATAATGAATGGCAAACGCGGCGCGCTCCAGATCGCGCTCAAACTCGATGCCGGTCTCGTGTACAAAGGCCTCGTACTCAGGATCGCGGGACACAGGCGGAAGTTGCTTGATCGCGCCCAGGCGGCGGATCCATTGCAGGTTCACATAGAGGAAAGCGTCCGCGCTCGGCAGCAGCCTCGCCGGTTCTGGCGGAGCATGCCGCCGAAGTTCGACGATGATGGCCACAGCCGCGATCACGGCCAGGACTGCAATGATGATGGGCAGGCGGCGACGTATGCGCATGGAGCAGTTAGCTTAGCCCTATTGAAACGGCCAGCCCGGCAGTACCCTGGAATCACCCCATGATAGCACCGGCCTTGGGGCAAACCGGGGCGGCAGGTGATTCTGTAAGAGTTTCACAATCTTGGACGCTAGTTGCACGTTGCGTACCGCTCATGATAACTTTAAAAATTGTCCCGTACATTGAGGATGGGATCGGAGGGCTCACCGCGCCCTGAGGGCGGGGAGTCTCGGTTTGCTGGCGTAGCTCAGCTGGTAGAGCATCTGATTTGTAATCAGAGGGTCGGGGGTTCGAATCCCTTCGCCAGCTCCAGGAAACACTTTCCGCAAACGGGCAGGAGCAAGTTGGCGGCGGCATCCGAGCAGGTTACCAAGAAGCACTCCATTAAGGAAACTTCCAACATTGAGTGAGCTGGTGTGACAGCACGTCTCGCACCAGAGCTGATTTTCTTTTCGGTGTGCGGCGCGCAGTGATTCAGTCAATTGGGAAGCCTCGGTGCCGGATGACAGCAAAACGAAAGAGGGCGGCTTCTGCACAGGTGGCCGAGTGGTTAATGGCAGCAGACTGTAAATCTGCCGCTCCTTGCGAGCTACGGAGGTTCGAATCCTCCCCTGTGCACCAGGTTTCAGGCGGTCTCGGGCTGTGAGCGACTGCAACTGGGCTCGCCGGGTTGGCACTTGGGGCGACTAGCCCCGCGGCCAGGCACCGGAAGGTGAATTCCTCGATTGTCCCACGGTCGAGAGTAGGCAGGGGCGTGAATCGTCTGGCCATAGCATTTGCGGTCTATTTCATTTTGGGCGTGCTCGCGTGGAGCACGTTGAGCGACAGCAGAGTCCGCTTGGTCACACTGGCCATTCTGGGTCTATTCGCAATGAAAACCCTGCTGCATCGCAACCACGTCATGCACGGCAAGGACGAATGAGGGAAGCTTGCCTTTGAACCGGGGTGAGTGATTGATCGAGCCGATGTAGCTCAGTTGGTAGAGCACTCCCTTGGTAAGGGAGAGGTCACCAGTTCAATCCTGGTCATCGGCTCCAGAGCTTCCGACAGCTTGGTTTCGCTCGGGCGCTGGCGGCCGATAACTGTTTCGCGGGCGGGAGTAACTCAGTGGTAGAGTCACAGCCTTCCAAGCTGTTGGTCGCGGGTTCGATTCCCGTCTCCCGCTCCAGATTTGATCACAGGTTTGGTCGGTGACTTTCGAGCAAGCTGGCATCAGGGTTGCGAAGGAACAGGAATTTGCGGAACTGAAGAGCGGCCTGACGCGCATATTTGCTCCCCGACGGGTCGACGAGTTCCTCAACGAACTCGACCGCAAGGGCATTCGCATTCGCGACTTCGAGCTGGTGCTCACCAGCGGCGTGCTGGAGCGGCTGGATGAGACCTTTTCGACCTTGGGAGGACGCAGGCGGTACGAGCTTCTGCCCACCTCCGACCAGGCGCAGATACGCGAGTTCTATTTGTTGCAGGTTGAGGAAGTTGACCCCGGACTGCGAGCGAAATTTCAGAAGCTGTATCGCTACTACTGAGGTCGACTGACTGGCGACGGTTGTTCCCGTATGCCGTTTGACTCGGGGACACAAGACAGCGGCCGCAAGCCGGGCGTTTCCGCCGGGAGCTCGAAGCGAGGATCGAGGGAAGGAAATGGCGAAAGAGAAATTTGAACGCACTAAGCCGCACGTCAACGTAGGCACGATCGGTCATATTGACCATGGCAAGACCACCTTGACGGCGGCCATCACCAAGGTGTTGCAGAAGCACAATCCCAAGATTCAATTCC
>JAFATF010000160.1 GCA_019244045.1 Acidobacteriota bacterium
GATCATCCGGTCTTTATCTGGAGTATGCGAAACTGCAATGGTTTCGAAGCCGGCGGCACTCGCATATTGCACTGCCAAATGCCCAAGCCCGCCGATGCCGAGCACAGCCACGCGCTCATGCGGCTTGGGATTAGCCCAACGAAGTCCACTATACACGGTATAACCAGCGCAGAAGACTGGCGCAGCCTGCTCGTATGAAAGCTTGTGGGGAATGAGATAGGTGGCGTCAGCATTCATCAGCATGTACTCGGCATGTCCACCTTGTGCTTCAATTCCTGTGCCCTTGAGATCCGGACAAAACATTCTGCGGTCGCGCTGGCACCATTCGCAGCGTCCGCAGGTAGATTGAATCCAGGCGGTACCGACGCGATCGCCTATCTTTCGCGTGAGGACGTCGGGAGCCAATGCAACGATCTCCCCAACCGGCTCGTGGCCGAGTATTCGGGGAAATGATCCCGGAAGGTGTCCGAGGGTTTGATGTACGTCGGTGTAGCAGATTCCACTCGCATGCATCTTCACAAGTACTTGATTACTCCCGGGCTCAGGTTGCGGAACGTCTCTGATCTGCCATGAACTGCTCACAGCGGGAACGACCGCAGCTTTCATACTCCCTCCTAGCGTAATTCGATGCGAGCCCTTTTTCGGTCGGTGCAGATTTTGGCTTGGCCGATGACACGATCGACCCTTATCGAAACTTCCTGATCGCTCCGACATCTTCTGTTTGTGATCCCGTCTTACCACCGACAACATCGCCCATCGCCTTGAGAATATTAGACCCTCAGCGAACCACGGAACGCCCTAGCGCCGTAGTAAGATTCCGCACCATTGTGATACACGAAAACAGTGTCATAGCGGCGATCACAAAAGAGGGCTCCGCCGAGCTTTCTGATCTTAGAGGGTGTTTTTACCCAGCTCGACGTCTTCGTATCGAACTTTCCAAGTCTCTGCAATTTTCGATATTGTTCTTCCGTTAAGAGCTCAATGCCCATTGCCGCGGCCATGTCAGTGGCATTATTTTCTGGTTTATATTCTTTCCTTGATTCCAGCGCTTCAGGGTCATAACAAACACGTCTGCGGCCTCGGGGACTTTCCGCTGAACAATCATAAAAAATGTACTCGCCCGTCTTTTTATCATGAGCAACTACATCGGGTTCACCGCCGGTTCTTTCCATTTCACTGAGTGACCAGAGTTTTGCAGTATCAGCTTCCAACTTCGCTTGTATCTTGGCCCACTGCAGGGTCTCGTGGCGGTTCATGTTTCTTTCAAAGCGGTCTTTCAAAGCTCTGAGTAGTTCTTTACGTTGTTCTGGTGAAAGCGTGTTGTGTGGTTCAGTTTTTAAAAAAAGCGCTTGGTCAGTTGTTGGTGTCAAACTTTTACTTTTTGTACGCCTTTGGGCTTTGGTTATCCGCATAGCCTGCTACCCTTTCCTGAGATGCGAGCAACTCCTGAATTGACCCAGAGCATAAAAGATTAGTCGGGAACTCTCACCGGCTCCCTTTTCGTCTTGAACTTGCTTTCAGGCTGTAACTAATTTCTGAGACGATGTACCGGTTGAACTCCGTGCACGTTAGTGCCGCTTCGCGATAAAGTAGCTCCCAGGAAATAGTGCTCTCGCGGCTTCTCTTCCTTCTTGGCTTAGTAAAAACCCCATAGGGATAAAGTATCACGCACGGCGTATGGCTTCGCCCTGCCAGAACGGTACCCGCCCTGACGGGCGGCCGGCGCCATCCGCCAATTCCGCCGTTCCCAACGAAAATCGGATTCATAGCGGCCGACGTTTGTGCCTCGGAAGCGAGAGGTATGTGGGTGCGCGTGCGGCGCCTATTCGCAGGAGCGGCCATAGTGGATGAAGGCGATCCGCAAACCTTTCAGAGACACAGTTCGATGTCGCCCGTATAGGAAGCGATGGGTTCTCACGAGGCGATTTGTGCCTACCAGCTCCTTTAACCGACAATCAGATTACTTCCGAATTTTTGAAAATCCCGCAGACTCGTTCACCGCATCAGGATGACCAGGTCGAAGGCAAGACTCTGGTCTTCCGAACGAGCGGCCTGGTGACTCAGGCAGCTAGTGTGGTGTTTCATAAGTAACGTTACAATAAGCTGGATTCGCAG
>JAFATF010000049.1 GCA_019244045.1 Acidobacteriota bacterium
CGCAATTTCGCATCGACGTCGGCATATAGATCTAGCATGGTTGTGGAAACAGCGGCGGCAATCACCATGGCAAGCAATGCCAGAGCTGCCCGCCCGCGGCGCAGCACGGCAGCGCGCACTAACATACGCACGAACATGGACGTATGGGGCCGCCCGCGCCGCCGCTGGACAATCTCCTGCCTACTCATGCGTCACCCCGCAGTGCAAAGACTGGATCGAAAAGAACCGCCTTGCGGATGGCGGCTGCGCTGCCGGCAAAAGTGACGGCGATGGCGAGCGAGAGAATAATGGGAAATAGCACTGGCTGAATACTGATGTTAGACCCGAATATGGCGCGCCCGATCTGATGCGCAAGCAAAAGGCCGGCGGCATATCCGGCCAGTCCGCCGAAGAAGGCCAACAAGGCTGCTTCAGCAAAGAAAATAGCGGCAACCGAGCCGTGACCTGCACCCAGAGCCTTCATCAGACCAACTTCGCTGCGACGTTCCGAGATGGTGGTCGCCATGGCCGCGGCGACAGCTAGTGCGGAAGAGAGCAGAGCCGCCAGGGTAACCAGCAGCATCAAACCTTTGATACGCGAGAGCACGGTGCCCTCGTTCTGTGCCACCTGGCGGATCTCGTCGACGTGTGAATGCGGGATGGCTTCGTGCAGTTGATAGGCAATCGATTGTACGTAGGGCGAGCAATACCAGCGATCGAACAGCTTGGGACTCATCATCTTGGGATCGCGCCTGGCGAGCCCGTCTTCGGGCTTGGTCAGAGCGCTCACATAGACGCGCCGCACGGCTTCGGGCTTGCGCAGAATTTGCTGTGCCACATGCAAGGGAGCAACGACCTCGTCATCTTCAGCCGCACCGCTAGAAAGAATGCCGATGACGCGGTGCACTTCGCCGCCTAAATCGACTTCAGCCCCCTTCTCGAGTGCCATCCTCGCCGCGAGACGTTCGCCCAGCAGCACGTCGCCTGACTCGTCGCCAGGCCAACTACCCTCGACCTGCCACCAGGGATGGGTTGTTCGTACCCCTGTAACGAAGTCTTCCTGGCCAAAGTGCAGGTGCTTTGCGAAATAGGTTCCGAGCAGTGTGATCTTGGTTCCTGCCAGATCGACCATGACCGGCAACATAGGCGCGAAGCCCACGATATTGTTATGCCAGAATGTACCCCGGATTCGCACCAGGTCGTCTTCGTTGAGAAACGCCCCATCACTTGGCGGCTTTAAGTTCACCCCCGCGATTTCGATGTCCAGCGTGTCTTGCTCAGGCGTAATCACCAGGTTGGCTCCAAAGCTGCGCAGTTCGCGATTCATCTTGTCCCCGATATCGGTGGCGACCGCGATCATTGCTGTAGCTACCGCGACGCCCAGCATGATGGCGACGCCCGCAAGCGCCTTGCGCCGCTTCTGCCGCCAGAAGGACTCGTAAACGAGGCGTAAAAACATGGGAGGTTACTGCTGGAAGTAGTGGCTGCCGGCCGCTACATCCGCCTTCGAGATAATGATGGAATCGGCGGTTTCCCTTGCCTTTAGGGGAATCGGGTTGCAGCCTCCAGCCATTCCCACCGACTGCGGGTTGATAGGAGCTGCGCAGTTTTTACAGACTACCCCATTGGAACTCTTGTAAAAACCCACGGCACCACAGATCTCGCAGGCATCCAGCACGGTGGCCACCTTTCCGTCAGGCTTCTGATAGAGGAAGAAACGAACCGGTGTGCCGTTTATGTTTGCTGCGAAGCGATGCAGATCTCCGTCATAGACAACCTTCTTTGGAATCTCGACCTGCCCATCTCTGAAGCTAACCTCGCTAGCCGGCGAGAGAGTGCTGACGCTCTTTGCGTAGATGAACTCAGCTGTAACCAAGGTTATGAACAGAAAAGAACTGGCATAGAGCGCCAGCATCCAAAAGCGCTCGCGGCGAGCTGTCCAGAGCTGTTTCCGCCGTGCCGCCGGCGACGTGGGCACATCGAGCGGCTGCCGCCGTTTCATCTCGAGCAGCACCATCAGCGCGGCCAGCGCCAGAATCGTGACAAAGAAGAACATCTCGTTGCGCACGATGGGGCCGATGATTGCCATTTCGCGCTTCGAAGAGGGGAGCACACGATTTTCCGAGAGCTCGTGCAGGCCGCTGATAATCAACTGTGCGGCGACGAAGAACAGGATGACGGTTGTGGTGCGGAAGAATTTTTGCAGATTGATCCGCACGCTGCCCTTGACGAACATGACGCCAAACAATACAGCTGCGCCTACCCCGAACAGGGTGCCGATAAAGCTCAACAGCTCGGAGGTGTTCAGGGTAACCGCGCCCAGAATCAGAACGGTCTCGACACCTTCCCGCAGGACCATAAGAAAAACGAAGAAGAACAAGCCCAGAGAGGAGCCCTCGCCGGCCAGCAGGCCCACTTTTCCTTCAATCTGGCCTTTGAGCCGGCGGCCGGTCTTCATCATGAACACAATCATGGTGATGACGAAAAAGGCGGCAACCAGCATCACCCAACCCTCGAAAACGTCCTGGTTGTAATGGCTTTGGGAAAGCAGGACGGCTACGCCAATGCTGCCCACAAAGGCTGCCGCAAGACCAGCATAGACGGATTTGCGCAGTTCCGGCCGACCAATTTTCGCCAGATAAGCCAGGCTGATACCCACAATCAGCGCGGCTTCAACTCCTTCGCGGAGGGTTACGATGAAGGCCTCAAGCATGTTCTACGTGCCCATTCATGTTGCAAACCATTTTGAAAATGAATTTCAATTTCAACTTACATAGAATAGCGTTCGCCTTCCCGGCCCGTCAACGCGCGGCGGCGCAACCGATCTGGTTTGAATCATATGGTAGTGAGCACCCGTCGAATGGTTCAGGGCATGAGCCGAACGTGCCTTCCCGGCGCGAGCTATAACTGTTTCAAGAAACGCTTTGCATCGTCGAGGTAGAGGAACAGCTTCTCCTCGGCTTGAAATTCGGCTGAGTGGACCCGACGCCGGCTGCCGCGAACCGTCACCGGATGTTTCAGGTGCAGCATTTCGTGGTAGAGGATATATTCGACGGCGTAGCGGGGAACCTGGGGATGATCAAACACCCGGCTGACCACAATGGCATTATGGGCCGGGTCGTAGTGACCCAAGCTATTGCGCGCGTGGTTTTGGCTCCAGGTGAGCTGGGGCCGCGCCAGCAGTCCGCGGAAATACCGGGTATTGAGTTGATCAAAGATCTCGTCCAGATCATAGGTGTGCCCCCGCGCGCTGTCGAGGCGCTTTCGGCCGCGCATCTGCCGAATGAGGTGGGCTTTATGGGAGATTTCGCGACTGGAGACGTATTTGCGATAGCGGCTGGCGTACGCGCGCTCGATGGGCTTTCGATAAATCTTGGCAAAGAGGATATGAGCGATCGAGCGCAGAACCGGCTCCGGGGCCCCCTCGAGCAGGTCCGAGAGACGGACCAGCAGACGGCCGTTGCGGATGCGAATCGTGTTGTTGACATTGGCAAACGCGAAAAATTCGATCGCGATCTCGGGAATGGGAGCGCGCGGTTTCAGTTCACGATGGATCTGCTGAAAAAGAGGAACGAGTCTGTCTCTCACTTGGCGCCTAGCTTAACACGGTGCAGAGGCCGCCTTAGAATCAGGTTGCGGTAATTAGCCGGCTATCGTATGGCGCTTCGCGGGTTGACTAGCTTGGCGGTGGAAACCTGGAATCCCAAGCAGCAGCCGACCTCGATGAAGGGGTTCGGAGTACAAGAGTGGGCCCGCGATTCGAGCACGACTAAGGCTTTTTGATCTGTTTGTGTTTGGCGGCTTCTTCTTGCTCCTCGAGCAGTTGGCGATGATCAGTAAGGCTGTCGCTCAGAGTATCAAGGGCGCTGGTCAGGACAAACTCGTACGATCTGATATCTTCTTTGGCTGCCAGGGCTGAATCCTCAAGGGCCTTCAACCGCCTCTCAAATTCGCCGTCTGCTTCGATCACCGCATGCAGCGATCTGCGGATATCATTTTTGCGGTCAATGTAAGTATCGATGTTGTCGTTGAGCTCGTCGTAGAGATCGAGAAAATCCGCCAGGCGATCATGCGTGGCTTTGCCACGTTCCTCAGCTGACAGTTTGGGATCGGCTCTTACCTGGTCCAATTTGGCCAAGCGTTCACGGGCAAACTGGAGGTAAGACTTAAGCCGGCGCTCAGGTTCCATGGCGGTATCACGCAGCTGGTCGACCTCGGCCGGGGTCAGGTCGGCGTGGTGCTGCGCCGAGAGCGGCGGCAGCGCCATCAGAATGAGGAGTACGATGGCGGCGAGTGGGTGACTCATTGTGAGCTCTTCCCGAGATCAAACATTTTACTCAACAACTCAGTGCGCACGTGTTCCAGGTGAGCGATCGCCTCGTCAACTGGCGCCTGGTCTTCAAAGTTCAAGGTACGCTTCATGTCATTAAGTTTGTGCGCAATCTGGCGAACCGTAATCTCCGCATTCTTCAGTTTCTTGCCCGACTGAGAGGCCGCGTCACCTGCTTTTTCGGTATAAAGGACTACGTCCTGAATGGCGGCGCGCGCCTCATCGACCTTTCCCGCGGCATAGAACTTGTCGGCCGCATCAGCTTGTCGTTCCGCCACGCGCAAAGCCAGAATGACGCGATCCTTGGGAGCGGCGTTGTCCGCCCGCGCCTTGAGCTGCTCGATGGTTTCGCGCTCTCGAGCCAAGACAGCGAGTGAACCGAGGATAATCAGGATGGCGCCGAGCAGCCGCATGTCATTTTACCTTGGGCTCGATGGCGACGAGCCGATGGCGCGCCTGCCACTCCTGATCGGGATACTGTCCCTTGGCGGCGTTCAAGAAAGCATGATAGTTGATGGACGCATCCTTATAGTCACGCAAGTGATCGTAAGCGGTGGCTCGCAAGAAGTACCCGAGGGGGACCTCTCCCATAAGCTTGGCGCGAGCATCCAGCGCTTTAATCGCCAAATCGTAATTTTTGTTTTGGTTGGCGGCGGCAGCGAGATCGCCGTAGGCGCCTCCCAAGTCGGGCTTCAACTTGACCGCATCAAGAAATTCCTGCTGGGCCGAAAGGAATTTGTGCTGCTTCATATAGGTCTGGCCCAGGGCATCGTGGAGTTCCGCATCGTTAGGATTGGCAGCGAGCAGCGATTTGTATAACATTTCGGAATCGCCGGCTCTTCCCGCTCGGTTGTACAGCTGCGCAAGTTCTGCCTGTGACGGGCGATCCTGAGGATCGATCGCTAACGTGGCCTGAAATTCAGAGATCGCGGCATCGGTTTTTCCGTCGGCCGCCAAAATGCGCGCCAAGGCGGCATGGGCGGGCGCAGAAGCTGGGTCTTGGCTCACCCACTGACGCAAAACATCGCTGGCTTCCGCAAAGCGATTGCCACGAGCGTAGATTTGGGCAACCCCGATGAGGGCCGCAGTTGCCTTAGGATCGAGGGCGAGCACTTGCCGATATTCGTGTTCCGCTTCCGCAAACTGGTTCTGCGCTTGGTAGAGAGAGGCAGAACGCAGATGTGGCTCAGGATCGTTGGGCATTTGTATGGCCGCCGAGCGATAAGCCTGGAGCGCCTGTTCGGCATTGGTCGACTCAAGAAGATGGCCAAGCGCCATCCAGGCCACCTCCTGATTTCGGGGAGCGTTCTCGCTGGGTTTCAGCCGGGTGGCGGCGCGCAAGTATCTCTCCGCGTCCGGCTGCTTCATTTTGGCGAGCATGAGCCCCAGGTTTAAATTTGATTCGAAGACATCCGGCTTGGCATCAAGTGAGCGGCGGTAGGCATTGATTGACTCGTCGGCGCGAGCGGTGGCGCTGTACAAGAACCCCAAGTCGAACCAGGCTTGGTAGTTCTTAGGGTCGCGCTCCAGGACCTGCTTCAGCAGAGGCTCGGCGCGCACATAGTTCTTGTTCTCAAGATCGGTTTCCGCCTGAAGAACCTCGGGGGGGAGGGAAGGGTCAGCGACAGCGACTTTATGATGACGTACTGTGCTCCCGGACTCGAGTACAGGGGGAGCCGAGCTTTGGCCGGCTGCCGCCGCACACATCATAGCGGAGAGGAAAGCGATGATGCAGCAAAGTTTCATGCCCGTGTGCCTGGGCTTCGAGGCAATTGAAGGCAATGCCTTCAATCGGCAGCTGCCCTCCCATGACTGTTTAAGATGCGCGCCAAGAACTGGCCCGTGTGGGACTCTGCCAGCCTGGCAATCGCCTCTGGCGGTCCGGTTCCTACCACATATCCCCCGCGCTCTCCACCTTCCGGCCCAAGATCGATGACCCAATCGGCGGTCTTGATGACCTCAAGATTATGCTCTATCACCAGGATCGAGCCCCCGGCGTCGATTAGGCGGCGAAACGCGCTCAGCAGCTTGCTGACATCGTCGAAGTGGAGCCCGGTTGTCGGCTCATCAAAGATGTACAGTATGCGGGGTCGGCGGCTGGACTTTTCGCCATTCACAGGCCGTACGAGGTCACGAACGCCCGGAAGATGAGACGCGAGCTTCATGCGCTGCGCTTCGCCTCCGGAAAGCGTCGTGGCCGATTGCCCCAGACGGAGGTACCCTAAGCCAACTTCCTCGAGCACTTTTAACTTTTCTACCACCCGGGTCGCGCCGGCAAAGAATAGCAGTGCTTCTTTAACCGTAAGATTGAGTACGTCATGAATATTTTTACCCCGGTAGCAGACTTCTAAAATCTGCGCTTTGTAGCGGGTACCCTTGCATTCTTCACATATCAATTCAACGTCGGCGAGGAACTGCATCTCCACTGTCACCGTGCCGTCGCCCTGACAGGTTTCGCAGCGGCCACCGGGGATATTAAAGGAAAAGTATCCCGCCCCGAAGCCACGCTTTTGCGCCTCCGGCAAAGAGGCAAACAATTCGCGAATGCCGTCAAAGGCTTTGATGTAGGTCACGGGATTTGAGCGCGGCGTGCGTCCGATCGGCGATTGGTCAACCAGGATCACTTCCTCGACAAATTCGCTGCCTTCAAGTTGCCCCCAGGCAGGCGCAACCCCATTGCCCGGTTTTTTGGCCGCGCATAGCGCTTGATAAACGACATCGTGCAGCAGGGTCGACTTACCCGAACCAGAGACGCCGGTGATGGCGACGAGCATTCCCAGGGGAATGGTGAGGTCAAGGTTTTTGAGATTGTGGGCCCGCGCTCCTCGGATCACGAGTTGCTCGCGGCCCGGTCGGCGGCGGGCATTCGGTAGCTGAATGGCAAGCTCTTGCGATAGGTACCGGCCGGTCAGAGAGCTTCGATTAGCGATGAGCTGCTGGTAATTGCCCTGGGCGATGACTCTGCCTCCGTTCTCCCCCGCGCCAGGCCCCAGGTCGAGAATGTGATCGGAGGCCTGCATGATGTCGCGATCGTGTTCGACGACGAGAATCGTGTTGCCCAGATCGCGCAGCCCACGCAGGATATTCATCAGGCGGTGGGTATCGCGACTGTGCAGGCCAATCGAGGGCTCATCAAGCACGTAAAGAGTTCCCACCAGGCGCGATCCCAGCGATGTAGCGAGCTGAATACGTTGCGCCTCGCCGCCTGAAAGTGTGGAGGAGAGGCGATCAAGGGTAAGATACTCGAGTCCCACTTCATTAAGGAAGCGAAGCCGCTCACTGACTTCTTCGAGCACCTTCTCAGCAATGCCAGCTTCTTGCGGGCTGAGTGTAAGACCAGAAAAGAACTGCGCCGCCTCGTCGACCGTCATGGAACAAACGTCGCAGATATTTTTGCCTTGAATCCTGATGTGGCGGGCTTCGGCGCGCAGACGTTGTCCCCCGCAACTCGAGCAGGTTGAGTATCCACGGTAGCGACTGAGGAAGACGCGCACATGCAGTTTGTATTTCTTGCGTTCAAGAAGGGCGAAAAAACCGCGAATGCCGGGAAAACGCCCTTCGCCAGCGAGAAGCCTGCGCTGCTGCTCAGGATGAAGCTCCGCCCAGGGCACGTCGAGGGGAAGATTCGCGTGCCTGGCAAAGCGTTTGAGCTCGGTGAATACGGAGCGGTACTTTGGCTTGGTCCAGGGTTCAATGGCGCCGGCGGCCAGGGTTTTTGACTTATCGGGGATCACCAGGTCAAGATCGAAGTCAATGGTGTTGCCAAATCCTTGGCAGTGTGGACAGGCGCCATACGGGTTGTTGAAGGAAAAAAGCCGGGGCTCGGGTTGTTCATAGCGAATACCGCAACGTCTGCACTCAAAACGGTTTGCGAAACGAAGCTCCTCGCGAGCTTGCCCCTGGCAGGCAGCGGTCTCGAAGACCACCTCGCCTGCTTCCCCATAGCTCGTTTCGATCGAATCCACCAGGCGCGAGCGATCGTCGGCAGAAACCACGATGCGATCGGCGAGCAGGAAAACGGGTTGCGAAAAATCAATATCCAAAAGCGATTCCGGCGTCGAAAACTCGAACAGCTGCCCATTCTGATAAAGCCGGTTAAAGCCTCTCTTTCTGAGATCAAAGAGCCGCGATTTGAGGAGGTCGGCATGGAGCTCCTGCTCCCGAGCGATGGCTTTTTTACTCAGCCGCTTCTTCTGTGGCGCAGCCATCGCATGGAGGTGCAGGGGAAAGAGCACATTCAGCCGTGTGCCTTCATCTCTCGCCAGAATCGCGTTCGCCACCTCGTCGACAGTATCCCGCTTAACTTCATTGCCACAGTTTATGCAGAAGGTGCGGCCGATGCGGGCAAATAGCAGCCGCAGGTAGTCGTAGATCTCGGTCGCTGTGGCGACGGTTGAACGGGGATTGCGCGTCGTGTTCTTTTGTTTGATGGCGACCGCAGGGGCAATTCCCTCGATCAGATCGGCATCGGGTTTCTCGATGCGCTCCAGGAATTGACGGGCGTAGGCGGACAAGGATTCGACGTAGCGTCGCTGGCCTTCGGCGTAGATGGTGTCGAAAGCGAGCGAAGACTTGCCCGATCCCGAGACTCCGGTCACGACCGTCAGACGGTTGTGCGGGATTTCAAAATCAATATTCCTTAGATTGTGGACGCGAGCCCCGCGAACAAGAATCGATTCCGTGGACATCTTCAGGGTTACCGCAATCGACAGGGAACCACCCTTCGCGGGGGTATGCAAGCATTGCGGTATCACTCTATTATAAGTGGCCAGACGAGTAGCGCTCAATGCGGCGCGACGGTGTACACCGATGACACTTCCGAGTAGCGGCTAAGGCGATCCATGCCGCCAGGGTCGCGTATCTCTGGTCCTCTCGCCAGGGGGGGCCGAGAGTGCGTCCCATGGCAGCGAGCTGGCGCTCGATGTCGATGATGGAGGAGCCGATCTCGACTGCTGCCTGGGAAAGCAGTTCGCGCTCTTCGAGATCGGTGACCGGTAAATCGCACTCGGCGGCCGCCTGCGCAAGCGCATGCCGAAACAGTTGCCCCTCGGCGGTATGAATGAACGCATGTGAGGCAAGAATGCGCTCCAGCGAAGGCAACGTCCGGCCACGCTTGAGAGGAAGTCCACATCCGGCGACATTAAATCCCCGTCGTTGAAGTTCCTCGATCGTGGTCATGAGGCCCCTTGATGCTAGGCGATTGGTTTCTTCAACCGCCTGAGCCAAAAAGGCTTGGGCGGCGGGAAAGGGAACTCGCCGGACGGCATGATAGGGCTGTTTGGAACCAGCCGTATTGGGATTAGCGAGCGGAAGAATGCGGCGGTCGATGAGGCAAGGCGAATCGTCTGGCCCGCTAAGAGCTACTAACGCGGCCCATCCAGAATGAACGCGCATTCCGAGAGCGGCGGCTGAGGTCATCGGCTCACCTGAGCGATCAAAATTGAGATCGGTTCAGCTGCTGGTCGCGCTTTTTGCTGTAGCGCACTGCCATGCCGATGCCTACGGTCATAAATGTCAGCGGCGGCAGCAAAAGAACCATTACGGCTCGATTGATGGCATGCTGGCCGTCCTTGCTGGCGGCCGCGGCTGTTGAGTAGCACATCGCGCAGCCTTGGCCGAAGGCCGGAACACCCCAGAACACCAGCCCGAACAGGGTGACGGCCAGACGGAGTTTCATCGCACTCCATACTTGATGATGCGAAAAGCATCCGGGAAGAAAACACACATCATAGCCAGGCAGAAAACCAGGGAACACATGGTGATCCACTTCATGCGCGAGAGTTCGAACTTCATGTGCATGAAGTAGCCGATAATCAGCGCGGCCTTGACGATGGAGAGGGCCATCAGAATACTGAGCATGCGCACCGGCTCCATATTCTGATACCCCAGGTACACCTCAATGCCGGTGATGACCAGCAGCACGCCCCAAACCCAGAAGAATTGAGCCTTGCCGTGATGGCGGTGTTGCTCGGCCACCCGTTCGGCGATCGCGATCTGCACCCTGTCCATATCGGTTCGGCCTCCTAGATGATTCTTGTCGACATCAGATAGACCAGAGGAAAGATAAACATCCAGACCAGGTCAACGAAGTGCCAGTACAATCCGGCAACCTCGATGTCGGAGGAGTCATAAACCTTAGGCTTCAGCCATAGGATGATACTGACGACGACCGCTGCGATCAGGAGCACATGCGCGCCATAGTGGAAGGGGCTGTAAGCAGGTGTCGCCAGCCAAGCCACGAGCCATAGTCCCAGCAAGATGGGTACAAAGGTCCTGCGCAGCGCAACCACGCCCAGGTAAACCACGCCCAAGGTGACGTGCAGCATATGCATGGCGGTCAGGCCGAAGAACGTAGCCGGAAACTGAGGCACGGTCTTGGTGACATCCGCGAATTCTTTGCTGGTTTCGGCACCCGGGACGGCGGGGAAAACCGGCAGCGTCAGGCCTTCGGAGATCAGGTGGCTCCATTCGCGCCCGTGCAGGACAACAAAGGCGGCTCCACAAGCCATGGTGGCCAGCAGCCACCCGCGAACTGCTTTCATATGGCCAAACACCGAAGCTCGCACGGCCAAAACCATGGTCAGAGAGCTCGTCAGAAGAAATGCAGTCATGAAGGTAGCGTTCATGATGCTGCTCGAGTGAAACGGAGTCGGCCAGTTCGGAGTCGAGATACGCCCATAGCTATAGGCATATAAGAGTGCTCCGAAGGTGAGGGAATCGGAGAGTAGAAACAGCCACATTCCTATCTTCTTGGAATAGGTGCCGAACAAGGATGGTTCGTAAGCTGCTGGCACGCTGTGCTGGACCGCCACATCAGCCATCGTTTTCCGGTCTCCTCTTCAACTAGCGAGCAAATTCGAGCAAAGCAAAGATGTAAATCCACAACAACGCCATGAAGTGCCAATACCAGGAAGTCACATCAATGACCACCCGGCGTGACTCGACGGGCTGGCGGGCAAGGGTGATGGCGGCGGCATAAACCAGAGCGATGACGCCGCCGACCAGGTGCAGCGCATGCATTCCGGTCAACAGATAAACGAACGAACTACTCGGGCTGGTCGCCAGGTAAAAGCCACCATCGGCGAGCTCGCGCCAGGCCATCCACTGCCCCAATAGAAACATGATTCCCAAGATGAGGGTCAGCCACAGCCACGGGAATCGACGTTCCTGGCCGAGGGAAATTCCGGGAATCAAGCGCACCGGAGCCAGGGCGGATTCACGCGTGACGTCGCGTCGCGCCAATTCCATGGTTGCGCTGCTCACAATCAGCACCGAGCTATTCAGCAGGAGAATCAGCCAGGGTAGTCGAACCGGCAGCCAGTCGTGGACATACTTATTGCTATTCTCATCGAGTGTGGGCAGGCCCTGGCGAACGATGTAAGCGCTCGTGAGGGATACGAACAGCATGATGACGGGTGTGATCCCTACCGCCAGGCCCAGTCGGGCGCGCCGTAAACGGTCGCTGAAGTCAGGCGATTCACCTCCTCGACCCTCCCCACCCCCGCCCAGGATGGGGGGAAGGGTAATGGCACCGCCGCGGTTGACGCCCGGTTCCTTGATACCTGCGGGACTCAAATTCAAATTCCTCAACTTCCCCGAGCGAAGCTCGGCCCCGCCTCATGCATGCTAGTGGGCAGGCGCGCTCGCCGGATCCGTCTGCATCACGTAATCTTTGCTTACCCCGGGGACGTTGTACTCATAAGGTCCATGGTTCACGACTGGCGTGAGGCCTCCGAAGTTGTCGTGCGGAGGTGGCGTAGCCGTAGTCCATTCCAAGGTAGTCGCTTCCCACGGATTATCGGAAGCCTTGGCTCCCTTCCACATGCTCCAGAAAAGATTAAATAGGAAAATCAGCTGCGCCCCGATGGTAATGAATGCGGCATAGCTCATGAAGGTCTGCAATGGCAGTAGTTTCGTCTGATAAGCTACTTCCGTAAACTGCGAATAGCGGCGTGTCTGTCCAGCCATGCCGAGATAATGCATGGGCATGAAGATGGCGTAGGTACCGACCAGCGTGATAACAAAGTGGATGCGAGCCAGATTTTCGTCCATCATGCGGCCAAACATCTTCGGAAACCAGTAATAGGTAGCGCCAAAGATGCCGAAGATGGCAGCGACGCCCATAATTAGGTGAAAATGGCCGACCACAAAATAGGTATCGTGTAAGGGAATATCGAGTACGGGCTGGGCGAGGAAAGGGCCGCTCAAGCCGCCGGAGACGAACAGGGAAACGAAGCCGATGGCAAACAGCATCGGCGAGTGCAGTCGAATTTTGGCACCCCAGAGGGTGCCGAGCCAGTTAAACGTCTTGATTGCCGAAGGCACCCCGATAGACATGGTCATGAGGGAAAAGGCGAATGCCGAATATGGGCTCATCCCGCTCATGAACATGTGATGGCCCCACACCATAAATCCCAAGAGCCCAATGGCCACGATAGCGTAAACCATGGCACGATATCCGAAGATCGGCTTGCGGGAGAACGTGGACAGTAGCTGCGAGGCCACGCCCATGCCGGGTAAGATGGCGATGTAGACCTCGGGATGACCGAAAAACCAGAACAAATGCTGCCACAGCAAAGGCGATCCGCCTTTGTGGCCCATTAACTGACCATTGACCACAACCAGCGGAACATAAAAGCTGGTGCCCAGATTGCGATCGAGCAGGAGCAGGATTCCAGCCGAGAGCAGCACACCAAAGGCCAGCAGTCCCAGAATCGCCGTTATGAACCAGGCCCACACGGTCAAAGGCAGGCGCATCAAGGTCATGCCCTTCGCACGCAGGTCAAGCGTGGTGGTGATGAAATTGAGGGCACCCATCAGGGAGGCGACGCAGAACAGAGCAATGCTTGTGATCCATAAGTCGGCGCCCAGCTGTTCGCCTGGCCCTGAATTGGACAACGCACTTAAGGGAGCGTACCCGGTCCAGCCATGCAGAGGGGCACCGCCGGCGACGAAAAATGCCGCGATCAAAACCAGGAAAGCCACAAAGGTGGTCCAGAACGAAAGCATGTTGAGGACCGGGAATGCCATATCCGGCGCTCCGATCTGAATGGGTAGAAAGTAATTTCCAAAGCCACCCTGCGGAGCCGTAGTGAGCACGAAGAACACCATGATGGTTCCATGCATGGTGAGCAGGCTCAGGTAGGTCTCGGGCTTGATCTCTCCGATCAGGGGCAGCTGCGCGGTCGGCCAAATCAAATGAATACGCATCAGCAGCGAAAGAAACATGCCCACGAAGACCGCCGTGAGCGCCAGAAAGTAGTACTGCAGCCCGATCACCTTGTGGTCGAGACTGAAGATGTACTTGCGGATAAAGCCTTGAGGAGCCGCATGGGCATGCACATGAGCCGTAGTTGCCATTTACTGTTTTGCCGCCTCCCGATCGGCAAGCCACTTTTCAAAGTCGGCTTGGCTGACCACCTTGACCATACCGTGCATCTTGTAGTGGCCCATGCCGCACAACTCGGCGCAGGCAATCTCGTAGTCGCCGATTTCCGTAGGAGTGAAATGCATGTGAATCCTCAGCCCAGGCACAGCATCTTGCTTGAAGCGGAATGCTGGGACAAAGAAGCTGTGAATAACATCGATGGCTCGCAGTTGGAGGTCCACCTCGCGATTGACGGGCAAATACATGGTTCCGCTGATGACATCGTCCTTGGCGGCCGGATCATTCGTGTTCAGTCCGATAGCGGCCTCGTTCCCCGAAGAAGGATCGATGAGTTCAGGCTTGGTTGCGCCGAATTTCCCGTCGTTGCCGGTATAACGAAAGTACCAGGCAAACTGCATACCGGTGACTTCGACGGGCAGAGCGTCGGGCTTAGCCGGCTCAAATCGTTCGGCTGCCCAGATCGGGCTACCCATCAGGTTCAGCCCTATGAATAGCATTGCCGTCAAGGCGGTCCAGAGGACTTCCAGCTTGGTATTGCCGTGCGAGTAGCTGACTTTGCGAAGGTCGCCGCGATCGCGGTACCTCCAAACCAGGAAACCAAGCGCACCCTGGGCCAATACAAAGACGATGCCCATGGCTACGTAGGTGAAGGCAAACTGATTGTCAATCGCGGGTGCGGCTGCTGCCACTCCCTTCGGAAGCCACCAGGTTTTTGCTGCGAAAAAGTAAGTACTGATAAAGGTGATTATCCAGATAATTGCGAGAAGCGCGAGGCCCATCCACTAGCCTCCCCCTGTCCTAGGTTTCGACTTGCACGAACATCCATTGCATTCACTAGAGTTTTAAAGGAAGCTGCCGCTGGCCCGGAAGTCTATCACATCTTTCTCTGACGTATGCAACTGACGACGCGCAAGGGAACAGGATGACCAAACCCCTAGCCTTGCATCTTTTCTCGTTCTTCTCTAAGCTACTTTCCGCTAATCAACCTCTGCCACTGCTTTTTGGACTTGGCCTTTTGAAATTGAGGAACGCTTTCGTCATAGTTGCTCTGGCCAGCAGTGTTGTACTCGCGCAGGATGATTTTGCTAAGCCGGCCAGCCCCATGCTCCTAATATCTGGGCTAGGGCATCTGCATCATCCGGTTTCTACCAGCAACCGGGAAGCGCAACAGTTTCGATCAGCGATTAAGGCTGATTTACGCGTTCAACCATAATGAGGCTCACGCCCATTTGCACACGCCGCGGAACTCGACCCCAAACTGGCGATGGCCTATTGGGGCGTTGCCGAAGAGTAGGGCCAAACTACAAGGATCCGGGCAGCGGCGACCGGTTCCTGAAGGCGCACGAGGCCATTCAGAAGGCGGTCGAGCTTTCGCCTAACGCCAGATTGCAAAGAATGTGCCGGGAGGCAAGGTGCCGTCGCCCGTAAGAACTATAAAGGCGCCATCTTTATGCTACAGGAGGCGTCGCGGTACAGGACCGGTTCAATTACGGCGAGCCCCGCCCCCGACTGGTACTTCCCCGTGGGTGCAGCGCGGGGGCGGCCTTACTGATGAACGGTGATCCTGGGCTTGAGCGCAATCCTCGCAATCAGCGGTCATTATTGAGATTAAAGGAAGCCCTCAAGCCTCAACACAGAGACTACGATGCCAGCCTTCGTAGACAAACAGTTCAGCGCGGCACGCAAGGGCGGGAGCAATCAGCGGCGCGTGGAAGAATTCGTCTAGCAGAGATCGCTCAGATATCCAGTTCTCATGCGCAAGAGCACCCATGGCCGTGGTCATAATACTCCAAACCTTCGCCTACGGCAGAACTATTGCTTCGCCTGCGGAAAGAATAACCCCGAAGGCATGCGTTTGAACTTTCGCTATGAGGCCAAGCGCCATTCGTTTGTGTGCCGCTTCCGATTGGGAAAACGATATACCGGTCCGCCGGGCCACGCTCATGGGGGCATCATTGCAACTATCCTGGACGAGGCTATGGGCAAGGTCAACCGGCTCCGGCAAGTGGTGGCGCTCACTTCAGAGATCACGGTGAGTTACCTAAAGCCGGTACCGCTAAACCAGCCCCTGCAGGTCGAGTCGCGTGAGGTGCGGGTAAGGGGGCGTCGACACGTCAACATGGCGGAGATTCTGAATCCAGCCGGCGAAGTGCTGGCGCGCAGCCAGGGAATATTTATAGCAATCGATGCCAAGCGCATGTTTCAAAAGTTTGTGAATGGCTAAAGCCATTGCAAGATCTGCGGCATACTCGCTGCGCTGGCCCACGTTGCTTGGGGCCTAGCGCTTGAGTACTTTGGCCAATTGCTCGACTCCGCGGCGCAGTTCATTTCGTTCCACCGCCGCAAACCCGAGGAGCAGCCCATCTTTTCTGGCTCGGCCCCAAGCATACCGGGTCAGCGGAACCACCTCGACACCAACCCGATCAGCCGCGGTGGCAGCGTACTCGGCGTCCATGCCGTTCTTTAACCAACCCACTGTCTGCAGGCCGGCTTCAATGTTTGAGATCTCCAGCACGCCCGCAAGCTGTTGCTGCACTTGCTTGAGAAATGCGGATAAGCGTTCGGCATACATTTCTCGCATGCGGCGGACATGGCGGGCGAAATGTCCTTCGGTAATGAAATCGCAGAGAATTGCCTGTTCTAGCAAGGGTGGATGATGAGTACTGACAGAGGCAGCGGCGGCGAAGACGTCGACGACGTCCTCCGGAACGACCAGGTATCCCAGCCGCAGCGCCGGGAAGAGTACTGCCGTGAAGCTTCCGGCAAAGATAACCACTCCGGCGCGATCCAAGCCTTGTAACGCGGGAATCGGGCGGCCTGCGTAACGATACTCGCTGTCGTAGTCATCTTCGAAGATCAGCGTTCGGGAACGTCGCGCCCACTCCAGGAGCGCGAGACGACGGCGCAGCGTCATAGTCACGCCCAGAGGAAATTGATGGGCCGGAGTAACGTACACCAGGCGGCTGCGCTGCCAACGCCGAACTCCGGCCTCGAGGTTCAGCCCCTCGGCATCTACCGGGACCGGGCGAATACGTGCGCCCAGAGCACGAAAGGCAAGGGCCGCTCCTGGGTATCCCGGTTCTTCCATCCACACCGGCTCGCCGGGAGTGACCAGCACACGCGCAGTACGGTCCAGCGCCTCTTGCGCTCCGGAGACGATGAGCACCTGGTCGGGTGTGCATTTCACGCCGCGCGAGGTGTTCAGGTAGTGACAAACTGCCTCCCGCAAGGGCCGATACCCTAAGGCTTCTCCTCCCGAGAGCAGCTGTGCGGAGACTCGCCGCAGGCGGCGTGCCGCCACTTGAGCCCACAGGATGGTGGGGAACCGATCAAGGGCGGGCTGATTGGCGCGAAAGGCACGAATGGGGCCTGCAGGAGTCGGCACAAAACGCGACAAGCGTCGCGCATAGGAAGAGAAAACCACTCGCCGGCGCGGCAAGGTTTTTTCCTGTCGAAGCTGCCCCACCTCGAGCAAGCGGTCGGGCAGAACATGCGTGACATAGGTGCCTGACCCAGGTTTTCCTTCCACGTATCCTTCTGATCTGAGTTGCTCAAACGCGGTCACAATAGTGGCGCGCGACAGCCGGTAGACGCGCGCCAAATCGCGCGTGGCTGGAAGACGAGCCCCGGAATGTAAGCGGCCTTCGAGAATTGCCGAACGCAGCTCCTCGTACAGCCAGCGATAAAGGCTCATGCCAGAGGCGGGCGGAGGGAGGCTTAAGGGTAGGCTGCTGGTCTGTCGTGGCATGAAGTGGTATGGCCGGAATTAGTTTAAATGGTCCTTGCAGCAATACCAATATGCATGTAGGTTGAGAATAGCGATAATCCGGCGGGCAGCCAGTCAACGCAACCGAAAATACTGAGTCGATCGCCGTCAACCACATGGCGATCGAGAAATGGAGTGAAATGATGACAAGCAGTGGGGGTTCGAACGGCAATTCAAGTCTCCGCCTCAAGACCGGGCTGGCCGAGATGCTGAAGGGTGGCGTCATCATGGACGTCACTAATGCCGGGCAGGCCATGATTGCCGAGAAGGCGGGCGCCGTCTCGGTGATGGCGCTCGAGCGGGTGCCGGCACAGATTCGCGCCGAGGGCGGCGTGGCTCGCATGGCCTCGCCCAAGAAAATACGCGAGATCATGGACGCCGTATCGATCCCGGTCATGGCCAAGTGCCGCATCGGACACTTTGCTGAGGCGCAGATTCTCGAAGAGCTCGGGGTTGACTACATCGATGAATCGGAAGTCTTGACCCCGGCCGATGAGGCCCATCACGTGGACAAGCATGCCTTCAAGGTGCCGTTTGTGTGCGGAGCGCGCAACTTAGGCGAGGCCTTGCGACGTATCGCCGAAGGGGCGGCTATGATCCGAACCAAAGGCGAAGCCGGCACAGGGGACGTAGTGCATGCCGTTAAACACATGCGCCAGATCATGTCCGAGATGCGTGGCCTGAAGGTGCTGCGCGAAGAAGAGCTTTACGCCCGGGCCAAGGAACTTGACGCGCCCCTTGAGCTGGTACAGCTGGTGGCGAGAGAAGGGAAGCTACCGGTTCCCAATTTTTCTGCCGGTGGAATCGCCACTCCGGCGGACGCGTCGCTGGTGATGCAGCTGGGCGCGGAATCGGTTTTTGTCGGTTCCGGCATCTTCATGGCCGATGCCACTCACTTCGCCGATCCCGTCGATGCCGAGCAGCGAGCCAGGGCGATCGTGCGGGCAGCCACGCATTACAAGGATGCGAAGGTACTACTTGAGGTGAGCGAGGAGGTGCCCAGTGCCATGAAGGGCCTCGCGGTCAGCGCGATCCACGAGTCGCAGATGCTGCAAACCCGAGGCTGGTAGGCAGAGTAGGTTCACTTTGAAACTAGGTTTTTGGGCTGCACAGCGCTGAATGTAATGCTTCCTATGAAGATTGGGGTCCTTGCCGTCCAAGGTGATTTCGATGCCCATCGCCACCGTCTCGAAGAACTGGGAGCGGAGGTCGTGCTTGTGCGCTGCCCGGAGCAACTCAATGAAGTTGATGGCCTTGTCATCCCCGGGGGTGAGTCGGGTGCAATCCTGCGCATTCTTGGCCGGCAAGGAGTGGAGAAGCTCAAACAGTTCGTGCGCGTGAAACCGGCCTTCGGAACCTGTGCCGGCGCGATTCTTTTGGCGAAGGAGATCACCCATCCCGAGCAGGAAGGGCTGGGTGCGCTCGACGTGCGCATTCGGCGCAACGCTTACGGGCGTCAGATTAATAGCTCGATTCGACAAGGCAAGCTGGGCGATTCGCCCATGGAGATGGTTTTCATCCGGGCTCCTAGATTTGAGCGTTTGGGGCCAGAAGTTGAGGTAATTGCCACCCAAGGTGAAGACCCCGTTGCTGTGCGGCAAGGCAAAATCCTGGCCGCGACGTTCCATCCCGAACTTAGCGAGGACACCCGAGTGCACCAGGCATTTCTCGATCTGATCGGAAACGGAACCTTATAAGACGCACCTCGGGTGGGGTGGCGGTCAGTCTTGCCCAATACTCGCCTATCAACACGTCGGGTTGATGATCAGACACCTTTCGACCGGAAACAGAGGCAACTCTGCCGTCGACCAAGCGTCGTGACTTAGGCCGAGCCCTGCTCCGAGCCTTCGCTAGGCTAGAAAGAACAGGGAGTGGGGCTCAGGTGGCGAGAGGTGAGCTACTTGCCTCACCAGGTTACAGCCAAGAGTAAAACCGCATTTGAGGTGCTGAAGGTCTCGAGCGCACCTTCATTCGGTGCTTTGGACCACGACGCTGACTCTTAGAGTCGGACCCGCTCGAATTGGGGTTATCTCGCTATATTCGATTTCGTTAAGCGAGCCCGGGCACGACAAAATTCCGCAAGAGTCTTTCAGCTGCTCGAATGTGCACGCAATGCTGTCGCTGCAACGGCGCGCTCCTACACGTGTTCAGCGCGTTTTCAAAGCCTATTACCCTGGATCTCAAGCATCTAGGGTAGAGGACTACAGAATGTCTAGTATGTATGATAGAAGCGGCTTCCGCTACTCTCGTAAAACACTACTCCTGAGCAAAGCATGCGGCGCAAGTCGAAATTGCAGCTATGCCACGAAGAGGCGGGCGCACAAACAGTGGCCCGAGAAGCAGGCTCATGTAGTGGAAATTGGCTGATCTCGGACCTCATAAGACGCTGCGCCAGCCCGCGATCGGCATATCGACGCCATCGTGAGCCGAGAGATTTAGGATTAGGTTTAGAGATCCAGGGGACGGAATTGATCCATAAAATGCCCTCCAGCTGCAAAGCATTCATCAAGGTTGCCATCCAACACAAGCACGCGAACAAGAGGGCCGCTGTGCACTTCCGACCCATTCCAATCTCCAGAGAACGGCGGCCCTCTGCTACTAGCTTCACCCAACAAAGCTGGACGGCTCCCGAACAGGCAGCATCAAAGATGTCAATCGGCGTGCCGGCACTCTGCTATTGTGAATGCCGTCACGAGAGGATCGGACCTTGCCTGACCATCGGCTGAGGTATGGACAAGTAAAAGGGCAGTTGGCAGGGTCGTCGGAGGCAAGCGGAATGCGGTCACAGATCGCGAATGTTCTTACTCAAGGCGCAGAGGTGGCACGATGACACGAATCCTAGTGGCTGATGATAATGAGATTGTGCGACGTGGAATCCGACAATTGCTCCGGCAACACGAGGACTGGGATGTCTGCGGCGAGGCGGCGGATGGACAGGAGGCGGTAGACAAAACTCGACAACTGGCTCCCGACGTGGTGGTGCTGGATTTTGCCATGCCCGTCATGAATGGCATCGAAGCCGCGCGTCAGATTCACCGGGAGCGCCCGAATACCGCCATGGTGCTGTGCTCGATGTATCTTGATCGTCAGCTTGCTTCACTGGCGCGCGACGTCGGGATTACATCGGTACTTTCGAAGAGCAATGTCGGGCAGGTAGTAAGGGGTATTGAAGCTGGCCTGCGGGGTGAAGGTTTTAGCGAATCGCAAATTTGATTTAGCACGCGTTGTAATCCCTCTCCGCTTGGTAGCTGTGGAATGTAATCCCGCAAAACACGGTCGCGTACATTGGTTTCGGCAAACTCCAGAATGTAAATCTTGTATAGAGCTCTAATTAAGGTGCTGCCTTTGGCTTGTCCCTGTCACCTTAGGTTCGGCGCAGGTATTCAAAGTGTTCACCAGCTAGGGTTGCTCTGC
>JAFATF010000503.1 GCA_019244045.1 Acidobacteriota bacterium
GATCACCGCAGGTGGCCGAACGCGGGTTGCTCTTCTAAAGTCCGATAGTCGAATCGACGTCGACTCCAGCCGGCCAGCGCGTTGGCGATTTTAAGTCGGTCACGCAGTTTCTATCAGGAAAGCTTCCTTAGTGAAACACCGATTGAATTCCCGCCCCGCAGCCCCGAATCTCATTCTCTTATACTGGTCGGATGTCCCAGGAAGTCGAAATCAAGTTCTGGATCGCAGATCCACGCTCCCTTAGGCGCGCCTTGCGGCAGGATGCGTTTCGCTTACAGACTCGACGCAGGCACGAATTCAACACCCTATACGACCTTCCCCGCCAGGCTCTGCGCAGAAAAGGGGAACTACTCAGGCTCCGCAAGTATGGCTCGCAGTGGATCCTAACCCATAAAGGCAAGGGCAAGGTCGGGCGACACAAGTCGCGCACAGAAACCGAGGTTCGCCTCATCGAGGGCGCACAAATGGAGCACCTTTTGCGCAATTTAGGATACCGGCCGTCGTTTCGCTACGAAAAGTATCGTGAGGAATGGTCCGATGGCATGGGCCACGTAGTCATCGATGAAACTCCCATCGGCATCCTAGGCGAGATCGAAGGCGCACCACGCTGGATCGACCGCACCGCCAAAACCCTTGGCATTGAGCACCGTCAATACCTGACCGCAAGCTACGCGGAACTGTTTTACGATTGGAAAAAAAGAACCCGAAGCCCGGCTACGGCCATGACCTTTCGAGCAGTGGGAAAACGATAATGCCTGCTGGCACCTAGATTGGCGCTCGCCTGCTACGCTCTGATCTCCTGCGCCATGCGCGAGTCGGCGTTCATGCCGCTGGCCTTCAGGCTGGCTGCGTCCTCATATCCTTCGATTACATAGTAGATGGCCCGATCGAAGAACTGCTCCAACAGCCGTAACAATTCAAGCTCGCCGTAGATTTCAAGCGGGCTGGTCAAAAATCCCTGCCGCTGCAAGAATTCCCAGATGTGTTCTTTGGTCAGCACGATCGCCCAGCAGTAATCGGACAGGGAGACTTGCTGAGCAGCGCGTCGTGCGCCGATCTCGCGGTATCGCTCGCGGATGTCGCTTTCTTTTTTCCCCAGCAGCCAGTCACTCAAATGGCCTAGAATTTCGTGGACTCGATCGCGCAGCTCCTGGGCGGGAACTCTCAAAAAATCCTGGGTCCGTGGTGACTCGCGCAATTTCCTCAGCAACCCGTCGGCCAGGATCTCCGAGTGATTTTCAATGAGGCGAACTAAACGGAGAGCAATCATCTTCTTCCACCCTCATCCATTAGATGCCCCGGGCCCTGCGAGAGATGCGGCACCTGGACAAAATACATCGTCACACGATAGGTATGCAAGACAACGGCCGAGAGCAAGCAAGGCAAGGGCATAACAATACGGCATCTGAGGGAAACCATCGCGACGCCTGGGGTGCGGGCGCGCTTGGCTGAACCGAGTTAAGCGCCAGCTCCACAGCACTTCTTGTATTTTTTACCCGACCCGCAGGGACAGGGATCGTTGCGCCCGATCTTAGCCGACCCACGCACGACCTGCTGCACTGGCTGATATTCCCCCGCGCCCGCCATGCGCGCCTGCTCCAACTCTCGCCGCTTGCGACGTTGAAAAGCCTCTTCCATCTCGTCAATCGAGGTGGCGACGCTGTGCGCCCCGCGCCGCCCATTGCCATCGCCATCAGCGCGCAAGAGGGGCATTCCAGCTTCTGCAGCTTCGATTCTGCCTGGCGCACCAGCCTCCGGCGCCCCCAACTCACTCGGGCGCTCCAAAATCTGCATGAGGTAGAGATAGCGTACCGTATCCTCCTGGAAACGCTTCATCATGGCTTCGAACATGTCAAAGGATTCCCGCTTGTACTCGACCAGGGGATCATGCTGGCCATAGCCGCGCAGGCCAATGCCCTCCTTCAGGTGGTCCATGTTGAGCAAATGGTCTTTCCACTGCGAGTCGAGCACGCTGAGCATGATCATGCGCTCATGGTGGCGCATAGCATCGGGGGCGATCAATTTTTCCTTGGCCTCATAACGCTGCTTGAGCTTCTCAAAGATGGCGTCCCCGAGTTCTTGCCGGTTCAACTTCTCCGCCTCGACTCCTTCGGCCAGGAAATCCACCCCAAAGCGCGTGAAGATGGCATCCTTCAGCCCCTTCAGATCCCAATCCTGGGGATGTGATTCCCGGGATGCAAACTGATCCATTAGCTCACTCAGAATTCCAGAGACGTAGTCCTCCAGAATGAGATCCTTCTGATCGAGGCCTTCGAGGAGTTGGCGGCGCAGGCCGTATACCGCCTCGCGCTGCTTATTCATCACGTCGTCGTACTCGAGCAGGTGTTTGCGCGCCTCGAAGTTCTGTCCTTCAACCGCCTTCTGCGCCGCCTCGATGCGCTTCGTGATCAGCCGCGATTCAATGGGCACGCCTTCCTCCATGCCCAGCTTTTGCAGCAGAGTCGAGACCCATTCTTTAGCAAAAATGCGCATCAGATCGTCTTGCAAGGAAAGATAAAAGCGCGATGACCCGGGATCGCCTTGCCGGCCCGCCCGGCCACGCAATTGGTTATCAATCCGGCGGGCTTCATGCCGTTCGGTTCCAAAAATATGCAGACCGCCCGCCAGCACAACCTCTTCATGCTCCTTGTCCGTCTCAGCCTTATAGCGGTTGAGCACCTGTTCCCACTGCGAGGTAGCAACGACAAACTCGTGGCCGTTGTAGTACCACGATGTCGTATTGCCGTCCCCCTTGCCTTCAATCTTACCTTCGGCCGTCCCCACCGGCTGCGCAATTCCCTTCTTCAGACACTCCTGCTTGGCTATGAACTCGGGATTGCCGCCAAGCAGAATATCGGTGCCCCGACCCGCCATGTTGGTGGCAATGGTCACCGAACCTTTGCGGCCAGCTTGGGCAACGATCTCCGCCTCTTTTTCGTGGAATTTGGCATTCAGCACCACGTGCTTGATGGCTTTTTTCTTCAGCAGATCCGAAAGGCGCTCGGACTTTTCGATGGACGTCGTGCCCACCAAGACCGGGCGGCCAGTCTGGTTTAACTTCTGGATTTCGTCGGCCGCAGCAAAATATTTTTCCTTCTCGGTACGATAAACTACGTCGGAATACTCAACTCGCACCAGTGCCCGATTGGTGGGAATAACGATGACTTCCAGCTTGTAAATCTTTTCGAATTCGGTCGCCTCGGTCTCCGCCGTACCGGTCATCCCCGCCAGCTTCTTGTACATACGGAAGTAATTCTGAAATGTGATGGTCGCCAGCGTCTGGTTCTCGCGTTCGATCTTGACCCCTTCTTTTGCCTCAATGGCCTGGTGTAACCCGTCCGACCAACGCCGTCCTGGCATCAAGCGCCCGGTAAACTCATCGACGATAATGACCTCTTTCTCCCGCGTATTTTCTTCCTTCGGCTTGACCACGTATTCCACATCGCGGTGGTAAAGCGCATGAGCCTTGATGGCGGTCTCCACGTGGTGTTTCAGATCCCAATTTTCGGGGTCGGCGATATTGCCGATGCCCAGCATCTTTTCAACCTTTTCCCAACCTTCATCGGTAACTGTGATCGTCTTATGCTTCTCATCCACCACAAAGTCGCCGGTCAGCTGCTTAGGTTCACCAGGCGCCGTATCAATCTCTTCGCCGCGCTCCAGCTTTGGAATAATGCGATTCACCCGGTCGTACTTATCGGTTGATTCCTCGCTTGAACCGCTGATGATCAGCGGCGTTCGCGCCTCATCAATCAGGATGGAGTCAACCTCGTCGACGATGGCAAAGTTGTGTCCCCGCTGGACGCAATCCCGGAGGTCAAATTTCATGTTGTCGCGGAGGTAATCAAAGCCGAATTCATTGTTCGTACCGTAGGTAACGTCGGCCGCATAGGCTTCCCGACGTTCTTCATCATCAAGGTCATGAACGATCACCCCTACGCTTAGGCCCAGGAAGCGATAGAGCTTGCCCATCCATTCCGAGTCACGCTTGGCCAGGTAATCGTTTACCGTGACCACGTGTACACCCTGGCCGCCGAGTGCATTCAAATAAACCGGGAGTGTAGCCACTAAGGTCTTTCCTTCACCGGTCTTCATTTCGGCAATCTTGCCCTGGTGCAGCACCATGCCACCAATCAGCTGCACATCGAAGTGCCGCATGTTCAGCACGCGGCGGCCTGCCTCCCGGGCAACCGCAAAGGCCTCGACCAGGATTTCATCGAGCACCTCTGCCAGCCGCGCTTTGCGCTCCTTTTCGAGCTCGCTCAGGCGCTCAGGATCTCTATCCGGCTGATCCTCGACAGTGCTCATTCGCTCCTGAATGCGCCGGCGGAAGTCTTCGGTTTTGGCGCGCAGCTGGTCATCGCTGAGCGCGCGCGTCTCCGCCTCAAGCGAATTGATCGCCTCCACCCGGGGCAGCAGGCGCTTGATTTCACGTTCGTTTTTAGTGCCAAAAACCTTGCCTAATAATGTGTTAATCAAAGCGAAAACCCTTCGGCGAGGACACCGGCTCCTCGTAAAAGCGTAGCATATTAGATGCCCCGGCGAATCGTAAGTCGCTCGGCAACCACCTCTGCAGGGTAGGGGCACTGCCGTGCTCGCCTTGTGCAGGCCTCGACGACGTCGGCCTGCCCCGGTAAGTCCATTTCGGGTAAGATTCCGCTCAAGCGATGCCGACCTTCTACGAGCGCTTTCAAGCGTGCGCCCAAAAGTGGCCCGACAACGTGGCCTTGCAGTTCCAGACTCGCGCCGGCCTCGAAAGTTACACCTACGCCGAGGTGCGCCATTTATCTGAGTCGATCGCACACTGGCTTCTCTCCTGTGGCTGCTCCCCGGGCACACGCTGCGCCATCCTAGCCGCCAATCACCCGCGCTGGGTCACCGCCTTTCTGGGAACGATCGCCGCCGGCTGCGTTGCCACTCCCCTGGATACTGCCCTGGACGCGCAGCAAATCACCAAACTTTTGCACGACAGCGGCAGTTCCCTGCTGTTCACCGACGACAAACATCTGTGCCTGGCGCGGCAAGCGGTACAGACGAGCTCCTGCCCAACCCGGTCCGCCTCCGCTCCGCAGATCCTCATGGCAAACCTTAACACTCGTTTGCCCGCCGCCCCTGCCAATTTCCAACCGGCGGGCGCTGCTCCCGAGGATCTGGCTGCGCTCCTCTATACCTCAGGCACTACGGCCGATCCCAAGGGTGTCATGCTGACCCATGGCAATCTTATGGGAGAAGCTGAGGCGGTCTTTGGCTGGGCGCAGATCGGCCCCGGCGACGCCATTCTTGCCGTGCTGCCGCTGTTTCATGCCTTGGCGCAAATGGCAAATCTCTTCTTACCGCTGGTCAGCGGCTCACGCGTGGTTTACCTTGAAACGCTCAATACCGGTGAACTACTACGCGCGCTGGCCGAGCGCGGGATCACCGCCTTCGCCTGCGTGCCCCAGTTTTTCTATCTCCTTCATCAAAGAATCCAAAGAGATCTTGAAAAGCGAAGCCCGCCGGCGCGGCTCACCGTGCGAGCTTTCATGCGCTTCAACCGTTTGACGCGCGCACTCGGCTGGAATTCCGGCAAATTCCTCTTCCGCCCGATCCACCGGATGTTCGGTAACAACATGCGTTATCTGGTTACGGGCGGCTCGCGCTGGGACGAAAAAATTGGCTACGAATTCTACGCTCTTGGAATCGACATCCTGCAAGCCTACGGACTGACGGAAACCAGCGGCGGCGCTTTCGCCACTCCATCCGCGGATAATGTCATAGGTTCAGTAGGAAAGCCGCTGCGCGGCGTCGAAGCGCGCATCGTTGCTCCCCAGGCGCAGGACCATGGCCCGCCGGTTGGTGAAATTGCGATCCGCGGCCCCATCGTCATGAAGGGCTACTGGAACCGTCCGCAAGCCAGCGCGGAAATTCTGCGCGAGGGCTGGCTTCATACCGGGGATCTTGGTTACTTCGACGCGCACGGTAACCTATTCATCAGTGGGCGCAAGAAGGAAGTGATCGTCCTCAGTTCGGGAAAAAACGTTTATCCGGAGGAAATTGAGGCGCATTACTCAAGGTCGCCATTCATCAAAGAAATATGCGTGCTTGGCCTGATTAGTTCTCCCGGTGAACCCTCTGCCGAACGCCTGCATGCTGTCATCGTTCCCGACTTCGAGTTTCTCAGGCAGCGAAAGATCGTCAACACCAAAGAAGTGATTCGCTTTGATATTGAAACTCTCTCCCAGCAGCTGCCCTCAACCAAGCGCATCTTGAGCTACGAAATATGGCAACATGACTTGCCCCGGACAAGCACCCGCAAGCTCAAGCGCTTCGAGATTGCAACCCGCGTGCGCGACAAGCAGGGCAAGGAGGGGGCAGGCGGCGAAGCCACCGCCCCGCAACGGGCTCTGACGAGCGACGATCAAGCTTGGCTATTGCACCCTGAAGTAAGCCGCGCAATCCGCATCATCCGGAAGGCTGGCAAGAAGGTTGCTTCCCCTCTTCGTCCCGATCACAACCTGGAGCTCGATCTGGGATTCGATTCGATCGAGCGCGTCGAACTGCTCGCCGCACTCGAACAGCAGTTGGGTGGCAACATCGACGAATCCCGGCTAGCGGCGATTTACACGGTTCGCGAGCTGGTCGACGCCGTGCGCGAGAGCGCACGACCCCTCACCCCGATCGCCAAGCTAAGTACGGCCTGGCAGGCGATTTTCGCCGAGGAAAGCCGCGATCCCGACGTGCTCGCTCTCGGCAGGGAACGGAAATTTTCCGCTGCCGTCCTATTCCTCATCTTTCGCCTCATCCAGCTGGTTGCGCGCGATCTGTTTCATCTCAAAGTCAGCGGACTTGACAAACTACCCGCCCAGGGCCCCTTCATCCTTTGCCCCAATCACCAGAGCTTTATTGATCCTTTCCTGGTCGGCAGCCTGATGAGGTGGACAGTATTTCGCGAAATGTTTTCTGTCGGCACCAGCGAGATCTTCGGTTCCGCTCTGATGCGGCGAGTGGCGCGCTTCCTGCGCATTATCGTTGTCGATCCCGATTCGAACCTCATCCCGGCCATGCGCGCCGGAGCTTATGGCCTGCGGCGCGGGCGCGTTCTCATGCTCTTCCCTGAAGGCGAGCGCACCATTGATGGCGCACCCAAGGTGTTCAAGAAAGGAGCCGCCATTCTGGCCAGCCATCTACGCGTGCCCCTCGTGCCCGTAGCCATCGCCGGAGCCTACCGGGTTTGGCCACGTGGCAAAAGGTTTTTTGTTGGGCTGTACCCGGTGAAGCTCGCCTTCGGCGATCCCATTTTCCCAGCTCCCGGCTGGCATTCGGACGAGGAAGAATACGCCCAAATCACCGCCGAACTGGCGCGCCGTGTCCTCGACATGTGGACTCGCCTTGAGCTCGACGATCGCGCGACGAAAGGGGAGGCAGCATATTGACTCCTGTCTTCGCCAGCCAACCCAAAGCAAGCGCCGGTGCAACCATTCGATCTCTCGCCTCTGCTATCCCACCCTCTCTACTTGGCCCGGGGGTGAGTGGCGTCGTAAACCGCCAGCACGTGTTTCATCGATAGCTGAGTGTATCGCTGGGTAGTCGAAAGCCGCGCATGTCCAAGCAGTTCCTGAATAGCCCGCAGGTCCGCACCTTCCTCGAGCATATGCGTGCCGAAAGCGTGCCGCAGCGTGTGAGGATGGACAGCCGGCGATAATCCGCTGGCAATAGCCATGCTTTTCACAATCCTGGCCACACTGCGGGTGGTCAGACGCGCGCCACGCCGGTTAATAAGAAGGCCGGCCGTCATTTTTCCGCTTCCTGACAAGAGCTTTTGCCGAACTCGAAGATACGCCGCAAGCGTATTGCGGGCTGACTCGCCGAAAGGTACGTAACGCTGTTTCTTCCCTTTACCGCGGATCAAGATTCCGCCACTCCCGAGCCCCACATCGTCGAGATTGATGGCAATGAGTTCTGAATTTCGAATCCCGCACCCATACAACAACTCCAGTATGAGCTGGTCGCGTTCAGGAAATGAGGAGGTCTCAGACACGCCTCGGTCGAACGCCGCGTTTATCTCCTCGATGGTGGGTACTCGCGGTAACTTCTTGGGCAGCTTGGGCGTGGATACCAGAAGTGCAGGATTTTCCTCCACGACGCCCTGGCGCGCTAGCCAGCGATAGAAGGACCGCACCGCGGCCAAGGACCGCGCGACCGAGGTTTTCGCCAGCTGTAGCTCGCATAGGTGCGATAGAAAACCTCGAACCTGTAGGTGATCGATTCGCTTCCACCCCCTGTCACCGACATAGGCGGCAAACCTAGTCAAATCATTGTCGTAGGCTTTTATGGTGTGAGCTGAGGCATTCCGTCGTTCAAGCTCGCGCAAGAACTCGTCAATGGCTTTTTCCACTGCGGTACGCCTGGTCGCGGCCTTGGGGCCCATCAGCCGTGCTGGCGCTTCCGGCGGCTGCATTCCTTCATCGGGCCTTAGCCCGGGGATGGTGTTTCTCATAAACCGACTTCAGGCGATCCAGCGCGACATGGGTGTATACCTCGGTGGTGGAGATGTCGGCATGGCCAAGAATTGTTTGCACGGTACGAAGGTCTGCACCGTTTTCAACCATGTGAGTTGCGCAACTGTGACGCAGCATGTGCGGGCTTGCCTTCCGTCCCGCGTTCCGAGACGCTTCTTGGACCATTTGCCACACCCGTTGCCGGCTAAGGGCTTTTGCACCGCAGCGAATAAAAATTAGGGGCGAGGTTTTGCCGGCCGCAATCACCGGCCGAGCATCCCGCAAGTATTCTTCCAATCGCTTCAGTGCGGGCGCTCCCACCGGGGTCACCCGTTCCTTGTCCCCTTTTCCGCGCACCAAGAGGCACCCAACCTCAAGCTTAAGGTCCTCGAGTTTGGCAGTCAGCAGCTCGGAGACGCGCAGCCCGCAGGCATAAGACAACTCCAGCATGGCGTTGTCGCGAATGGCGATCGCACGATTGAGCTCTCCTTTGCTTAAGCGCCACGCGCCTAGCATAGATTCAATCTCACCTGGCGAAAGCGACTTTGGCAGGACTTTCCACTGCTTGGGAGAGTCGATATTCAGGGTCGGATCCTGACGAACGCCGCCATCCAGTAAAAGGAAGCGGTAGAACTGCCGCAAAGCCGAAAGCTTTCGTCCGACGGAGCGTCCATCTAGCTGATTCGACAATAGTTGCTCGAGAAACTCGTGCACATCAGGGCGCTCGGCGGCAGATAGAAGTTGCCTCCGCTCCGCCAAGAAAGCAGCAAACTGTCTAATATCTCCCGTATAGGCAGCAACCGTGAGCCGAGCCAAGCCTTTTTCGACCTGCAGATAAGCTATAAATTTTCGCAAAACCGACTCGTTCGAATGACAGGCCCGCACCTGCCGAGTATGCCTGCTCGGCAGAAAAATAGCCAAGTAGCGTGCAGGGCACGCAAATCGAGCTACTCGCTACAGTGTTCGCTGTATTTACTGGTGAGCGACATCTGGATTAATAAACCCAAGGGGCCCGCGTCGCGAAGTTATTTCATTGGCCGTGCTAGCTTCTCTGCCCTATGCTCCTTCGAGATCTTTCGCGAGTGCGTACCGAACGTCGGTTGCGCAGGGCTGTTGGCGGACCTACGTTAGCTGGGCAATGAAATGCACGAGGATAAAATGCCGACATTACGAATTCTGATTGCCGACGACCATGAAATTGTGCGCCAGGGGTTACGTTCCCTCATTGAATCCCGGCCGGGATGGGAAGTCTGCGGGGAGGCTGCGGATGGTTGGGAGGCCGTCAGTAAAGCGGCCGAGTTGCACCCCGACATTGCGGCCCTCGATGTCGGTATGCCTAACTTGAATGGTCTCGATGCGGCCCGCCAGATCCTTCGCAATGAACCTCGGCAGAAGGTTCTTTTCCTTACGATCTACGAATCGGAACAGCTGGCGCGTTCTGTCGCCGCCATGGGCGCTAAAGGACTCATCTTGAAATCCGATGCTGGCAAAGATCTTCTTCATGCGATCGATGCGCTGCAGCACAATGGTACCTTCTTTAATGCCCGTATGGCGCAAGCTCTGGGCAGTGATTTGCGAGGCAATCATCGAGCCCATGACAAAGACGTGCTCACTCGTCGCGAGCGCCAAGTTGTGCAGTTGCTGGCGGAAGGAAAAAGTACCAAGGAGGTTGCCACCGTTCTCGACTTGAGCGTCAAAACCGCAGAAACGCATCGCAGTAATATCATGTCCAAATTAGGATTGCATTCCGTCAGTGAACTGGTGCTCTACGCGGTGCGCAATAACATTGTACAGGCACTCAACCCCGAGTCTCTGGCGGGCCCAGCAGCGCCAGGCACCGAAAGCACAGGGCCAACCCTACCGAAGTAATTCGTAAGTGCCCGCAAGCTACCCGTAACAGACCAGCTATCCGTCTTGACTGGGCTGACGCTGCTAGGAAGTGCTGAGCAGCGCATTTGCTACAATCCTAGAAAATGGGATTCAGCCAGCCATTCACGGACGTTCCAACTGCAATTGACCAGATTCGCGGCGGCCGCATGATCATCGTGGTGGACGACGAAGACCGCGAGAATGAGGGCGATCTGACGCTAGCCGCGGAAAAAGTTACGCCCGCAGCCATCAATTTTATGGCCAAGCACGGGAGGGGCCTCATCTGCCTGGCCATGACCGAAGAGCGTCTTGAGCATCTCCGTATCGGCCCCATGACCCATGAGAACACCTCCCAATACGGTACCGCCTTCTGCGAAGCGATTGACGCCCGCCAAGGCGTCAGCACCGGCATCTCTGCCTATGATCGCGCCAGAACCATTCAGGTCGCCATTGATCCGGCAACCCGCCCCACGGATCTGGCTCGGCCAGGACACGTCTTTCCTCTGCGTGCACGCAAAGGCGGCGTACTGGTCCGCGCCGGACAGACCGAAGCTGCGGTCGACCTTGCGCGTCTTGCCGGCCTGGTCCCCGCGGGAGTGATTTGCGAAATCATGAAAGATGATGGCTCAATGGCGCGCGTTCCCGATCTCATCGAGTTTTCCGAGCTTCACCGTCTCAAGATGCTCACCGTGGCCGAGCTCATCCGCTATCGCATGGCTCACGAGCGCTATGTACATCGGGTTGGCGAAGCCTTGGTGGACACTCGTTATGGTGAGTTTCGCCTGGTGGCTTACGAAAGCGAGATCGAGGGAGGTGAGTCCCATATCGCTCTGGTGAGAGGTGACATCGAACTCCATCCTGCTCCGGTTCTGGTACGCATGCATGCTCACTGTTTGCTAGGGGATGTTTTTGGCGCTACCGGGTGCGATTGCCGCGCCACCATGGAGGGCGCAATGCGGGCCATCGCACAGGAAAAACGTGGCGCCCTGATCTACCTGCACCAGACTTCGAAGGGATTCTCAATGGAGCGCATCGCCGATCGCACCCTGCTGACATTCCATCGTGACCGCCGCCTGCCTTCTCTTCCCGAAAGCGAGCGGAGGACCCAGCGCGAGATCGGTCTGGGCGCGCAAATTCTGTCTGACCTGAAGCTGCGACGTATTCGCCTACTGACCAATCATCCACGCCGGGTAGCAGCTCTTGAAGGCTTCGGCATCGAAATTGTTGAGCAGATTCCCGTGCCGCTCGCCACTGTGGGAGCGGAGGAAGTCTAATCTGCCGACGCTCTCTCCCACGCAATAGGTATTTTCCTGGTAACTCCAATTTTCCCCTAGGAGAGTTAAATATTGCCACCTGCTCACCCCGAACCTGGCTGTCTTCATCATGTCGTTTGGAGCTCATCCGGTCCCATGCGTGCAACTGGGCAACGAATACCTTTTAATCGCCGTACATGGGTAATTCCCGGACCTTGAAGCATGGCCTACGATGGGGGAGAGGATCCCTTTATGCAGCGCACTTCCGATCTCATCGAGCAGTTGACCACCCTTCATAAACAGCAGGTCGGAACCCTGAGCCCGGCTAGTTCAGAAGACCCGCGCCCTCTCGCCACGAGGGAAATCGATGAATATTTTCACCGCAGCGAACGGATCATAGAACTCGAACGCGAACTCTCGCTGGCCCTTGAAGAAGAACGGCGGAAAACCGTATAACTCGAGCTTACCTTGCAACCCTACATCAGCAGCGCAGGCCTGATAAATGATGCCCTGGGGACCGCTATCCCGCGCTACACAGGCTTTGGGGTCTTCTAATATATATGGGGATATATGGCGGCGGTGGCAAGTCGAGACGGTGGGACCTTGCGAGGGCACAAGAGAATTCCCGCCAGGGGTTACCGACCTGCCTCGAAGCCTATGCAGTTTTCTCCAACAGCGCGGATCTCGCGGTTCCTGCCGCGGATCATGCCCTAGGAGGCCCGGGCGAATCCGGAGCACCGGTTGGATACGGCGCAGGACGAGGCGTAGTAGAACCGCCCGTGCTTGTTGGATCAGTCTGGCGGGGCACGCCGTTCGGGTCGGGTGTATCGGTAGGAATCGATGGGCCGGTCGGGCCTGGAGCAGCAGCAGGGCGGGTATTCGTTGGCCCTGCTGCCGGTGTAGTATCGGGCGCCGCTTCTCCCGGGCGGCGGAGCGTAGGCGCGTTCGCAGGACGCGACTGCTCGCTCGCCTTGGCTTCCGCTGGTCCCTTCTCGATGTTTACTTCTTTCTCCGTCTTGACAATCTTCTCGCCGCCCACTTTCATGACCTCATCGCGGACGACCTCATCGCTGACGAAACGCACAAATTCAACGTCCTGCGGCGGCTCTCCGTAAATCCACTCTTCGTAGTCGGTCCCGCCATCCTTCTCCCGGTCCTTTTTCGCCGGACGGCCTTTCGAGTAGATCACCATCTCATGGTTCATGCCGACCAACACTTGATGGTTCTTGATGGCTTGTTTTACCTTAGGAGGAACGGTTTCGAGATAAGCCTCGACGGCAGATTTCGAATTGAAGTCGAAGACGGGCAGCAGCAACTGCTTGAGCTGCGGCGGGGTCATCTCCGGCACCGAACGATCGAAGATGAGGTCAACAAAGGAGCCGCGCGCATTAGCATTCGAATCGCTCGGCGCGATCGGTGTAGTGCCACCCATGCCTCCTACCTCGATCCTTTGATACCACTTCTTTTTCTTGACTGGTCCGCCGTTGATTTCAAAATGGATGCTGCGGTCGCTTATACGAATATCGCTGATTCGAGCTAAATCCCCCGGCTTGGCGGCAGGGCCATAGGTGGCCATCATCATCTGGAGTTCCTGGCCACTGGGAGAAATGAGGCCGTTATGTAGCTTTAAGCCCACTCGGCCCATGGGAAAGGCTGTACGAATATAGACCAACTCCGCCTCAAAGGCGTGAACCAGATTCTGGCGCGTCTCCTTCGACATGGCCGGTGCTTTGGATAAATCGAGCGGCTGAGGAGTTGAGGGATTGCCAGCGCTGGCCAGCACCGGCAGGAACACAAGAATCACTAACCTCAAACTGCGGTGCGGCTTCATAGAAACCCCAGGGCCGAAACTTAGATTCATTATACGGCTGCCGGGGATGGACGCGAAAAGCTTCTCCTTAGAGCTAAAAGCCTCGAGTCTAAAAGTTTCGGTTCCACCCAATCAACCCCAAGGGTGAGGCTGTCCGCATTAAGGCTGTACTTCACGAGCTGCCCCTATCACCTCGGGGACGATGCTGTCGATATCCGAGTCGCTGGTCCGGTGATTGAGAACACAGGCGCGGAGACAGAACTTCGCACGCAGTGTAGCGTTCGATAAATACAGACGGCCACGTTCGTTAACACGCTTTAAAATAGCACGATTAAGGCGGTTTAGCTCGGTTTCTGAGAGGCCTCCCTTACCCAAATAGCGGAAACAGACGGCGCTGAGTTCGACCGGCGCCAGCAGCTGCAGTTCCGGCTGTTCAACGATCGCCTCGGCAAGCCGGCGCGCATGAATCAAGTCGTGTTTAATCGCCTGGCGGAAGGCCTCGCGGCCGTGATAGCGCAAGGAGAGCCACAGTTTCAGCGCGCGAAATCGTCGGGAAAGCTCAAGCGACTCCTCAAAAAATGCGAACCCTTCGATCGGGGCGCTCGTCAGCACGCGGGCATACTCTCCGGTGTGCGAAAAAGTCCTGCGCGCGGCGGCCGCATCGCGATATAACAGACACCCGCAGTCCAGTGGTTGGTAAAGCCATTTGTGAGGATCAAGAGAGATCGAATCGACCAACTCGAAGCCCGAGAAACGGTTCGGCAAGGCAAGTGCGGCCAGAGCGCCATACGCGCCATCTACGTGCAGCCAAGCTCCGTGGCGGCGTGCGATCCGAGATAGCTCGACCACGGAATCCACCGCCCCGGTGTTCACAGTTCCGGCCGAAGCCACAATGGCAACCGGCACAGATCCGGAAGCCTGGTCGCGACGCATGGTGCGATCCAGCTCTTCGGGAATCATGTGGAAGGCCTCATCGGTCGGAATCAGGCACAAGTTTTCCGTTCCAAGGCCGAGCAGAGCCACGCTCTTCGGAATGGACATGTGTACCTCTTCAGAGGCATAAACTATCCCGCGACGCCCGCCGACCCCCTGGGAATTGGCGGGCAGCTTGGCTTCTCGCGCCATGGCCAGTCCCATTAAGTTCGCCGAGGAGCCCCCACCAGTCAGGCTCCCCTGGAATCCTGTGCAACCGATTGCCTGTGCAAGCCACTCGACGACCATCTTTTCGATCGAAACCGCCGCCGGAGACGAGCGCCAGGCGGTCACATTTTGGTTTAAGACGCTGGCTACCAGGTCGCCAACTGCGGCGACCGGCTCGGCCGAGCCGAGTACATATCCGAAAAAGCGGCCATTTTGAGCCCGCGAATGTCTAATGACCTCATTGATTTGCGGCACAATCTGGCCTTTGAGTCCTTCCTTCGGCCACTCGCTTCTAAGCACGCGGTCGACCTCCGGACCGCCCATCATCGGCATGATCGCTTGCGCATTCAAGTCTTCAACATATCGCAGCACAACGTTCGTCACCTCTTCGAGCAGCTGCCGCAGTTCGTCGGAAGGAATCTCAAGAGGATTCATGTCGCGGGAATTCTACAGGATTGCGAGAAGATTGCGAGATTGAAGAGGCAAATCAGGGCCTGTAATCAGCGATTCACCGCCTTATTGGCTGGCAGCAGGGGGAGCGACATGCAGTTGCTTGGCGTTGCGATTCTGAAGCAATTCCTGGAGCTTGTTCAATATATATTGCGGTTCCTCTTCACCCTTGCGCAGCCACACGTCGGCGAGGCCGAGAGTCTCATCGAGCAGCGTGCCGTAAGCTGACAAAATCATGATCGGAGTTCCTGGGCTAATGCGCTTGATTTCGCGAGCTACAGCAATGCCGTTCATACCCGACATCCAATAGTCAAGCACAATGGCGTCGGCTGGCTGCGATTGAAACAGCTTAATTCCTTCCGCCCCCGAGCGCGCGCAGATCACACGATAGCCGGCCGATTCGAGCAGCATTCGCCGTACTTGCAGCCCGGGTTCCTCATCATCAATGCAAAGAATCGTGGCGCGCGTAGGATCCATTTTGGCTTACTCCCCGGACCGGGCGGATGAATCGAAAGTGTCCGAATATTGCACCGTCTGATGAACCAGTTCGCCTCGGAGTTGTTTCGGGCGCTTATTCTATCTGAATCCTACGGGGGCAGAGCAACTTAAGAACCGCTGGCAATCGTGTGGCTGTGGCATTTCTCCGGGCGATGTGCATTAACGGGTGCGCCAGGCAACAAGCGAATCCTGAATCCTGCCTTTCCATAGCCCACCCCTCCCTTTCCAGTATAAAAATGCCGAGTGGACGGTCGCCCCCAAATAGAACAACGTCACCGCCGGAAGGGTTAGCGTCCACAGAGGCGACACACGATAGAGCCGAATCGAGGGCCAGAAACAGTGCAGCATCAGCAGCCAGGCAAGAGCACCCATCCAAAACGGAAGACCCCCCGCGAGCAAAAGCGCTGGTGGAAGGAGAAAAATAACCGTCATCGCCAACAGCGTACTGACCAGAAGAGCCGTCGAGTGTCCAAGCTCGGTAAAGGCGGTGCGAGCAATCATTTGTTCGGCGTCGGACCAGCGTTGGTACGGGCGCAGGCTCGCTGTGCGGGTAGTCGCGCCTAGGTAGATACGAGCACCGCTTTGTTTGAGGCGTTTAGCCAACGCGCAATCGTCAATCAATTCCTCGCGAATAGAACTGATTCCGCCTATTCGGGACAGAGCCCAGGGACGCAACAGAATGCATCCTCCAGCCGCAGCCGCAGTCCTGCGTTCCTTCTGGCTAACCCAGGCGGGAGGGTACAGCATAAAGAAGAAGAACAAAAATGCTGGCAGGAGCGCCCGCTCGGCCACCGATGCGCAGCGCAATTTGACCAAGAGAGAAACTAGATCGAAATCTTGAGACTCCGCCCGCGCCACCAGTTCGTTCACGTTTCCCGGCCAATGCACGATGTCCGCGTCTGAAAACAGGAAGTAATCGGGCTCGGAATGAACATGGCGCAGCCCCTCGGAAAGCGCCCATACTTTACCTGTCCAGCCGGGCGGAGGGGGACTAGCCGAGAGCACCACAAGGCGATCACGGGCTTGAAGGGCTTCTGCCGCGGCGACGGCCACCTCCCGCGTGCCGTCGGAACTGCCGTCATCTACTACCACCACGTCGATTCTCCCCCGGTAATTTTGGGTGAGAAGCGAGGTTACCGCTTTGCCGATAAGGGCTGCCTCGTCGCGAGCGGGAATCAGTGCGACTATTGTTTTGGCTGGTCGCCCGGGGATAGCCGGATGAGGCTGAGCTTCCTCAACTCGCCAAAATGATCCCCGAAAAAAAGCTAGGTATATCCAGGCGCCCAGAGAAGTGGCTGCTATTACTTCAAGAAAAGGATGAAAGATTCGCTCCACTTCGGAGAAAGGCAGCTGCTAGAAAACAAATGAACATTCGGCGGAGAAGCGGTACAATGGCATGCCTTCGTCTCGAAAAGAAGGGTTAAGCGGCGACGTGTGTACGCGTGCCCATTTGCACACAGTTAGCGAGAGCCTGCAACGCATAGAGCGCATCTTCCAGATCTTCGGCCTCGTCGACATTGTTGCCGCCGCCGCAATTGAACAGTTCTCTTCCACGCATTACGACCGCCGTTCGTGCTTCATTGATTCGCTGCGGTAACTTTGCGCGATCAGCCTCAAACAAAGCGGCTTTATACAGGTCACGCCAGGTCGGGGTGGCACTACGACTGGTTGCAACGTGAACGTTCATAGCAAAACCTCGATACAGCTTTTATCGTATGAAAATTGGTGAACAACAAGCAGTTTCTACTTCCTACAGGAAGATAATCAACAGTATACAGTATTTCCCTTACCCGTTCCGTTCTCAGCCGAACATTTTGGGTCCTAGGACTTATCGGAGTTCGTTGTCATAAAGACAAACAGGACGGGCAGGTAAATCACCGTAGCCTGTAGCAATTGGCGGCACGAAGCTTTGAAACAGCATGCGTCAGCGGAGCTTTGAGAGTGACAAGCCGAATTCCAAAGTAAAACAGGCTCAACAACAGTGCGCTAGTCAGATAGACCCTTTCCGCCATGCCCAGCAAGCTTGGCATTAGGCTGACGGGGACCAGCAGCAGTGAATATATAAGGATTTGCAATGCGGTAGAGCGACCTTTCTCCTCGATGACCGGCAACATACGGATATCACCACGCGCATAGTCTTCTCGATATAGCCACGCAATCGAGAAAAAATGAGGAAATTGCCAGAAGAAGAGAATGGCAAACAATACCAGCGTACCCCAATCCAAGCGTCCCCGCGCGGAGGTCCAGCCGAGCACGCCAGGCATGGCGCCGGGGAATGCGCCGATAAATGTGCAGATCGGGGACACCCTGCTTTAGTGGCGTGTAAGCGAACAAGCAAAGGAATGAGGTGAGAAGGGGCCAGCATGCCAGTTAACGGATTCTCCAACAAAGCCAGATACAGGGTCCCCCTTCACTGAACAACACGCCGACAATAAATCCATGCAGTAG
>JAFATF010000518.1 GCA_019244045.1 Acidobacteriota bacterium
AACATGATTCTTTCTCTCCACCCCCAGGTCATCGACAGCCGAGGTGAGATCTGCCTGTATACGCAAGACACCTATCGTATCGGCAAGTGCGAAGGCGAGTGCCTGGCGCACGTGCCATGGAAATTTTTTAGCGGGCAGGAATCGAGAGATGCCTTCAGCAGTCCACAATCAGCTCTGAGTAGATGATTTTTCCCGGGGCAGGGGACGCGGGCGCTTCTTGAGGGTTGCGCGTGCCTGCTATTACGCTGCGGATCGAGGAAGCCGAAGCTTGATCAGGATTTGCATTATCGGCTGTGGCGCCGTGGGTAGTCTTTTTGCCGCGCATCTGGCGAGAGCCGGTGAAGCCGAAGTTTGGGCTTATGACGTTTCCCAGGACCATATCCAGACGATTCGCCAGCACGGCTTGCGGCTTTCTGGGGCGGTCGAGTTTACCGCGCGCTTATCTGCCACGACCGAGCCAGGCGAGGTTCCGCGCTGCGATTATGGCATTGTCGCCACCAAAGCGATTCATACCCGACAGGCCATTGCCCAAACCGCAGGTATTTTCGATGACCAGAGCGCAGTCTGTTCCGTGCAAAACGGGGTTGGCAACGAGGAGATCATTGCCGAGCAGGTACGGTTTATTATTCGTGGCACAACATTTCCCGCCGGCCACATAATTGCGCCTGGCCATGTTGGCTTCGATATCCGGGGGGACACCTGGATCGGCCCCTTCGAGCCGAGTGGAACCCCGATGGAAAAAGTCGAGGAACTTGCCCGGTTTCTTACACGGGCGGGCATGAATACCATCGCTCTTGCGGACGCGCGCGGTGCGCAGTGGACGAAGTTGATCTTTAACGCCTCCACCAATCCGGTGGGAGCCCTTACGCAACTTGACCATGGGGCGGCTACGCACTTTGCGCCCACCGGACAGCTGTTCAACGATTTGATCGCCGAGGGCGAAGCTGTAGCCAGGAAAATGGGAATCAAGCTCGAGGGTGATCCTCGCGACCTGGTGCAAAAGGGTGCCGCAGCGGTTGGGAAACACAAAGCCAGCATGTTGCAGGATGTGCTTTCCAAGCGTCAAACGGAAGTTGATTTCATGAACGGTGCGATTGTCGCTTGGGGGGAAAAGGTCGCAGTAGAAACTCCATTGAATAAGGCTTTATGGCAATTGATCAAGGGATTAGAGCATTCTTGGAGAGATCCGGAAGAGGACCTCGCAAGCCCGGAAAGCCGGAACCAGCGAGGCCCGGGTAAATGACTGGCGCCTTCAATATTGGCGTCCTGCAGCTCAGCATGGAGCCGGTGCGCGAGACTGTAGCGATGGCCAAAGCTTGTGAGCAGGCCGGCTTTGACACTTTCTGGATGGCCGAGGCCTACCCCTGGTGGCGTAAGCACGGATTTGAGGCGCGATCCTCAACAGCCATTCTTGCCGTCATCGCCCATGAGACGCGGCGAATTCAATTGGGCTGGGGCATCATCTCTCCGTATACCCGTCACCCGGTCGAGATTGCGATGGAAGCGCGCGTGATGCAAGATCTTGCGGGTGCGCGTTTTCTGCTTGGTCTCGGAGCCTCGAAGATTTTTATGAAGGAGATCGGCCAGGGTGAGGCTGGGAAAGTTGGTGCGGCTACGGTCATGCGGGAGAGTATCGAAGTCATTCGCGGTGTACTCGAGGGTGGCATCTTCGAATATCAGGGGAAGGTATTTCAGGCGTCAGTTCCAGGTTTGCGCGCAGAGGCACACAGCATCGGTGGAATTCCTCCCATTTATGTTGCGGGGACTGGACCTGTGTTGCAAAAAATGGCCGGTGCCATAGGCGACGGGCTCCTAACGGCCAGCATCACCACGCCAGCTTTCCTTCGCTACTCAAGGAAGAACCTGGAGGAAGGCGCGCGAAAGGCAGGTAAGGATCTGTCTCGGCTGATTCTGGGATGCGTGATCGTCGGCAGCATAGGGCGCGACTCGGCCAAAGGAAAAGAAGGCGCGCGAGAGCAGGCAGCCATGTATCTGGCCAACAAGGTCGAAAACATCAAGGGTTCGGCTGACGTGCTGCTTGCATCTGCTGGTTTAACCTTGGCGGAGCTGAAGCCGATTGCCGCAGCCATGGAAAAAGGTGGACGCAAGGCAGCGGCCCGCGAGGTGAGCGACGAGATTCTGCGCAAGGTATGCCCGATCGCAGGAACGCCCGAGGAATGCATAGAGCAAATGGAAACTTACCGAGCGGCGGGATGTACCCACATGATGCTGGAAATCTGGGGTGAAGATCGGGCCGCACAGGCTAAATTATTTGGGGAAGCGGTATTGCCGCATTTCAAAGCTTAAGGGAGTTTCACGGATCAACCTCGGCATAGTTAATCTACATGGGCGACGACCCCCAAGACTGACCAGCAGATCAGCAGTAGACAAAATACGCAACCGCCTCCCAACGCGAGCGCAGGATTAACAGATGAGAAGGTTTTCACAGGAACTAGCTCGTTTTCCGCCACTTGCATAAGCGTGAGCACGGCTGCGAACCAACGCCCTAGCTTATTGGGGGGCCGAGAGACCCGTTGCCCAAAGGACCTTCGTGCTCCATCGGCCAGCATCTGTCGGCCACGTACACTGCAAAGCAACTTTCTAAGGAAACTTGGTTTAGATATTGTGGAAGGTCACAGGCCCGAACAATTTGGATTTTCCCGGCGAGGAACGATCACAATGTTGAAAGGCTTAGCTTTCGCAGCATTCTTCATAGGATTGCTATCTCTGCAACAAAGTTTAACAACGGCGTTTGCGCAAGACAGCGATCCCCCAACGCGAGTCGCCCGAATCAACTACGTCCAGGGTTCGGTTTCCTTTCAACCGGGTGGGGAGGGAGATTGGGTGTCGGCTGTTCCCAATCGCCCGCTCACCACAGGAGATAATTTATGGACCGATAAGGACTCACGTTCGGAGCTGCACATTGGCTCGACCGCATTCCGCATGAGTTCGGAAACCAGCCTTACGTTCCTTAATCTTGACGACCATACGGTTCAGCTGCGGCTCTCACTGGGTTCATTGATCATCAACGTTCGCCATCTCGACGATGATGAGGTATTTGAAATAGACACGCCTAACCTCGCACTTTCGCTCTTGCGAACAGGGGAATATCGAGTTGATGTTAACGGGGACGGAAACGAAGCTACGGTGACGGTATGGCGGGGCCGGGGGGAAGTAAGCGGTGGGGGATCTTCTTATACAGTCATCGGCGGCCAGCAAGCGCGATTCTCAGGAACCGACCGACTTGGCTATGACATCGCCGAAGTGCCGGGTAATGACGATTTCGATAATTGGGCCTTCGAGCGCGATCGTCGTGAAGACGGCGCCGCATCAGCAAACTACGTTTCTCAAGATCTAACCGGCTATGAAGATCTTGACGATTATGGTCACTGGCGTTATGTGGCCGGCTACGGGCCAGTCTGGGCGCCGGCGGCGGTCCCGGTAGGCTGGGCGCCTTACCGCTTCGGTCACTGGGTGTGGATCGACCCGTGGGGCTGGACGTGGGTAGAAGACGAACCCTGGGGATTTGCACCGTTTCATTACGGGCGATGGGCCTTCGTCGACAGCGGGTGGTGCTGGGTTCCGGGCCCGGTTTTTGTACGGCCGGTCTACGCGCCTGCGCTGGTTGTTTTTGTCGGGGGTGCCGAAGGCTTTCGTGTGTCCGGTGGCGCAGGCGTTGCTTGGTTCCCGTTGGCTCCGGGCGAAGTCTACGTACCCGGCTATCGTGCCAGCCGCACATACATCAATAATGTAAACATCACCAATACCGTGGTGAATGTCACCAAAGTGACGAACGTCTACAACACCACGATTAATAAAACGAACGTAACGCGCATCAGCTATGTTAACGAGCGCCAGCCCAACGCCGTGACCGCCGTGTCGCGGGAAACCTTTGTTAACGCTCGGCCAGTCGCTAAAAGTCTTGCGCAGGTGAATCCCAAGGAGGTGGCTGACGCGCCAGTTACTCACATCGCATCCGTTCAGCCGGGGAGAGCCAGCGTCATGGGAGCAGGCACACCGGCGCGAGCAAAACCGCCCGCGAGCATTGCCAGCCGGCAGGTGATCGCGAGAAGAACCCCCGCTCCACCGGTTGCCGCATTTGAACAAAGGCAAAACTCGAGCAGCCGTTCTGGGCAGTCCAGTGCGAATGTTCGTGAGCCCGCTCCTCGCCAGCCTGAAGTTCCGCGCCCCAATGACTCCAGAGCTGCGCCGCGACCGCCTGCCATGGCCCGGGGAGAGGAATCAGACATTGCGACTCGGGTTCCTGAAGTCCCTAGGTCGCAGCAGCCTCGCGCCGCCCAAGACTCGGAAGAGCCCGCGCGGCAAAATGAAACCTGGTCCCATCCTCTGGCGCGACCGGCACCGCCGGTTCAGGAAAAGACCCCCGGTCAAATGCGGGAAGAAGAGAATAAGTTCAACGGTTGGCAGCAGCAACACGAGCGCTCAGTGCCGCGGCCGGAACCCCGGCGCTAACGCCCGAAAAGCACAGCGATCGCAGATATTGGTCCAGCTAGCCATTCCCTTGCCCGGTTGGCCGGCGCTATGGTAACGCTCGCTTCGATGTCTATGTGTGAGTGATCGTGTTGCGCTTCCCGTGCGCCTCGTGCTGCCGTCTTCCGGTTAGTCACACGCACCTACTTCACCATTTCCTGGGATCGAATAGCAGCCGGCTCCTGGCCGTAAGCTTCGCGCCATGAGATTACGGGGTTGCTAAGAATGCCGATTTTCTCGATCTCACATTCCATA
>JAFATF010000565.1 GCA_019244045.1 Acidobacteriota bacterium
TGCTTCAAAAGCTTCTCCGAGGTTTACGGGGTCATGCACAAATGCATCCATATGCACCACCTGACCCGCCTTGGCCTCGAACTCTTCGCGGTGGCCATCGGGATAGGAAAATCGAGCTTTGCAGTCGTTCAAGAACACGGTGATCGATTCGGGATGGCCGTGCATTACTGACTTTTCTTTAGCCCCGTACTTAATGCGGACGACACGAACCTTATCATTCTCGAACTCAACGCTGTAGTGTTTGGAATCAGCTTTGATCGGGTCAACCTGTTGATGCGGCATCGTTGCTGTCCCCATGAAAGTTCCTCCTCGGCGCAAGAGTGTAGTCCGCACCACTCCTTTTGTACAATCCATTTTTTTGCCGACAAACGGGGTTGCTCATCCAGTCTTCGCACGCTTTCGTCCAAATGAGCCGTGCACATCCTGAATGAAAGGCCGTGTTCTATCGCACTACGCATAGCAGGTGCTGCCAAGGAACTCAGGCATGGGGTGGGGAGTTCCAGAAGAGGTAATACGCAGATTCACAGCGCAGGTCGGCGTAGCCAAGTGCATCCTCAGCCTTTCGCTGGTCACGCGAAAGACGCATGGAGGGGAATGCGAAAATTATCCTCAAAGGTAAGGGTGGCAAAGGCTGTAAAGCGAAAGGTCGCGAATGATTCGTCTTGATCTGTACCTCCAGCACGATGTACAGTCTTGCGTCACTCACTTATTCTATTGATATAACGGCACTTCGTAATCTGCTGCCCCCCAGAGTTTTCCTTCCGCCTCTTGTTTGCTCCGCATGCTCTGACGGCTTGCCGGAGAGAACGGGCCGTTATGCCCTGAGTTGTCGTCCTTGATAACCCGCCTAGTACTCCAGGACTTATCACAGCTATGATTACCCATGGCATACCACAATCCCGACTTGCACCCGCCTACCGAGCCGGAACAACGCCGGTGGCCGCGGTTGCCTCTTGCGATCCCCGTTTTCGTGCGTGGTCGCGACTTCGAAGACAAAGAGTTCGTCGAATTTAGTGTGATGCTGAATGAAAGTGCCGGTGGCGCGCTCGTCGCCATTCGCCGCAGTCTGCGACCTGCTTCCCGTATTACTCTGGAAATCCCCTCGGCACCCCTGCCTGTGGCGCGAAACCTCCCCGAGGCGGTCAGAAAGGTCCGGGCGCGCGTTGTGCGAATCACGCCATTGAATAGCTGGAAGCTGTGCGGATTGGTATTCTCGCGTCCGATTGTTGCCGCTGCCGCCAAAGATGCGAACTGAATATATTGACTGTGAAGTGCCATCGTGCAAAAGACGATTTCATTCCCCTAATTAGCTCTGATCTGCCACCTTGCGTCCTTGTTTGCCCGGCCGGCTTTATGGGATTACTTTGAGGTATCGAATATTTCGGCGTAGCAGCAGACTGGCCACTAGCCAGGAACGAAAGCCTGGGGACTCAGACGGTGCGATTTTGTTTTTTGTCCCTCAGGGTTCCGCTGCGTGCGACGCATACAAGGATAGATCTCGGCGAGTTGCCGCGTGGACCGCGCTATTCGGGCAGCGGGCCGTCCCGAGCAATCCTTTTTCCACCATGGTTCCTGTCCACTTCATAATTTTGCACCTCAGACAATCTCTGCTTGATGGCTCGGAAATCAGAGGTGTCCAGCTTATATTGGGGAAGAGGCGGTAGGAGAGCATTGATCTCCTTCTGAATTTTATCGATACGATCCGCCATCTGGGAATGAAACTCAAAAGCCCTCGCCCGCTCGCCGGGCTGATGTGGTCCCATGTTCTGAAGCTTCTCAAAGAAGGATGAGAGGGCCTGCGGGTCATAACCAGCTTTGTACATATATTCGACCCCGAGAAAGTCGGCCTCCGACTCGAAGCTGCGATCGATTTTGAAGTAGCTCGTGTTCAGCGTGATGTGGCGGACAACGAGTCTGAGGATCAGCGGCATAGCGGCAAGGTTGGTGAGCTCCTCGCGCGCCATTTCTTGCGCGGCGTGACAGGCCGCGACGTGGGCGACCTCGTGGGAAATTGCTCCTGCCAGCTCCGCCTCGTCATCAGTAGCTAGGATCAGACCGGAATTGACAAAGAGAAAGCCGCCCGGCAGGGAAAACGCGTTGACGTCGTCGCTGTTTATGACTTTGACGGCAAAAGGAATTTGGGTATCGGAGTTGCGCACCAAATTCTGAGTGACGCGATTCATGTACTCAGTAACCATAGGATCAGCGACGAGTGTAGAAGTAGTCTCCACCCGGCGAGCATATGATCGGCCCATGTCGATCTGCACTGCGAGACTATATCTGCCCAGCCCCTGAGAACAGCCGATATCCCGTTTTCCGACAGCACTGATATCCCGGATGCTCCCGTCACGGTAGGTCCTAGGCGGTCTGGCCAGGTGAGCTAGAGTAGCGGAAGGGCCGTCAGTTTCGAGCCTGGCATTATTTTGACCAGGCGAAAAATTTTGAAGTACGAGCACCAGGGTCAGGAGAAGCACAGGTTCTGATGTTCGAACCGCGACCTTTGGACCGGGCAGGCCGGGAATCATCGCCCGTGCCAATGGACCTGTCGGAGGACGAACTCCTGGGCCATACTGGAAACGACCCGTTCGGCGGTACTAATCCCAAAATTCGTGAATACCAGTCCTACGCCGCGATTCGACTCAGGATAATAAAGATTCGAGATGCCGGCGGAGGCCAGGTCGCCGCCCAAACTGGAGTAGTTCGGCTCCCAGTTCCCCTTTTCCCCCCTGCAAAGGAAGGGATGAACCAGCGCGTGCCGAATGCGGGACTTCTTTGTGCCGGTTCCCTGATAGAAGTAGCGCGGGTCCTGGTGCAAAAGCGATGGCAGTATGGCACCGCCGATCATGATGTCACTGAAACCATCGGCGGCATTCGCGGCAAAGCGCTTACCAAAAGCCGCGCTACCCTGACCGTAGCTGGGTGTGTCACCTGCTTGCTGCGTGCCAGAAAGGAACGCGACTCCAAGAGCAGTGATCGGATCAGTTGCAACCTTGAGCGCGAGCCTAAATTTTAGTTTAGTCGTGAGCGGCACAGGGTCAGGGTCATAAACGACATAAAAGTTCGGAAAGATGCCGAGGACACGTTGCTTTTCTTCAACCTTGACTTGTTCAGTTGCAACCTCTTCAGATGTCTGCGTGACATACACGGTGGTGCGCGCCAGCTGAACCTGCACTCGAATATCGGCCAAGATCTTGAACTGGCCTGGCTCAAGAGTTAAAGCCGGTGAACTCCATTCTGAAAAGCCGGTAGCAGTAATTTTGATCTGATAAGGAATTCCGGGTTTGACATCGTGAAACTCGAAATATCCATTGTCGTTGGCCACCATTGTACGGCGATCATTCAGATCGCTGCCCTCGAGGGCAACCGTGGCGTCAGGAACTGTGTCGCCGTTCACATCGGTGACGGTACCCACAATGCTCCCCACCCTGAGTTCCGGCCGGTCGATATCCTGGCCCAGCATGGATGGCGACGGTAGCAGGAGCCCCGTCACCAGAATCGCTAAGCAGGTATAGAATTGCCGCCCGTCTAAGTTCATAGCTCCATCATGCAAGTTGCTGGTTTTGGTGTGCCTGATTAGCAGGTCGGCTACGCCACCACGCCTCGTAAAAGGCTTATTACGCTCATCATCAGTTTTGCCGGCTGGACGAGCAAGGTTACGCATGTGTTACGCCGTGCGATCGCAGCAAAATGACAAGAGTACCTGACCTGTCAGTGCAACGGCGATCTGTGGCCGGCTACGGCGCTGCTGTGCAGGTAACACTCAATTCTTCCTTGCACTTGCCATCTTGCTAACTTCCAGCAGATCGGATCGCCATAGGCTACGGCGCGATTTGCCGGTATAGGCGAAGGCGCGAGGCGTGTTGCTTTTGGATAGGCTCGAAGAAAGGGATGAAATTATCAAAGCCACTTCCACCTTACAGGAGCAGTTGGATCATCTCTGAATTGACCACCTCAAGACGGGTCAATCTGAACCGGTGGCCACACCTGTGAGATGTGTGCCTTTGAACGTAGCTGTAGTGGGCCTATAAATGTTGGAAGTTCCTGGCTGACCTAAGACCGAAGCATGTCGATTGGGAACAGGAATGCGGACAGGTCCGAAGATACCGACCATCCGTTTAAGCCTAGGTTTCGGTATCTTTGTCTCGACGCAAGTGGAAAACACTTGTCGATTGTTTCAAAAGGAAACAAGCGCCCATTACCTTCAGGAGCTACTTCGCGTGACAAAACCTATACGTTCCGGTTATGTGCCCGAACCTTGAAGAAAACATGATTTGAGCCGTCCCACTGGTCGAGAATTGAGTGGATGATGTACTCATGCAGGTCGACTCGGAAACGAACCGGTCGCTCTTCTGACTTCCACCCCGAGTAGCATTCGACCTGTATGCTCATGTAATCATCCTCAATTCATGGCCCGCGAAAGGCCAGGGCAATTCGTGCCATAATCTGCAGCTATAGTGCAAGGGCGCGATATGAAAAAATTCAAGCTGTTGGTTTCTCTGCATACGCGCGACAACGATTTCCAAATCGCACAAGCTCAATCGGCGGAAGACACTGCCCGAAGATTGGGAATGGAGGCGGAAATTGTTTTCGCGGATAACGATGCGGTGAACCAAAGTACCCAGATTTTAAAGGCCATCCAGGCCAGCGCGGACTTGCGGCCCAACGCGATTGTCGTGGAACCGGTCAGCGGCACTGCACTGCCTCAAGTGGCTCGTGCCGCGTGCGCTGCCGGAATTGGATGGGTGGTTTTGAATCGCACGCCGGAGTATTTGTCGCAACTCCGTAGTGGGGCGAGCGCCCCCGTCTTTGTAGTCGGCTCTAATCATCGCGAGATCGGTCGAATACAGGGGAGACAATTCGCCGCGCTGCTCCCGCAAGGCGGTTCGATCCTCTACATTGAGGGACCGGCACAGAGCTCCTCCGCCCAGAAGCGTACCGCAGGGATGCTGGAGACGAAGCCTAAGAATATTCAGGTGGTGAGCCTGAAGGGAAAATGGACGGAGAAAAGTGCCGAAAGGGCGGTGCTGTCATGGCTAGCCTTGGCCACGTCGCAAAACGCCCTAATTGACGTTGTCGGTGCCCAAGACGACTCGATGGCTATGGGTGCGCGTAAGGCTTTTCAAAAAATTAGCAGCGAAGACAAAGCGCGTTGGTTAAGGCTGCCATTCACCGGTTGCGACGGTCTGCCGGCCACCGGACAAAAATGGGTGCGCGAGGGCTGGCTTGCTGCCACCATCTACATTCCACCGCTTGCGGGTACTGCCATAGAAATCCTTGCAAAGGCCATGCGTGACGGAGCACAACCGCCAGCACAGACGCTCACACAGTCGTTCTCGTTTCCGCCTTTGGAGGGATTAGTGCGACGACAGGCACAGGCCGCTCGTAAGTAAATTTACCTACGCTGCACGAAGGGTGATCGGGAAAACCCAGCGGTTTTCACAAATACGCCCGGACTACCTTTGAACACGAAGGGTACACTCAAGATGCAGCCAACCAGATTGGTTCTCAAGGCAGAGGAAAAAGAAGTCCCAACCACAGAAGTTGGTAACCGAGCAGTTAACCCGCGATATTATCGCGAGGCCGGCTGGGATGCGCCAGGGGTGGTCTGAGGAGTTCCGCCGGGAGGTATTGATTCCGGAAAACCGAACAAAATGCCCCTTACGTCGGCAATG
>JAFATF010000575.1 GCA_019244045.1 Acidobacteriota bacterium
TGCTTCAAAAGCTTCTCCGAGGTTTACGGGGTCATGCACAAATGCATCCATATGCACCACCTGACCCGCCTTGGCCTCGAACTCTTCGCGGTGGCCATCGGGATAGGAAAATCGAGCTTTGCAGTCGTTCAAGAACACGGTGATCGACTCGGGATGCCCGTGCATTACTGACTTTTCTTTAGCCCCGTACTTAATGCGGACGACGCGAACCTTATCATTCTCGAACTCAACGCTGTAGTGTTTGGAATCAGCTTTGATCGGGTCAACCTGTTGATGCGGCATCGTTGCTGTCCCCATGAAAGTTCCTCCTCGGCGCAAGAGTGTAGTCCGCACCACCCCTTTTGTACAATCCATTTTTTTGCCGAATGTCAAGACTCGATAGAAATGTCCCCAAGGTTAACTCGATAGAAATGTCCCCTCTTTGGGGTTGACTTAAGTGGTTGTAGTTGTTTGGTATCGTTGGGATGCGCACTGAAGCGACGCCCTGTTTTTTAGGGCGAAGCGGAAGTGCGGATCTCAACGAGCGGCGTTGCGATCCCTCGGTAAGGAAGCCAAGACTTCATTTTCTTGTAGCTTCGTCGCCAGGGGTGGTCTTTTCGGACTTTTCGCACAACAACAACTCGTGCAGTTGGCGCGAGGGGTGGAGCTGGTTTTCGCACCGGCTCCGGTATTTCCATAAACTCTATCCGCTCCCCCCGGTAGTACGTCTCCATCCTTGCGTCTTCCCATTCGCACACCAGCGCTTTGCTTTTGGTCGGGCCATATCGGCGATGGCGCGGTTGTAACTGCAAGTAACGATTTTTGTGGCGGATCACCCAATCATTGCTGATCGCGCGTTCAGTCTCCAAACAAAGAATCTGGCGAAGCTCCCGGGCGGTCAGCTTCCGGCCGTGATAGTCCTCTGGCTTGGCCGGCGGCCGCGAAAAACGCCGATTGTGCGCCGGCAGGTATTCGTTTTTCAGATACTCATTGGCCCCTTCGTAAGTAGCGATGCCCTTTCGGCGCATTTTCTTGATCAGCCGATCCTGATGAGTGCCGTGATTCCTCTCCACACGCCCTTTGGCCTGGGGCGAACTGGCCGCAATGATGCGAATGCCTAACTTTTGACACATGCGCCCGAATTGCGTGACCGGAACTTCTCCCCGCAACTGCTCCGCCGGTGTGGCTGGGCGTATGTACACATTCTTCCAATCGGTATAGAGGGCCCGCGGCACTCCGTATTTCTCAATCCAGCTCCGTAAGACCCCCACGGCTGCCCAAATCGTCTCTTCCTTGCCCATACGAGCCTCGGTGTGACTGGTGGCATCGTCTACCATGTTCATGAGGCAGCCCCGCGGACCACGCTCTTCCAGCCAATCGTGAAAACTCCCGTCCAGCTGCACCAACTCGCCGAAATGTTCCTTCCGTCCTCTCCGTTTGCCGTGTTTCTTTCGTTTGCGTTGCCGACTCCATAGGTGCTCTGCCAACATCCAGCGGCGCAACGTCTCATGATCCACCACAATCCCATCTTCTTCGGCCAAGTGCTCGGCCGCTAATGTGGGGCCGAATCGTTCCGCTTCCGAACCGGAATATTTTTTGTGAACCAAATTCAGCACGCGACGCCGTAATTTCATCGGCTTACCCCGATTGGAGGGCCGGCCCGCGTTGCCATGCTTCAGCCCATTCCTGCCCAGCTGCCGATATCGCCGCCACAAGCGTTTCGCCTGGCGGTAACTCACACGCAGCATGGCTGCTGCATCCACCAGCTTCAGTTGCCCGGTGCCAACCCGACCTATCACCTCCACTCGTTCCAGCTCACGAGTGCTCATCGCCGTCCTCTCCAACAAGACCTCCCTGGCTGGAGGTCTCAGTCTAAGGGGACATTTCTAATGAGTTCTGAAGGGGACACTATTAAAGAGTTTCAACAGGGGAATCTGCTGCCTTGAGCAATCCGCCAGGGCAGCTTAACTTGGCACCTTCTCAGGTCGCATCTTCAACCATCTTCCTCAGGAGAGAATTTCCCCACCACTTTTTGCCGGTGAGGAATTGCTTTTGGAGCGCTGCCGCCCCGCTCCTGTCGGGGTGGGATAAATTGCCAACCCGGCCCGTAGATCGCCTGGCTCCTAATGTCACCGACCTTTAGCGGGGCCTAGTCGTAAATTCTTGCGATCGGCAACGTCCTCGACTGGCCGTCTAGCAATACGAATCCTGCGCCATTCGGAGTCTCCCACCAAGATTGTGCCGAAATGAATCTACGAAAGTACTGTCAGGCGACAGCGCTGCCCGCAACTCTTCTCCTGTGGCGATGTCTCCGCATGCCGCAGCAACTTAATGAGGACCTGAAAAGCTCG
>JAFATF010000637.1 GCA_019244045.1 Acidobacteriota bacterium
GGACTTCGTTGGGCTAATCCCAAGCCGCATGAGCGCGTGGCTGTGCTCGGCATCGGCGGGCTTGGGCATTTGGCAGTGCAATATGCGAGTGCCGCCGGCTTCGAAACCATTGCAGTTTCGCATACTCCAGATAAAGACCGGATGATCCGCGATCTCGGCGCGCATGAAGTAGTCCGCGACGGAAAGAGTCTTGCTGCAGCGGGTGGTGCAGATGTAATCCTCAGTACTTCAAATTCGACCAAGTCGATGGTGGACAGCATACAGGGATTGCGGCCAGACGGCCGGCTCGTCGCGATGGGCGCGGATGCAGAACCCCTTTCGGTCTCGCTGATGGACCTGATCTCGAAACGTATTCAAATCATTGGCAGCCAGCAAAACGGGCCCGAATACCTGTACGAAGCGCTCGATTTCGTAGCGCAAGGAAAAGTTAAAACCATTGTGGAGACATATCCATTGGTGGAGGCAGCGAAGGCCTACGACCGTGTTGCGAACGGCCAGGCCCGGTTCCGCGCCGTTCTCACAATGTAGTTGCCCCCCGGGCAGTAAATGGCTCGGGCTGCTCGGAACTATAAGTCGCTCGCGCCAGACGAACGCATGATGGCCATCAGTTTTCCCACACGTATAGAATGTTCTCTCGTCTCCTTCTCTCCTCCCCCGGCCGAGGAACCTTCCTGCGCACCTCCTCGCCATAGCGGCCTTCTGATTGATGTTAGTCATCTCTCGGTAAATGCAGAAGCCATCGAAACGCATGGCCACTCTCTGGTTTCGGTGAAGCATCCACTCGGCGGGACAGGACATAACTACTTTCGCAGCTTTGGCTGCGACATGGTCAGTCCCCGTCCTCGACGTCCTTTTCCTGTCTGGTAAAGATCATGGGTCGGACCATGTCCGTGGCGACGTCGAAACCGGTCACTTTGCCCTTTGCATCACGATTGAAGTGCATAAGGAATTGACCTTCGCTGAGCTCGCCAACGAATCCGTCCGAAAAAGCAGGCTGTAATTCTTGGTCTTCCATCATCCATTGCTGACGGATGAGCTTGCCCTTGCGAACAACCAGTTTCCAGATAGCGCGGAGTTCATGGTTTGCATAGATGCCCGCGTAGTCTGCAAGCCGTGAAGGCTCTGGCATGGCGCCTTTCACCACGCTGTAAATGGTTGGGGCGCCACCTTCCCATGCCTCTACCGCGAAGTCGCCCCTGCTGTTCGAAGCTTTAAAAATGTAGTTGTCTCGGTGCTCTGAATCCGCTTCCACCGCTTCGAATTGCCCGTTACCGACGGGAAGCATGTGGTAGGTCATCCCGGGCGCTACCATCACGAGCTTGTTGTCCCGCACTTCAAATTTTCTTAGTGCTCCATTTTTTGGACTCCAATAGGTACCTACATAGCGTTGCAGATCGGTGGCGGTCAGGTTGCCGGCGGAGCGGCCGCTATTGGCCTTCGCCGCAGCGGCAAATGCCTCGGCAAGGTACAGGTCGGCAACCTGCTGCGCCAATGCCATGGGATTCATAGTGCCTATGCAGTTGCAGGTAAGCAGCGTGGAAAAATGCTGCTCTGGAAATCGGCTAAACGCCGCGCGGTAGCCGACCCATTCTCCGCTGTGATGAATCCATTTCAGTCCACGGTAGTGGTCAATGAAAAGCCCCATCCCGTAAGGGATGGGGCGGCCATTGTTGAGCTTGCCCGGGGTGGTCAAGTAACGAATAGCGTCCGCTCCACCCACCACGGGATGATCAAAATTCCGCTCCCACTTAAATAAATCTTCGACTGTAGTCATCACGGAACCGTCGCCGACCTGCTCGAAGTTGCTCATATCGATTTCGAAGCCGCCGCCCTGATGGGGCGCGTAACCGGTGGCCCGCCGCGGAACAATCATGGTGTGGTCGTCGTGATAATGGGTGCTCGTCATGCCCAAGGGAGCGAAGATTCTTTCTTGGGCAAACTGTCGCAGCGTCTGCTCACTGACACGCTTGACGATAAGTGACAGGAGAAAAAAATTAGTGTCACTGTAAAGAAATTCATCTCCCGGCTTGAAGTTCACGCCTTTCTGCCGTACCGTGAGTTGCAGAGCGTCGCGGTCGGTGGTCAGGTCGGCCTCTGGTATTCCCATGAGATCAAATAGATCGTCGTAATTCCGCAGGCCGCTGGTGTGGTGCAGCATGTGGCGAAGCGTAATCGGGTTTCCATAATCGGGCATTTCGGGCAGGTATTTTCGCACGTCGTCATCCAGCGAAATCTTCCCATCCTGAACGAGGAGAAGCACAGCCATCGCGGTGATTTCTTTTGAAACTGAGCCGATGTCAAAGACCGTCTGCGGCGTAATGGCTATCCCAAGTTCCAGATTGGCCATTCCATAACCACGCTCGTAAACGATGCGGCCGTCCTTCACCACCGCTAGCGCGCAGCCCGGGGAAGTGGGTGTGTTCCACTCTGCGAAGATACGATCGACCTGATCGCTGAGCGGGTGAGACGGTGCCCGCAAAGGATCCGGCACAAGCACGCCAAGAAGGAGCACAGCGACGGCGGTTCGTTTCATAGCTCTATGCTTCAAAAGCTGTAACGCAGCGCGAACTGCATGACGCGGGGGTTAGTCAGAGTCGATGTGTAGTAACCGAAACCGGCGGTATTGGCGAGCGCCAGATTTCCTTCCGCATTGCTGCCCGCGATCGGTTCCAGGGCCGCGGCATCAAAGCGCACGGAGTTTGTAATATTAAAAGTTTCCCAGCTGAATCTCACGGCAGACGCTTCGTTCATGTGCCAGGTTTTCCCGAGGCCCAGATCCAGGCCAAAGTAACCGGCGCCGCGAATGTTGTTGCGCTCCCCGGATTCTCCGGGCAGCGCGAAGCGAAATGCCTGGATCGCAGAACTCGGGTCTCGGAATATATTGGGACTGCCATTCACCATGAAGGTTCCGCTTTCCGGCTTGGGCCCGATCAGTACCGCATTAGCGGTATTTTCCCAGTTGGTAGGCCAGTAGTTGCCGTCATTGACCGTAGTGGGGAATCCGCTGGTCATTCGATAGATTCCCGTGAGTTCCCAATCACCGAATATCGCGCCGAACACACCATGGGAAGCGAAGTGTTTGCCTTTCCCATACGGCAGCTGGTACATGAAGTTGGCATTGAACTGGTGGGTGGCATCGAAATCCGAGGGGCCGCGGTTCTGATAGGGAGCCCAGGTATTCATGATGTAGCTGGCAAAACCTCCGCCCTCGTATTGGCTAACACGTTCGGCATCAGAGCCCAAGTCGATGGACTTAGAAAACGTGTAGTTGAAGTCGAATTGCAGGCCTCCGGCCATCTTGCGGCGTAGGCTGGCTTGCAGGCCGTTGTAACTGCTGCTCCCGGATGTGCGCCAGACATAAAGCGATGAGAACTGCTGATCCCAGAACTGGAAGGGTTTGGTAACGCCATTCACGGTTGCGCACCCTACATAAGTAGCTCCAGTCGGATCGCAGTACCAATCAATGGACAACAACTGCGTGGTCATATCAAGGCCCTGGTTACACGTGAAAATCTCATACATATTTTGGGTTGCCGTCGGGACTGCTGGAAGTAGGCCTGGCGCACACATATTCGGCAGGGTTTGCGGTCCATTCGCTAGCGGGAACAGGTTCTGCCAGTAGGGTACCGGCTTCATATTCTGCACCGGCACTCCCGCCTGGTAAGCGATCGTGAACATTCTGGCCGCGGTAAACAGGTCCATGCCGGATTTCGGATCTCGCAGGTTCATGGGCTGTGCCACGTCTACCTGCTGCAAGAGGCGGCGGCCAAACCGCCCCACGTATGAGGTCTCAAGAACAAAGCCCTTGCCCAACTCTCGTGTGATCGAGAAGTCCACCACATGAGAGTAGGGCGTTTTCAAGCCGTTGTCCAAGCCCCAACTGATGGCGCCGCCGCCGGTGTCGGGCGTGAAAGGTGGTGTATAGGGGAATCCGCCGCTGGGAGCAGGGGGTAGCAGCTGGCAAGATAAATTTTGGCAACCCAACGCCGGGATGTTGTAAAGGGAACTGAAGCGAGGCGATTGGTCTGGATTCACGAATCCGGCAGGATCGCCAATGATGGTGGTCAAGCCGAAGGAGCCTTGGCGGTCGAACGTGTTAATTACCCCTTCGCCAAAATGATCGTAGTAAATACCGTATCCGCCACGAACCGAACTCCTGCCTGCCGCACCAAAGAATTTTTGTAACCAGCTATCATGAGAAAAATTAGGAGCCCAGGCGAACGCAAAACGGGGCGCAATGTCTTTGTAATCCCAATTCCAAATCGGTGGCTTCCCGTTGGCCTGGCCAGAAAGGCCAAAAGTCAACAGCGGCTGGATGTTTTGCCCGTTCAACATGCCTTCATAGCGATTTCGAAACCACTGGCTGATACCCGGCATGGGCGCGACTTGCGTTCCCGTGGTTTCGTAGGGCGGTTGCAGGAGGCTATAGCGAAATCCCAAAGTGAGCGCCAGGTTCGATTTGACGCGCCACGCATCCTGGGCGTACCACTCGGCTTCATGCGAACGGAAGTGACGTGGCACCATTGCGCCTTGCGGCAGGAGATTGAAGCTTTTGGTCATCTGATAAGAGCCCGTTACCTGCGGCACGATGCCGGTTAAGGCACTTACTGCGAGGTCATAATCTGCCGTGAAGGATCTTGAAACTGCGGGCACGCCTAGGTTCGTGAATGCGCCGGGATCGAGGCTGGTTCCGTCGCCTGATATACCTCCGGCCGCAAGCCAGGTTGGATTTGACACGCCATAGTTGAAGGATTGTGCGTTGGAGGCTCGCAGGTCGTTGACGATCCTGAGATTCGTTCCCAATTGCAATGTGTGCTTGCCCTTGGTCCACGTAACGTCATCCACGAAATTGTGTAGCGGCACGTGCACGTTCGTGGTGGGGGTCTCGCCCACCGGATTCGAAAGCCCGCCCGTGTAGAAGCTGATGTAAGGTTTGGTTTGTAGTCCTGACTGGCTCAGCCCTTCACGAACAAATCCATAGCGAAAACTGTTCACTAGTGAATTGCTGATAAGGCTGGTGTAACCGGCCGCCAGACCCTTACCGTTGTTAGTTGCGACCACATTCGGAGGCTGACCGGGAAATTGTGAACCGTCCGTAACCGCGTGGTCGTTCTGCAGGTTGCCGCGCACGAAAAGCCGGTGATTGCCGTTTCTGGTCAAGTTATAATCCAGCTTAACGATGTAGGTATCAAGTTTAGCCGGCGTCGCATTGGAAAAGGTAAACGCGCCCAGGTTCACGCCGTCGCCACCGCCGGTGGGGTTGTTCGGCAGGGGATAGCTATTGAAGACTGCGAGCGCGGCCGGGTCCGCACCCGGGCCCTGCGGGCATGTTCCATAACTGCTGCAATTTGGGTCAAGCTGCGCTAGCAGGGGCGGCGTTAGCGTGAATAAGCCGTTCGCGGGGCAGTTCGTTGTACCCGCATCGCACAAATAAGTCAGCAACCCTTTCCGTAGATTAGCGCTGGGCACGATTCTGGTAACCACCGCACTTTCATGCGTTCGCTGGCCCTCGTAAGTGGCAAAAAAGAAAAACCTGTTCTTAGCGATTGGTCCCCCGATCGAGCCTCCGAAAGTGTTTCGAACCAGGTGAGGAGGCACATTGGGGTCGCCGGCCTGCAGTTCGGAACGCTTATTAAACCAGTCATTGGCTTCGCCGATCCCTGAGCGGTTGTACTCGTAAAGCGATCCATGAAAATTGTTGGTTCCGCTCTTCGTGACTAGCGAAACTTGTGCGCCGGAGGAGCGGCCCGCTTCTGCATTCGAATTCGTGGTGGTAACCCGAAATTCTTCGAGTGAATCCAATGTCGACCGCAAGGCACCCTGGAACGCGTAGCCCTTTACGGGATCATTGTTGTCCACGCCATCAACGCTGATATCGCTCTGATCGCTACGCGCGCCGCTCACCGCACCGCTGCGGCTGTCCGAGTTGGCATCGATCGAGGTGCTGTTGCCGGTGTACAGCACTCCAGGCTGCAGGCTCAGAATTGAGACTGGATCCCGACCTTCCAGAGGAAGAGTAGTCATCTGATCCGCCGTAAAGGCATTGCCAATGCTCGCATTCTCAGTGTTCACGAGCGGCGCCTGGCTGCTCACCTCAACGCTTTCCGACACCTTCTCCACCTGCAAGCTTCCGTTTACGGTCGCAGGAGTATTTACCAGCAGGCGGACATTATCAATTTGCAGCGTCCCGAAGCCGGGCGCTGTGGAGGTAAGCTTGTAGGTGGCGGGGGGAACTTCGACGAACTGATACTGCCCCTGGTCGTTGGTTTTCGTGGTGCGCAGCAGCCCGGTCGTTGGATCGCTGAGGGTGACATCGGCGCCCGGAACTACAGCCCCGCGTGGGTCGGATATGGTCCCGCGTAACGAGGTGGTGGAAGTCTGTGACCAGGTCAAGGTTACCCCAAACAAGAACGCCAGAATCAAACTGAGTGACGACTGACGTCTATTCATGACCGTTCTCCTTCCGACTGCCCCTGTTACGGATGTGACGACTAGAAATATTCCCGCCTTATATAAAGATTGAAAACGGCTGTCAAGATGTAAATCCGCATGCTTTGCATAGTAATTTCCGATGGAAATCGGATCCGAACTTCTGAACGGCAACTGTCACGCGTGTGACAACTCCGTTGACAGCAGTCAGTTCACTAAGGGATGCTATACCATGTTCATGAAGCCTGCTGCTGCCAATCATCGGGCCGCGACGCTCAGCTGGCGCAAGCGCGTGGCCGGCCTTTCGCCCAAACAGCAGGAACTGATTCGTCCCATTCTTGAAGACCCGCGCAACTTTCTTTTTTTGAGCATTCGCGCACTCGCGTCGAAGCTGCACACCGATACGGCCACGCTCTCGCGAGCGACTCGAGCCATGGGATTTCCCGGATATCCGAACTTTTGCCGTTACGTGCACGAGCTAACCATCACCAACGCAACCTCGCTGGATTCCATGCTGTCGAGTGCTGGCAACCATTCCGAAATTCCGGCTCATGTGCGGGATTCGGTAGATCAGGATCAGAAAAGCTTTATTGCTCTTCGTAACACGCTTGATACCAAACAACTGGCGAGGCTTGCGCAACGCATATGGTCGGCGCGCCGCATTATTCTGCTGGGCGGGGATTTAGCCTCCACCCTTGTTTCTTATCTGGAGCACCATCTTGTCATGCTTGGACTGCCCGTGTTTTCGGCTACGAGTCCCGGCCGCGTCGTCCATCTCGTGCGTACGACGAGCGACAGAGACTTGGTCATGGCCATCAGTTTTCATCGCTCCCTGCGACAGACTGTCGAGGGCATGCGGCAGGCGAAAGCCAAGGGCGCATATGCCGTAGGTATCAGCGACACCTTTGTTTCACCAATCGCACGTTTTGCCGATGAGTGTTTCATCTGCTCTGTGGACACATGTCATTTCGGCGATTCTTACGTAGCTCCCATGGCTTTGTTGAATGTAGTTCTGGTGGCGGTCGCGAATTATCATCGACACCGCGTTTTGACACTGGCCCGCGATGCAGCGGAAGAACAGCAGCGCGGCTTTCGCTGGTACATGGAATGAAGAATCCATATCTGAGGGTTAGTACGCCAATAGCCGATTGACAGGCACCGAGCTGGGGGGAGATCGGCATACCTCGCAAGGCGCTTGGAACCAGCTCAGAACCCAGCTGGCATCGCCGCCTTTGCTGGTCGTAGTTGCTGTCTCCACGGGTGGGGCGAGAGAATCGCCGCGGAAGACCCCTCTGAGAGGATTGAAATTACCGAGACCGCGTGTCACATAATCACGGACTAGCTGCCCTGGGTAGAACATCGAACCTCCTTCGAAAGTCGCCGATCTGCTCAACCGCTCGGTGGCGTGGCCAGCAAATTGCCAGGCAGGTACAGGATGGATGTGCGCGGCATTCGATTCCTGCTCTGGTGTGGCGGGATACTGGAGTCCGATGTCGCCCCGCGCCGGTGACAACACCCGCTCGGCATTGCCGGTTTCGTGCTGCCGGAGCTGTTTTGAGAGATAGCGTTATTGGGATGAGGCCCATCTTCGGAAGTGGAAGCCAGCAGCAAGGGAAGTCACGTGCGCAAAGCACCCGAGGATTGCTTATACATTCCTTAGGACGATGGGGATGAGCCTGGCGGTATGCCAGGAGCGCGGTGGGCGGGACGAAAGCCTTAACGCAGAAGTGATGTCTTTGGAAAGACTCTCCGGCCTATGCTATCGAACTCGGTTACAACGCCAAAGAGTGCAGGTCATCTGAAGCCTAACGCACTTTCTCTGGGCGATGCCGTAATCCTCGGCTTGGCCAGTTCGGCGCCGGCGCAGACCATGGCGGTGGCTCTGCCCGCGCTAATCACGGCTACCAACTACGCCGGTCTGCTACCGATTGCGTGCGCCTTTATTCCCATGTTCGGCATTGCTCTCGGATATCAGCGGCTAAACCGCTGGGACCAGAGCGCGGGAGCCACCTACACCTGGGTATCAAAGGCTCTGCATCCTTACTTAGGGTTCTCGGCGGGCTGGATGATTCTCCTCTATTACACTCTCGGGACCACAAGTACCACGGTGCCAGCGGGAAGCTATACCTTGCAATTGATAGCGCCCGCGCTTGCCAACAACAAGCTGGCGGCGGTAGTGGTGGGCAGTTTCTGGAACTTGCTAGTCACGTTGTTGCTTCTCGGAAACATTGAGATCGCCGCACGCTTTCAACGGTTATTAGCACTTGTGGAATACGCGGTTCTGTTCATATTCGTGATCCTTGGCTTCCGTTCATTGCTTTTGCATGATGCTGCGACACCGGTCACCTCTGCCTGGTTCAGCTTCTCGGGGACGGAAGGGACGAAGGGGTTTTGGGCAGGAACCTTAATTGCTGTTTTTATGTACTCCGGCTGGGACGCTGCGATTTACGTTAATGAAGAAACCAAGCAAAAGGAATCCAATCCGGGCCGGGCGGCCATAGCCACTGTCATTATCCTGCTTTTCGTCTACTCTCTAATCACATTTGCCTATCAAGGGGTGGTGCCCAGAACTGAGCTGCAAAATTCCGCGGGCAACAGCTTGGCCGTCATCGCCCGCCGCTTGCTGCCCGGGCCGGGCTCTGTCTTGCTCAGCCTGGTTGTTTTGCTCGGTACGGTGGCTTGCTTGCAGGTCGCCGTCGTTTCGTCTTCCCGCCTCGGACTCACTATGGCCGAGGACCGAGTGATGCCGTCTTTCTTCACTATCGTGCATCCCCGAACCGGGAGCCCGTGGGCGGTCACCTTGTTCATGGCTGGTGTGAACCTCATCTTCCTGGCGCTGACCGCGTTCGAGGGAGGAGGCGTTCGCGAAGTGCTTTCAAATATTTCCGGAGCACTCGGCATCATCGCCTCACTTTTTTACGCCCTCACGGCGGTAGCGGCGGTGTGGCAATATCGCGGCGTGTTGCTGCATAATGCAGGAAACTTTATTCTTGGCGGCCTGTGGCCGGCATTAGGGGCAGTATGCCTGCTGCTCGTCGTCGTCGAGGCAGTCCTTACCCGTGCTGTTTCCTCCGTCGTTGTTTGGGCCGGTTTAGGGGCGACAGCAGTCGCACTGCCCATCGCAATGGCCATTCACTACATTGGGAAAGTTCCACTTCTGAGCGTTTCCCGGCAGGAGAAGATTGCAGCACCTGATGTATGATCCTGCACCGACGGGGATGACCAGTTGAAGACGCGCCAGCGAGCCGCGGCACTCAAAGGCACCAGAGAGTCAGCCCGCCTTTTCGCACAAGCGCAGGAGGTGATCGCCAGTGGAGTCAATAGCACCGCCCGCACACCGCGCTCGGGCTGGTCTCCGTATCCGCTGTTCATCGATCACGGTACCGGTGCCCGCATATGCGACGTTGACGGTAATGAGTTCGTTGATTACTTGCTTGGCCTAGGACCAATGCTGCTTGGCCACAGACCGGAAATAGTTACCCAGGCGGTGATTGAGTTCATCAGCAAGCGAGGCACCGTATTCGCGCTGCCCGTTTCCGACGAGATTGCCCTCGCGAAGAAAATCATTGACGCGGTGCCCAGCGTGGAACAGGTGCACTTGTCCAATACTGGTACGGAGGCCGTGCTTTATGCCCTGCGACTCGCCCGTGCTTTCACCGGCCGGAAGAAAATCATTCGCTTTGAGGGGATGTATCATGGCTTCGCAGATAGCGTGTATTGGAGCAAGCATCCTCCGCTTACGCAGGCCGGACCTGACATGCATCCCATCCCCGTCGCCCAAGGTCCCGGCATTCCGGACGGAGTCGAGGACTCGCTAATTGTTTTGCAATGGAACGATAGCGAGGCATTAGAGAGGACGATTCGTGCACAAGGAGAGCAAATCGCGGCGGTGCTCACCGAACCTGTGATGTGCAATACCGGCTGCATTCTGCCGCAGCCCGGATATCTGGAACATATGCGCGAACTCACCAGAAACTTTGGGCTCGTGCTTATCTTTGATGAGGTGATCACTGGGTTCCGTATATCGTTGGGGGGAGCGCAGAACCATATCGGCGTCTTGCCTGATCTGACCGTGATGGCGAAAGGCTTCGGGGGCGGATTCCCCATCTCGGCGGTCGGAGGAAAGAAAGAAATCATGCAACTGATTGCCGATGGGACTGTGTCTATGGCGGGGACGTATAGTGGCAATGGCGTCGCCGTCAGTGCGGCCAACACCACGCTTGATTTCCTGGCAACCCCGGGCATTTATGACAGTCTGTTCGATAAGAGTCAACGGCTGATGAAAGGCATCGACGAACGCCTGAAATCTGCCGGCTTGGCATGCGAGGTCGTCGGCCTGGGGCCACTGTTTCAAGTATGGTTCACCGACTCTCCCATTCGTAACTACCGTGATGCGGTTCACCATGCACGCAAAGATTTCTTCCGCATCTGGTGGCGGGAAATGATTCAGCAAGGGGTCCTCTTTCATCCCGACGCCTTTGAGAACCTGTTTCTGTCCTTCGCCCACACTGATCAGGACATTGAGATAACGCTCGAAGCCGTAGATCGGGTTATCCCGTCCATGCATCGCAACATGAAGTAGTTCTGTGGCCATGGCAACGAACCTGGCAGCCCAACAATGACCACACGCCTGGAGCTAGTTTGCGCACTCGGTATTGACCTGGGAACTTCGGGTATTAAAGTGGTGGCGCTTTCACCCAAGGGTCGCATCCTCGCGACAGCACGCGAGCCTTACCGCACAATTGCGGCGTGTGAAGGCCAGGCCGAACAGGATTGCGGCGACTGGCTGAAGGCGCTGACACGAGCAGTCAACCACATCCAGCAAAAATCTATTCGCAAGCTGCCTGTGAAGGCCATTGCGGTTACCGGTCAGATGCCAACACTGGTTGTGCTAAACGGAGGCAAACCATTAGGACACGCGATTACCTGGCAAGACACCCGCGCCGAGAGCTGGACCAGTGAGCGGATGAATGCCGAACTTCGCCATGATGTATACCGCCGCACTGGCGTACATATCGATGGCCGCTATCTCGCTCCTATGTACGGCTTTCATCGCAAGCGGTCCCGCAAGCGTGATGTCATTCTCTCGGCCAAGGACTTCCTGCTCTACGCCCTGACGGGAGTAACTGCCACCGACCCATCGACTGCGTCCGGTTACGGGCTGTACAACCTGGAATCGGGCGCTTGGGATACCAGGCTTTGTGAATTTTGGAACATTTCTGCCGACCAACTCCCCTCGATAAGAGCGTCTTCGTTTTCGCTGCTGCTCAACCGCAGCGGCGCCAAGTTGCTCCGATGCGCATCGGATACGCCAGTGCTGGTGGGCTGCGCGGATTCCGCCGCCGGGGTATACGCTCTAAACGGAAGCGCGCCAGCAAACGACACGGTTACCATCCTTACCGGCTCGAGCACGGTTATCATCAAGTCAGATTCGCGTCCAACTTGGGATGGGAGAAGCCGATTTCTGCTAACTCCGCTAGCTGTGGAACACACTTACGGCCAGGAAGCAGACCTGCTGGCCAGCGGTTCGGCTCGGGACTGGGTGCAGAACCTTCTCGCAGGAAATAACAGCAAGCCTCGGCGGCTCCTTTGGCAAAGCGCTCGCGAGATTGCTCCGGGTGCGAATGGACTTCTCTTCGCGCCTTACTTGGCGGGTGGAGAACAAGGCATTTTATGGAATCCCAATCTGAAGGGCGCTTTGATTGGATTGACATGGGCGCATGGGCCGGGCCACATTGCCCGTGCTCTTCTTGAAGGGATGTCGTTTGAAATTCGGCGTTGTATCGAAGCACTCGAAGACAAGCCCATTACGTCGGTCCGAATAACAGGCTGGATGGCGGAAAATGCTGCAGACTTGCAAATCCTGGCCGACATCCTTGGCCGGCCGGTGCACGCTTTCAAACTAAAGTCGGCCTCTGCGACAGGAGCAGCCCTGTTTACCGGTCTGGTAGATCAGCAGTCATATTTCGACCAGATGAAAGCATCGGTGTTTAAGCCGACCGTAACGAACAGTCCGTGCTACAACGAAGTGTATGCCAGGTACATCGCGCGGTTCCCGGCAAAGTCCTCGGCCAAACTGACAGCGGTCGCTAAGGAGTCCAGTCACCGTGCGCGATGAGATATTGTTCTAGTTCCGACTTTCTCAGAATTTCGCCTACGGCAGCGTGATTCAAATGGGGAGCAATCGGCTGCGGCATCTCCGCCAGCAGGTAAGCCGTCACCGTAAGGATGGTTGTGTCGGTTTTGAAAAAGATAGGATCCACTTTGTCGAACGTGTCGCTCGGCTTGTGATGAACTTTTTCATACTCTTCATCATCCACCCACAGATCAAGGGCGGGTATGCCATGCAAGAGGAACGGTCCATGGTCGCTGTCGAAGGTGACTTCCATCGAAATGCCATCGGCGCTTAGGTCTTTCAAATAGTGACTCGCGATCGGAACCAAGGCCTGCTTGAGATCCTTGCGCCCCTCGACTTTCCAGCCCTTGGGATGGCCCGCTCCGTTGTCGCTGTTAAGGACAGCCACACATTTTGAGAGTTCCTGCGCGTGTTGTTTGATGTAGGCTTTGGATCCAAGTAAACCGGGTTCCTCTCCAGTCCAAAGGACAAACCGCAACGAGCGTCGAGGCGCGAATGGTAAGGCGGCAATAGCTTTGGCAGCCTCCAGGACCATACTGGCGCCCGTACCGTTGTCTTGGCAGCCAGTGGCTAGGTCCCACGAATCTAGATGGCCGCCGATGACAATCCACTCCTCCGGGTTTGCCTTGCCCTGAATCTGTGCAACGACGTTGCTGACCTGTGTCGGCCCACTGATCTGATTCTGATATTCGAAACCGATGGTCACCGGGCCCTGTTCCCGCAGGCGACGGAGTAGTTTGTAATCTTCCATTCCAATCTCCGCGATTGGTAAGCGCTGGATTTCTGCTTTACCGTTATCGACGTCCAGCCAATCACCCGGAACTTGATTGGGAACACTGTCGTTGAGGACCAGACCACGCGCTCCCAGATTCTTGAGCAGACCATAGGAAGCGTTCAGGAGGGGATAGGTCTTGTTGAATCCTTCGGCAAAAGCGTGCTCCGTATCGAGCAAAACAACGCGGTCTTTGATCTGCTCAGCTTTAGCACGTAGTTCCTTGGGAGAAAGGTCGTCGACCACGATGATTTCGCCGGTTACTCCCCCGCGCGGTGTAGAAGGCGCCCAACTGACACTCTCCATATGTAGGCGCCGCTGAATTGGCGAATAGACTTGGCTCTGGGCCCATCCGCGCGCCCATCCGTTCGGGATGCTGAACGATTCCAAGTGCACATCTTTAATGCCGAGCGCGCGGAATCGCTCTAAGGCCCAATGTGAAGCTTTTTCATAAGCCTCGGTGCCGGTGACCCTGGGGCCAACCTGATCACACAACTCGCGCAGGTTATCCGTTGAAGAATTCGCAAAGACGCTGCCGGTCAGAGCTTTTGCTGTCCTACTCCAGTCAGCTTCGCTCTGAGCAGCCGCTCGCGAAGGCAGACATAGCAACAATAGGGGCAAGATCAGGAATCTGGGGGCTATGGCTAGTTGGTTCACAGAGTTGCGGCTCCCGTTCATTTTGAGTCCGGCACTCTAAATAGCGCTTTTTGCGATCGCGTGCAAGCCGGCAGCCGCTCCTCGCGGAAGTCGCAGTACTTCGGCCTCCTCCAGGGCTGCTAGGGTTGCTCGCCGATGCGGCTATTATCGGTAGTGATGCAGAGCCTGCCCAATGGTTGCGGGGGGAGAAGGGCTGGCCTGGGCCGGCGCAGAGAATAGCGTCCCGGGCCTCCCATCCGTGAAAGCACAGCTTTGTTGCGTCTCGCCTTGATAGGGTCGCTCCATTGGATTTTATGTTCGCTTCCTAAGCGATCGGCCGCGAGCACCGAGAGCGGCGCTCGCTAGTGTTGTGTTTCATAAGTAACGTTACAATAAGCT
>JAFATF010000077.1 GCA_019244045.1 Acidobacteriota bacterium
TCGGTTCTGGTTCGAAGTTGCTCAGAAACGGCTCCAAAAGATCCTATGCCGCCAGCTGAGCAATCGCGCCCCCCATGATTCTTGCCAATGGTGTGCATGCGTCGCAAGCCGGGTGCCGTAAAACCCGGCTTCAGGCAGGGCACCAATTGGATCGTACAAGTTCTTCGATCGGTACTGGACTCCGGCTAACCCGTCGGCGAAACTACACGACGGTAGCTGCGCTAAGTTCCTGGCAGTCATGTCGAAGACAACTACGTCCGAATCGTCCACGCGTCGTCATGCCGTCTGTGCGACAACCGACTTATCCGGATCAATAAGAAAGATCCATATAAGGGCGCCCGTAAGGAGAACTCCCGCGGAGACGAAGAAAGGAGCGATCCACCGCCCTCTCTGAACGAGAATTCCGAAAATAATGGGAGAGAGGGAGGCGGCCAAGCTACCTGCCATATTCATTATCCCAGAGACCGTACCACTGTATTCCCCGCCAACATCCATGGGAACGGCCCAGGCGGGACTAACCACCATTTCCAGGAAAAATAGCGAAGCCGTCAGGCTTAGCATCGCCATCCAGACGTTGTGGGTCATCGCTGCCGGTATTAGACAGACAGCGGAAAGGAACATTGCGGGCCCACCAACCGCGCGGCGAGCAATCCTCAATTTTGCAGTCTTCTTATAAAGATAGTCCGTCAGGCGGCCACCCGCGAGATCTCCCGCCATTCCCGCAACCAGAGGTAGGGAAGCCAACGTGCCCACCGCATTTAAGGACAAATGGCGGTATTGCAAAAGGTACGTAGGAAACCAGGTGACGTAAAAGTAAGTCCCGTAGTAGAAGCAACAATAACCGGCGGCGATATACCACATGTTAGGAGAACAAAAAATAGTTTTCCAGGGAGCGGGAGGCCGTTGCTGAAGGTGACTACTCGCCTTAATAGTCCCGTCGGGATGCGTTCCTCTAATGTGAGACAACTCTGAACAATTCACCCCGGGATGCTCTTCGGGAATGTTGCGATAGACACGGTAGAAAGCTAGCGACCACAAGAGGCCGGCGGCTCCAAAAAAGTAGAAGATCCAGCGCCAGCCGAATGCCACCATGATGCTCACTGCCAGAAAAGGAACGACAGCGATAGCCAGCCGGCTGAAGCAATGGGTGATACCATGCACGATTCCGCGCTCGGACTTGGGAAACCAGAGCTGCATGCCGCGCGTAGCGGCAGGAAAAGCGCCAGCTTCTGCCAACCCAAACGTAAACCGTATTTCTAGCAGAGAAACGATCCCTTTCGCCTGAGCCGTCAGTGCTGTCAGCAATGACCACAGGGGGACGATAATGAGCAAGACGAGCCTTGCTCCTAAGCGGTCGGCCAGCCATCCACTGGGAATTTGTCCTATCGCATAGGCCCATAAGAAAACGCTGAACACAATTCCAATGGTGGTATCGCTGAGTGCGAATTCTTTTGCCATGGATGGCGCGGCGATGGAGATGCCCGTTCGGTCCATATACGTGATCATGTACATGACACTGAGCAACAGAAGTACGAGCCAACGGGTCTTACTCGCCTGGGCGATTACTTTGGTCCCGGAAACTAATGATTGCGGTGCCGAAGTAGGTGTACTGGGGAGCATGGTACTAGTGATGAGTTGCAGTTGGGTTTTTGCGTGACGCGTTCAGAGGGGAATACGCCAGCTGGTCAGAAGTAGACGCGGAGGTTACGAGATCAATGGGTCGTCCCTGCTCGGCCGAGCTATCGGCCGCCTGGTAAACCTGCATGACAAGTCTGGCTTCTTCGGGTTTTACCAGCGGCTGCCGGCCATCGGCTACGCATTCCAGGAAATGTATGGTTTCCGCCTCCATCGGGCCGGCAAACACATGCCCCACCCTTTCTCCGGGCATGGTAGAAATGGGAAATTCGATGCCACGTTTCAGGGTGTTGAGACTGACATCGCGGTGAGTATCATCCACCATGATCGCGCCTTCGGTACCCACCATCTCAATCCACGTCGACGAAAAATTGGGATAGGCGGGAGGAAGCACCCAGCTGGCCCCAATGGTGAACACACATCCGTCATTCAAAGTGACTATGATCCATGCACAGTCCGGTACACCGTGTGTCGGCTGCATGATCTTACGGACTGCCTGGGCGTACACACGCACAGGCGTTCTCGGTGCAAAACACCAAAGCACAAAATCGATATCGTGGGTTGCTTCCATTGCGGCGGGTGAAAGCTTTATGCGGCCACCAATTCTGTCTCCCAGAGTACGGGCAATATGCCGGCTCACCAGCGCACTGACCGGTTGCCCGATGGTGCCATTGTCGACCGAGCGTTTCACATATGCAAACTTAGGATTGAATCGCTGTGAGTAGCCAATCGTGAACAGCACTCCCTTTGACTTGGCCAAGGCGATCAGTTCGTCAGCTTCGAAGAGTTCGAGCGCAATCGGCTTTTCGAGAAAAACATGTTTGCCCGCCTCAAGGCTTTCCTTAGCCATGGGAAAGTGCGTGGTCTCTGGAGTTGCTGAAATAATAATGGCGTCAATGTCGTCGTTGCGGAGAAAAGACCGGTAATCGGCCGTGACTCCGGCCGCCCTGGTTCTCGCGGCCACTTCCCTTAGGCGTACCGGCTCGATTTCAGCTAGGTACAGATTGCTGACATAGGGACTTCGAGCGCAGGTCTCCGCGCGTATCCCGCCGCACCAACCTGTCCCAATTATGGCAACCCCGAGCTGTTTCATCACTCTCCCACTGCTGCCGGCCTTGTGTGATTCATCTGGAGACAAGCAGCACACCGAATGTATTCGGTTTCATAGGCGGCTCTTCGTCTTCCTTAGCGGGCACCGGCTCGAATTCAGCGATCGGCAGGAAAATGTTGTGAGTTTTTTGGTCGATTGCCATAGTTCGAGCATATTTCTTTGTGGGGACATTTTCCACGACAGTGTACTGATCCGGCGAGTCCTCATGGATCACCGTAAGGTCTCCGGAGCCACCATTGGAACTGAAAACCAATTGTGTGCCCGGATCGAAAGCAACCGCATCCGGATCATCGCCGATGGTTGCCATGGCTACGACCTTACCCGTGTCCGCGTTGACCACCATCATCTTTTTGTTACCGCAAACAGAAAAGAGACGGTGACTGTTTTGATCGATCGCAAGTCCGGACGGCTCTTTGCAACCAGCCAGCGGCCAACGGTGCAGGACGGTGAGCTTCTGCGCGTCGATTGCAAGGAGTTCCGACTTGTCTTCGATATTGACGAATACGTGACCATGTTCGTCACCCACCGAAAACTCCGGCTTGCCGCCAACCGGAACCATCCCCGCAACTTTGCCGTCGGAGGCATCGATGGCGACGGCGTTGCCGCTGCGGCCGTTGAACGCGAAAACGCGCTTCGAACCGGGTTCATAGTAAATGGCGTCGGGGTTAATACCGCCCGACTTCACGGTAGCGACCGTCTTGAGCGTCTGAAGGTCGAAGATCATAACCGAGTTGGCGCGCCCATTGCTCACGAATCCGCGGCCCAATTCAGTCGCCAGAGCGATACCATGAACTCCGAGCGTGTTTGGGATATCACCCACGATCTTCTGCGAATCGGTATCCAATACCACCACGTGCGTGCCGTGAGAGACATACAGTCGGCGCGCGGCGCTGTCCACCACGCAATAATCCCATCTTCCCTTGCCGCCGACCGAAATGGTTTTGACCACATGATAACCAGAGGAGGCCGGAGGATCGGCCCGGAGCAGGCGTGCGAACAAAAGACTGGCGCCGCAAACCAGCATCACTCCGAATAGGGTCACGGTTCTTGTATGCAGCAGCATAAATCATTCCTTTCCTATCATCCGATTTGCAATCCGCCTACCTGATCCCTAGCTTCGCAGCTGTAAAACTTCAGGATTCACGGCATAACGAGGCATCTCGCCTTTGAGGACACGGACTACTTCCTCGGCCGACTTGGCTTGCAGCTCAATGAGCGACTCCAGAGAATAGAAGCTCATATGGGGGCTCAGAATTACATCCTCTCGGCCAATGAGTGGAGAGTCCGCCGGGGGCTCGTGCGAAAGCACATCCAGAGCTGCTCCGGCAAGCTGTCCCGCGTCCAAGGCGCGCGCCAAATCAGCCTCGTCAACTATTCCGCCACGAGATGTGTTGATAAGATAGGCTGTTGGTTTCATGCGACAAAAATTCTCCGCTCGAAAGAGCCGATCCGTTGCAGCCACAAGCGGCGAGTGAATCGATATGTAGTCAGACGCGCTCAACAGCTCCGAGATGTCAACCTTCTCCACGCCCAACGCCAGCATTGTCGTAGGTGCGACAAAGGGATCGTAGCTGATCACCTTCAGGCCAAAACTCTTGGCTTTGGGCACCAAGGCTTTGGCAATTTTGCCAAAGCCGACCAGTCCCACCACATTTCCGCGCAAGCGATGAATCGAAGTGGCCGCCAGCTCCCAGCGGCCCGTATGCGCCCGGGCGTTGGCCAGCGGGATCTTGCGAGCTAGCGCCAAAAGCAGGGCCATCGCGTGATCCGAAACTTCATCGACGCAATAATCGGGTACGTTGGTGACCACAATGCCTGCCCGGCTGGCGGCGGCCACGTCGATGTTATCGATACCGATACCGCAGCGTGCGATGATCTGACAGCGCGTCATCTCGCGGATAATCTCGTTCGTAAGTTTTGCATAAGTCACAAGAACAGCGTCGGCATCCTGCACTACTTTCACGATAGCCTCGCTACTGGGTTGCTCCGCTATTCGTAACTCGGCGTTCACACGAGACAGTGCTTGTCGAGTTAAATCTAAGTTCACAAAAACGGTATCAGTAAGAACTACAATGGCCTGCGGCATGCTTCAATCGGCCATCGCTTCCTGCATATGTTCCATAAGTGTGAAAACCACCGGGCCTTTGCCTGAGACCAAAACGTTTTCCTCCAGTCGCGTGGTCTGTTGAAGCTCTGGATGGCCGGCGAAAGTCTCGATGGCGAAGTACATGTTCTCTTTAATTTCAGCGGGATACTCCAGCGAATAAGCACGCGAGATCCACATGCCCTCATAAAGCGTGAGGCCAATACTGTGGGCGAACTGCTGTAACGTGCACGTCTTGTATTTATCATCGTCGTATTTGGGGAAAGCAGCAGCTACATCGGCCGTAGTATTACCGGGGCGGAGCTTGTCCATGCCTGCATACATCGAATCGTAGACCTCGTGGTACAAATCAATTTCCTTCTGGTTCATCTTTCCTGCGCACTTGAAGCAGCGCACAAAATCAATAAAATATCCGGAAGGGCCGACCGCATTGATGTCCACAATCACCAGGTCACCCTGACGGATGATTTTGTCCGTCGCCCAACGGCGATAAGGGCTGGTATTCCCGCCCGAAGCAACGATGATGTCATAGATAATCTCGCAGCCTCGTTCCAGCATGAACTCATGTACTTTGGCTTCAATCTCGCGCTCGCGGACACCCGGCTTTAGCCATTCATACTTGATTCTCCACATGGCGGCATCGCCGATGCTGGAAGCCTGCTTCAATAATTCAATCTCGTCACGCGTCTTGACCACCCGGGCCGCCGAAACTGCCGGCCATGCATCCGTGATGTTGAGACCGCACTCCTGAAAGGCCTTCAGAGCGGGCCAGTCGAAATTGTCGATGCCCACCCGCTCCTTGCGAATTCCATAGCCTTCCAGCACGTCGACGACGCTCTGCGCCATACGTTCAGCCATAAGCGGAACGGCACCTTCGGCCCACTGCCATGTGATTGCGGGATGGATACGTCCTTCCATCCAGGGTAAGTCAATTTCGGCGCAATGTAGGTCCGATCCTGCGGTCTCGAACAACACGGGATCGCTTCCCTGGGGCACGACGGCATAACGAATGTTGATGTTGTATTTCCAATTTCCCTGGTAAGAGGCTGTGACATAACGGATGTTGGCGCCGGCGAACAGCACCAAAGCGCCCAGGTCACGGGCCTCCATTTGTTGGTGCACCCGCTGCAAACGATCCTTTCGTAAGCGCTCGAAGTCGACACGATGTTGCCAATCGGCTCCGGTCTGGCTGTAGGTGCGACGAGGATCCCATTCATGCGGCCTGCCGATGAAGCGGATATCCATGTTGGCTCTCCTAAAAAACCTAACGTTCCACCGACTTGTGCGCCGGGCACCGGCGGCCACTTCCAGGGTCCGCGGCACGGCGTAGGGGCAGCATCGTAGATCAGGCAACGCATCTGTACCAGTAATATCTTGAAATACTATTTATATCGTCCTATTATGGCCCACTTAATGGCCGTCCGCCCTCCAGGTGACCTGAGTGCCCGTTTTACTTCGACCGCAGGCTCCAGAGTCAGCGAAATTCGTCCCTGCAAGGCAGCAATTGACTCGATTGATCTCAAGCAGATTCGCTGTTTTGTTGCCGCTTATGAAGAGGGCAGCTTCAGCAAGGCCGCTGAGCGCGAACACTGCACCCAGCCTGGTTTAAGCGTGTATATTCAGCGCCTGGAAGCCATGTTGGGTCACCGCTTGTTTGACCGAAAAGCCCGAGGGGTTAGCCCGACGATCGCGGGTAAGCATTTTTATGGTTCCTGCGCAGAGGTGCTGAGGAGCGTCGGTGCCGCTAAGCAGCAAATACTGGATATGGGGGGCCGCGTCGCTAGTGAAATCAACGTGGGTGTCTCGCCTACAATGTTCAAGGGGGGGCTCTCCCGGATGCTGCCCGATTATCTGGCTACCCATCCGTATGTAAATGTCCGGCTGGCCGAAGCCTACAGTGGCACTCTCACCGACTGGGTGGTCTCCGGTGAGGTTCAGGTCGCAATTGTTACCAAACCTCCGCTTCATCTGGGGCTGGAAACAACCCACTTTTTTCGAGACCGTCTTGTACTCGTCACGCGCTCCAACCGCAAACCCACCGCTAGCGGGCGAGGTCTGGGGGCGCGGAATGCCAGCGATCTGGAAAAATTGAAACTTGTTCTTCCTTCCCCCAGGCACAGTTTGCGCCAAGTCATCGAAGCCGCCGCTGTGCGCCTGGGCTCGACCGGTTCAGGCCGAATCTTGGAAATCGATGGCATGCTGGGGACGCTTGAACTGGTTCGCAGCTCCGATTGGGCCACGGTTGTAGCCGGTATTGCAGTTATGGATGAAGTGACACAGGGTAGGCTGGTGGCGGAACCGATTTGTGCTCCCGAGCTTTGGCTCGACTTCTACCTTGTCCGCACCAAAGATGTGCCCTTGTCAGCAGCCTGCCGAGAGTTCCTAAACAGCATGAAAGAAGCCTTGACGCGGGGAGCCGCAGCACAGAAATATAAGTCGTAAATTGCCATTCCTCCTGTCTGGTTACCAGTTTTTGTCAGTAAAGAGGGAAACATGAGCACCGTTACCCTGAAAGTGAACGGTCATATCCATACGGTCCAGGTGGACCCAGAAACACCGCTGCTCTATGTTCTTGGAGACGAACTTGCGCTGCGTGGACCCAAGTTCGGCTGTGGCCTCGGCCAGTGCGGAGCGTGCACCGTCCTGATGAACGGCGATGCGGTTCGCTCCTGCATCACCCCCGTCAGCGCGGTCAATACTGCCGAGATCGTGACCTTGGAGGGCATCGGCACAGCTGCGAAGCCTCACGCGATTCAACAAGCATTCATCGATGAAGAAGCCGCGCAGTGCGGCTTTTGCCTCAGCGGCGTGATTCTCTCCGCCAAGGCACTGCTTGATCGTAATCCTAACGCCACGGAGCGCGATGTTCGAAATGCTCTTTCGGGTGTGCTGTGCCGCTGTTTTGCGCACACCCGTATGTTTGCCGCCATCCGACGCTACGCAAAATTGAGGCATGCATGAGTGTAGGCATTTCGCGACGGGACTTCCTGAAAGGTGCGGGTGCACTCATGGTGAGCTTTGGCGGGGTAGCGACGCTGGAGACGATCGCACTTGGCCAAGGCCCGTTCGCCACGCACATGTCGCATATCGATCCATCGAAGCTGGATTCCTGGATCGCGGTGGGTGAAGATGGTTTGGTAACGGCCTATACGGGCAAGTGCGACTTCGGTCAGGGCATGTACACCGCGCAGACTCAGTTAGTCGCTGAAGAATTGTGCGTGGCTCTCGAGCGCGTACGCTTAATGCAGTGCGACACTTCGGTCACCCCGGATCAGGGAACAACCTCAGGCAGCCAGTCAACGCCCACCAATTTCAATGATGGCGGTCTTGCCCAATCTGCTGCCACCGCCCGAGAGGCCCTGTTGGAAATAGCCTCGCGGCGTTTCAATGTTCCCACCGATCAACTCAATGTCGTCAACGGTCTGATCACTGCTAAGGACGGCACACGTGTGACCTACGGAGAGCTCATTCGAGGCAAACATTTCAAGCTCACAGTGAATCCCACAGCAAAGCGGATAGCCGTCCGTGAATGGACTGTTTTGGGTAAGCCCATCCCGTCTTTGGATATCCAGGAGCTCGTGACTGGACAATTCGAATTCGTGCACAACGTGCGCCTCCCGGGAATGCTGCATGGGCGAGTCGTGCGCCCGCCCGCAGTCGGCGCTACGCTGGTCAGCATTGATGAGCGCTCCGTCGAAGACATGCCGGGTCTGGTGAAGGTTGTAGTGCGAAGGAATTTCGTGGGAGTGGTTGCTGAAAAGCAAGTGCAAGCCGAGCAGGCTGCCAGCAAATTAAGAGTGAATTGGAGTAAGGGGGGCGGCAATCTGCCGGCGCAACGACTCTTTTACGAATACATGCGCGAGCAGCCGTCGCGAGACGTTCTGGCCGTTGACTCTGGGGATGTTAATGAAAAGCTCGGTGCGGCGGTGTGGCAATTACGTGCAACTTACCAACATCCTTACCAGGCACACGGATCGATAGGAGCATCCTGCGCGGTCGCGGATGTGCAAGACCATAAAGCTACGATCTGGTCGCCGACTCAGTCCGTTTATCCGACGCGCAGCGGGGTGGCCCAATTGCTGGGACTACCGGCTGATAACGTGCGTGTGATTTTCGTGCGAGGTTCAGGATGCTACGGACTGAATGGCGCGGACACGGTGTCTTACGATGCCGCGCTACTCTCGCAAGGAGTTCGCAAACCGGTGCGCGTGCAGCTCACGCGGCAGGACGAGATGGCATGGGGTGAGAACTACGGAGCCGCCTGTGTGATCGACCAGCGCGCTGGCCTGGACGAGAAGGGGTCCATTATGGCGTGGGATTGCGAGACATGGTCCGTTTCGCTCGGCGGGCGCCCAGGATATGAACATCCCGGCAATGTGATCACCGGCTCGCTGGTTGGCTTCGAGCCGCAAACCATAAGTCCCCAAGCCGCTTCACAGCCCACGGGTGAACTGCGCAATGGCAGCAATATCGTCCCTTCCTATGTCGTTGGTTGCATCGGCGGCAAATGCGGAGGAGCAGGAAAAGTCCGCAGCGAGCGAGTTCTTGCGCACACGGTGAAGTCGCCGTTTTTTACAGGGCCGCTGCGCTCGCCATTGCGTCTGCAGAACACGTTCGCCCACGAATGTTTCATGGACGAGCTTAGCGCCCACGTGAAGGCGGATCCGGTGGCCTACCGATTGCAGCATCTCAACGAGACTCGATTGATGGATGTCGTGAAAGCAGCAGCCAAGGGTGCCAGTTGGGAGGAACGGCCTTCGCCGAAATCTGCACGCCTTCGCAGGGGGGTCACCAGCGGGCGAGGTATTGCATGTGTTGCTTATGAAGGCGACAACGGATACGTAGCGCTGGTCGCCGAGGTCGAGGTCGATCAGGCATCCGGCCGTGTGCAACCAAAGCGTTTTGTAGTCGCGCAAGATTGCGGTCCGATTTCAAATCCTGCCGGCATGCGAAATCAGATCGAAGGCGGTGTGCTGCAAGGTATGAGCCGTGCACTCGGTGAAGAGATAACCTGGGATCAGAACAAAATTACTTCTACCAGCTGGCGCTCGTACCACAGCCTGCCTCTCGGGATGGAGCTGCCAACCATCGAAAGCGTACTGATTAATCGCTCAGAGACCAGGGCCTTGGGTGCGGGCGAGACAGCAATCACGGTAGTGGCGGCAGCAATCGCTAATGCAATTTTTGATGCTACCGGGGCGCGGGTGCGGCAACTGCCGCTCGTCCCGGCGCGGGTCAAGGCAGCCCTCGAGGCGCGAAGCTAAATGGTTCGATGCGCAAGGGCGTGAAGTCAGGCGTTAGTCGTTTGTTGGGCAGCCCGCCGTTCCGCTCCGACCTCCTCCAAACCACGTTTTTTCGGTTCAATGCCCAGGCTGGTTACGGTAAAAATCTGAATAATGAGAAGGGCGATC
>JAFATF010000695.1 GCA_019244045.1 Acidobacteriota bacterium
CGACCGTACGGAAGCGTTGGTTTGAGAGGTCGGCAAGGGTCTAAAGCGAGCTACTGGCTGAGACGAATGGGTCCAGCATTACCTCGGGACTCTTAGTTTGCCCACCACTTTCGGCTCTTTCCCCCCGGCACGTACTCTGGGAACCCCAGGGCTCTCCTCGTTTGACTCGATTCCCTCGGCATGGGAGCGCGGCTGATCCCTCAGTGGGCGAGAATTATAATCGGCGCTGATGTCTTCACCCCGCGTGGCGGCCACCGTCCTATTGATCGCAGCTGGCTTCTCTGCGCCTTTGGCTGGCTCGAAAGGCCAGCAAAAGATCACCATTTCACGGTTTACTTATCATGGTTGGCCAGGCTCACTGCTGATTAGCAACGGCACCGCCGAAACCGTTGTGGTACCCGCGGTGGGCCGCATCATGCAGTTTCATTTCGTGGCAGAGCCGGAGGTTTTTTGGGAAAACCCCGCCCTTTATGGAAAGCGTCCCCAGCCCAATGCGAGAGAGTGGGCCAACTTCGGAGGTGACAAGACCTGGCCCGCGCCCCAGAATGACTGGCCCCACCTCATTGGACGCGGTTGGCCCCCGCCGTTCACTTTCGATTCCGTGCCCCTCGAAGCGAAGGCAATAGGCGATATAGTCGAGCTGAAGTCGCCCATCGATCCCATCTACGGAATTCGTTTTCGACGTCGCATTGAGCTCGATAGACGCCGGCCGCTAATGACCATCACGACCGAGTATGAAAAGGCGTCGGGAAATCCGGTCAGGGTAGGAATTGGGGTAATCACGCAACTGGGCGATCCCGACACGGTTTTCATGATCCTGCCCAAAAAATCACGTTTTCCCCAAGGATACGTTCAACAGCAGTTTGGTTTACCGCGGGATCTGCGCGTGCATGGCCGCTTCGTTTCCCTCCGCCGAGGTAAGCAGGCACAGATCGGTTGCGACGCCGATACCCTAGTGTGGATGGATCACCGGTACGTCTTGAAAATGGATTCCCCCCGTATAGCCGACGCCCAATACGCCGATCAGAACACCAACGCTACGATCTATACCTCGGCTGATCCGCTGAAATATGTGGAGCTCGAACCCTTCGGGCCATTGCAAGTGATGAAGGTTGGAGACCACATGCAGCAGGTGGTTCGCTATACCCTCCTGAGGCGGACCAAAAACGATCCCCTCCGCCAGGCCGAGCTAGCGGTGCCATGATGGGCAGGCAAAAGCCCGATCACCGCACCTCGCTTGCTGATGCTGAGGACAGGCCCGACAAGACGGCCACAGTTCCCGCGCACGGGTCTCTTGGCGAGAATTTTCGAGGAGACGGCCGGAAGAGCCTGGACAGTCAAGCCCCAGGGCCGTCTCTCGCTGGTTAACGATGGGCCAGAGCCGGTTCGTGGGCTGACTTAAAAGCTTCGTAGCGTTTGTTGACTTCGTCCCAATTCACCACGTTCCACCATGCTTCCAAATATTCAGCACGGCGGTTGTTGTATTTCAAATAGTAGGCATGCTCCCAGACATCATTCCCCAGGATGGGGTACAGTCCTTGCGAAAGCGGATTGTCCTGATTGGGAGTGCTGATGACCTGCAGTTCCCCGTTTCGCTTTCCCGCCAGCCATACCCAGCCGCTGCCAAATTGTTTGGCTCCGGCCTCGTTGAACTTGGCTTTAAATTCTTTGAAGTTGCCGAACGCGCTCTTAATAACATCTGCGATTGACCCGCTCGGGTCACCGCCGCCCTTGGGCTTCATGATCTTCCAGAACATGGTGTGATTCACGTGGCCGCCACCATTGTTACGGACCGGCGTGCGAATGTCTTCGGGCACGGCATTGAGGTCGCGCAGCAGGTCTTCTGCGCTCTTGGATTGCAAGTTTGCATATTTTTCGAGCGCAGCATTGAGATTCTTCACGTACGTGCCATGGTGCATGTCATGATGCAGGTGCATGGTCTTTTCATCGATATAAGGTTCCAAGGCGGAGTAGTCATACGGCAAAGGGGGTAGTTCGTGTGCCATTCGTTTCCTCCAAAAGTTTGAGATGAGGGCGCAACCAGGAAGGATTCAGGACCGGAAGGGGCTGCCTTCCTCACCCTTTTTTCTTGCTTGATTCTCCCTCCCTTATTGTCTCACTCACAAATCGACTTTGCGAGTCACGGTAGTCGTTTCGCCGGGACCTATTACAGACCTCCAGAACCGCCGTGTATCGGCGGTCTAGGGAGGGGGTAATAAGCGCAGGCAAAGCCTTACCAGCTCGCCGCTTAAAATCCTGGCCTCAACCCAGAATGGGGGCAAACGACAAAGACTACTTGGGCGGGACTACCGGATAGCGATGCTCGAGATCATAGAACTGACGCGCAGCGTGATCGGAACCAGCACCGGGGACGGGGTGCTCGCCGGCGGAAGTGAAGCGGCGCGCGCGGGCGTCGACAGCCAGCGGACTGCTCGTGGTATAAATCGCCTCGTCAAAGGGTTGCGTACCAGGGGGAGCGTTGGCCAGGGCGAAAATTGGAAGCGCTTTTCCGCCGGTTAGGACGGTTGCGATGTAGTCACCGACCATGACACCGGAAAACGTGTTTGGCAGCCAGGCGAGTGACATCGGAATAGTCAGAGTTGTGGGCGAAGCCCAAGTCTGGCCACCATCGGCGGAAGAAATAAAGCCGACTTCTAATTGGCAGGTCGATGCCCCGCAAGCGGCGTTTGGGTAAAAATAAAAGGTGAGGGCCAGATGGGCGCTCGACCCGGACGTCATCGGGTCAATTCCGAGGCCCGGGATGAAATGATCGAAGGTGCTGGAGGTCGGATCGATGGGAATGCGGGACAGGGCTGTCCAGGTGGTCCCATTGGGCGAAGCCGACAAGACCAGATCGTTCGAGGAACAGTTCACGCGGAACCGGCAATCCTGCCAAACCACATAGACTGTGCCGTCGCCGTCGACCTGAGCAGCCGGAAGTGGGTCGCTGCGCAGGTTCCCCGCCACCTGATGATCACTGATTGTCGAAATGCGGGTGGTTGAGCTCCAACTGCCCCCCCCATTAAGCGAGGAAAAGCTGAGTATGGACGGCGCACAAGATTGCGTGGTGCAGACCTCCATTATGGGCACGATCACAGTTCCATTGCGCTCGACCACCGGCACACCCCCGAGGCCATGAGCCCCATCTTGGGTATTTTGAGCCGTCTGCCAGGTCTGTCCACCATCGTTCGAAACGCTCATCCAGATCAGATCATTGGCGTTCTGGCTCGGATCATCCCATTCCACGTAGCAGTTGCCGTAATTGGGACTGGGCGGGCCGTTGTCGCAGACAATCCAGTCTTTGTCAGCATCGGCGGTGTGGCTCACCTCGATCGGGTCGGTCGCCCAGTTGGACCAGGAGATGCCATCTCTCGACCAGCTGATCACCACCGCGTTGGCTGGAGTGGTATTGGTCCTACCCAGTGCCAGCAAAGAAATCAGCCACAGCCCATGCTTGGCGTCAAAAGCAACCACCGGGTCACTGGCGGCGGTAAACGGGCCGGCGCCTTGAAAAACCGTGATTCCCGGGAGAAAACCATTGTTCCAGGTGCCGCCGCCGTCCATCGAAGTGGCAAAACCGATGTCCGCACCTCCGCCTGCGAAAATTCTGCCGACTTGAAAGGCGGTCACGATAGTGGAACCGAAGGCAAACGCGCCCGGTTCAACTTCCGTTGCGTGCTGGCTCGAGGTATTCGTAAACGTGTCGGTGCTCAACCGGGTCAGCGGAACCGGCGATAGTGGCGAAGAAGGCATCAAAGGCCGGCTGTCTGAGCCACAGCTTGCCAGAAGGAAAGACACAATCGTAGTCAGCGAGAACGCCAAGCAACGGCGGGGCATCGAACGACGGTCGCAAGCAGACATCGCTTGAATGTACACCTTGGGTTGCTCTCCGTCACTTGCTCGCGTACCGCGGAAGCACACTGACCGACACCGTGACGACCAGGTTCGGCTTGCTAGGATGGTTGCGTGATCCCACTGCTCGATATTTGTCAGCTTACAATCGAGTTCGCGTCCTCACGTCAAAGCGGTGGGCCCGCAGCAGCCAGTCTAAGGGCAGTGCGCGATCTGAACTTCAGTATCGCCCCCGGTGAAGTGCTCGGGTTGGTTGGCGAATCGGGCTCGGGAAAATCAGTCACGTCCCTGGCCATTATGCGGCTGCTGGTCGCGCGGGCGCGGACCAGCGGGAGAATCCTTCTTCGCAGCAAGGGCGAACCGGCTCGCGACCTGCTGAAAATTTCCGAAGACGAGATGCGCAAGATTCGCGGCTCGCGCGTCGCCATGATATTTCAGGAGCCGATGACGGCGCTCAATCCACTGATGCGCGTGGGCGATCAGATCGCCGAAGCAATCATGGCTCATCACAGTATCGGCCGCCGGCAGGCTTTCGAGCAAGCCATCGAGGCGATGCAGGATGTCGCGATCGCTAAAGCGGAGAGCCGTGCCCGCGATTATCCGCATCAACTCTCGGGCGGAATGCGACAGCGCATCATGATTGCCATGGCGCTGGTGAACCGCCCCGACCTGCTCATTGCCGATGAGCCCACCACGGCCCTTGACGTTACCATTCAGGCACAGATATTAGAATTGCTGGCCGAACTGCAGTCGAAGTATGGACTAGCCATGCTGTTGATCTCCCATGATTTGGCCGTCGTCTCGCAAGCGGCGGACCGGGTGGCGGTTCTCTATGCGGGCTCCCTGGTAGAGTTGGGAGCCAAGCGGGATGTCTTCACGGCACCAGCGCACCCTTATACTCGCGGGCTGCTTCAGGCGGTACCAACGTTTAGAACCAGACGGGAGCGGCCGTTGATGACGATTGAGGGAACCGTCCCCAGCTTGCAAGCGCTGCCTGTGGGCTGTGCCTTCGAGCCCCGCTGCCGTTGGCGTGAGCCAGCCTGTACCACAACGGTGCCGCCCCTGGTCGAGGTTGCGCCCGGACACTGGGCCAGGTGTCCCGTGGTAAACCGAAGTCCTCAGCCGTAGACTCGGCAGCCTTGCAGTTAGTTGTCGACGCCAGATCTCGAGGAGCGGATGCTCGCCCCCATTGCGCGCACGCGGCCGTCGCACCAGGATCTGAGGCCAAGGCAAAAAAGTACCGACGCATGGCAGGTTTAAGCGCGCGCCACCCACGCCGCGGGGTCTATAATCGGCATCCGTCGAGGGACACTTGCGGGTACTGCTACTGAGCGACATTCACAGTAATATCGAGGCCCTCGAGGCCTGTCTTTCGGCCGCTCCGGCGTATGACCTGGTCATGAACCTCGGCGATGTCGTAGGCTACGGGGCTAATCCCAACGAGGCAGTCCAGAGGTCGCGCGAGCTCGGCGGTTACATAGTTCGCGGAAATCACGACAAGGCGGTCGCCGGGCTTATTGACCTGGGCGAATTCAATCCCTTGGCCGGAATGGCAGCCTTGTGGACAAGAAATAAGCTCACCGCAGAAAATCTGCAATGGTTGCGTCAGCTGCCCCAGGGCCCTATCCAGATTCCTGGTTTAAGCGACACACAATTCGTGCACGGCTCGCCCGTTGACGAGGACCAGTATCTGGTTACCTCCATCGACGCCCTTGAGTCGTTATTGGCGGTTCCCATGCCAGTAACATTTTTTGGGCATTCGCACGTGCAGGGCGCGTTCAGTTCGAATCCGGCAGAGAACGGGTCATTGCGGCCCATCTATGCCAGCGTGGGCCGGGCCGAGTCGGTGGACTGGGCATTGGAAGAGGGGACGCATTACCTTGTCAACCCGGGGTCAGTCGGACAGCCGCGCGATGGGGACTGGCGTGCCGGGTTCGCTATTTTTGACTCGCAGACCAAGACGGTCAAATTCCTGCGCGTGCCCTATGATCTAAAGACGGCGCAGGAGCGAATCGTCGCCGCCAACCTGCCGCCACGCCTGGCAACGCGACTGGCCATAGGACGGTGAGCACGCATCGGATTTGCGCGCGACGATCGATCCGCGGATAGATCGCGTTTTTGACGTTGTAAACTCTCCTATCATGAATCAGCACCCCCCGAAGAAATACTTACCGGTGCCGACTTTGTTTTCTCCCCAGGGGACGAGGCCGGAGCGTTTTCTAGTTGCCCATATCGATGGGGGAGCGCGTGGCAACCCGGGGCCGGCAGGATACGGGGTTGCGATTCACGATCAGGAGGGCATGAAGGTGGCGGCCCTCAGCCGGTATCTAGGCCGCCAAACCAACAACTACGCTGAGTACAGCGGATTGCTGGCGGCCTTGGAGTATGCAGCCGAGCACACGCCGAAGGCGCTGAAGGTGATTAGCGATTCCCAATTATTGGTCCGTCAAATTCGCGGAGAATACAAGGTCAAGAACCCTGTCCTCGACGAACTCCACAAACGTGCGAAGGAGCTGATCAAGCGACTGGAGTGGTTCTCGATTGAGCATTCCTTCCGCGAAGAGAATCGGGAGGCCGATCGCTTGGCCAATGAGGCCATGGATGCCGGGATGGGGCGGCGCAAGTGAGAACGAAGCCATTCAGAGACCTGCAACCTCAGCTGAACACTGCAGGACATTAGGGAAAAAGGATTGAAACCGATGAACACGGCGATTATGACCTGCCTGCTGGTGGCGCTAGAGTGCACCGTCGCCTTCGCGCAGACCGAGAAATCGGTGCTGGACGCCAGCATCGACTCGCTGTACTCGGTACGCGGTTTTGAACAGGTGGCAATATCGCCAAATGGAACGCAAGTGGCCTGGGTACAGAGACTCGACGGCGGAGGAAGCGGAATATTCCTGACCGCAACCAGCGCACCGGCTGCTCCAGCCAGGCGCATTACCGCCTCAGCTGAGCACCAACCGCACGAAGACGGCCACATCGCCTGGTCGCCCGATAGCAAGCACTTGGCATTCCTGTCGGATAGTGCCAATGCCGGACAACTGGAGTTATACGTCAGTGACCTAAATGAGGTTCCGGCACGCCAACTCACCCATGTGCAGGGTTATCTGGACGCGCCAGACTGGTCGCCGGACGGAAACACGCTCAGCGTTCTGTTTACGGAGAATGCCCCGCGAGCCGCAGGACCACTCATGCCTATGACGCCGGAAACCGGAGTGATCGCCGCCAAGGTATATGAACAACGCTTAGCGACGGTAGATTTTGAGGGTGGCGAATTGAGGAACATTTCGCCCGCCGACATGTACGTCTACGAATACGATTGGTCGCCCGATGGTAAGAAGTTTGTCATAACTTCGGCGCCCGGGGCGGGAGACGCGAACTGGTATCTGGCCCAGCTCTATATCGTGTCAGCCAGCGGTGGCAAAATGAAAGCAATTTACAAGCCGCCGCTCCAGATTGCGGTGCCACGCTGGTCCCCCGATGCACAAAACATCGCCTTCATCGGCGGGCTTATGAGCGACGAAGGTTCGGTCGGCGGCGATATTTACCTGATCCCCTCAGGCGGAGGCCAGGCCCAAGACATCACGCCCGCCATCAAGGCCTCACCGAGCTGGCTGCGCTGGGCGAGCAACGAGCGCCTGTTGTTCGGTGAAATCATTGATGGCCAGATCGGGTTTTCAACTCTCGATGTGGCACGCGGCACTAGCACCCGCTTGTGGACCGGCGCCGAGGTGGTCTCCACCGGACTCTGGGGAGTCTATGCCGCCTCTGTTTCCAACCGCGATAACAATTCCGCGGTGGTTCGGCAATCGTTTGAGCGTCCGCCGGAGCTCTGGCTTGGACCCATCGGCTCATGGCAGCAGATCACACACCTGAATGGTCGTCTAAAGCCGTCGTGGGGAGGGGCGCGCAGTATTCATTGGACCAGCGATCGTTTCCAGGTGCAGGGGTGGCTGCTTTATCCGAACAACTACGACCCCAAGCAGCGCTATCCCATGGTGGTGTGTGTGCACGGTGGACCCGCCGTCGGCGAGGTTCCCTACTGGCCCGAGCCTTTTTTCAACACCGCCCTGTTAGCCGCACAGGGCTATTTTGTGTTCTATCCCAATCCGCGCGGCAGCTATGGAGAGGGTGAAGAATTTACCGGCGCCAATGTTAAGGATTTCGGCTATGGCGATTTGCGAGACATTTTGGCGGGAATCGATAAGATCGTGAGCGAGCTGCCGGTGGACAACAATCGTATCGGCATCACGGGATGGAGCTACGGCGGCTTCATGACCATGTGGGCGGTTACGCAAACCAATCGCTTTCGCGCTGCCGTGGCTGGCGCCGGATTGTCGAACTGGCAAAGCTACTATGGCGAGAACGATATCGACGAGTGGATGATTCCTTATTTCGGGGCTTCGGTGTACCAGGATCCATCGGTTTATGCCAAAAGTTCGCCTATCAATTTCATCACTCGGGTAAAAACACCCACGCTTGTTCTGGTAGGAGAGCGGGATGGAGAGTGCCCTCCCGCGCAGTCGCGCGAGTTCTGGCACGCTTTGAAGACACTGGGAGTAGACACAGAACTGGTGATCTATGGCAACGAGGGACACTATATCGGGCAACCCGAACACCAACGCGATATTATCCACCGCACCCTCGGGTGGTTTGATGCGCACTTGAAGTAAACCAAAGGGCAAACCATCTCGTCGCCCGATCAACCAACTTTCGGGCGAAGGCAGCGTCGAGCGACGACTGAGCCTGTGGCCGTCCCATTCGCCTTAAGCACTAACTAAGCTCGACTGAATCCGTGTTTCTCGGGTTGCAAAAGGAAGGCGGCGCTTTTACCCGGCAAGCAACAAGGTTCCGGGTAAATCGCTCAAAGTCTCGACGGGTATGAACAGGCATGCGGCGTTTGCTGTCCCTCATGAGCAGGTGCCACTCGCCGCGCACCAGGGCTGTATCGGGCGGCAACGGCTCGATGGTCAAATTGGTACATTGCAGCTTCCTCATCTCTCGGCCGGGTAGCGCCTGCGATACTCGAGCGCTTGCTCCCAGCCCGCCGAACACCTGCGCGCCAGAAAAGAATGGCAAATCAGGTGAATGCCACTAAGAGGCGCATAAAGCCTTCAGGGTTGTGCTGGTTCG
>JAFATF010000100.1 GCA_019244045.1 Acidobacteriota bacterium
GATCCCACGTAGCCGATTGCGAGCACCATTTTGGAACCGAGCTGCTGTTCGATATTTGCGTTATAGTTCTGAATGTACGGAGTACTCAGGTGGGGAGCCACGCTGAAAACCTGACTGGCAGAGAACCCGCTGAATATCGGGCCTGTACAACTGCCTGTGCCCGGAACCGGGATCTGATTCGTGCCACAAGGCGCCGCCGTGAGCATCAGCGCAAGCGGATCGATCGTGCCGTACAGAATAGGATGGGCACCGATGCCGTTGAATACTGGTCCGGCATTGGAGGTGTCGAGCCCAATCTGTCCAGCAAATAAATCCTGCGAAAATTGGTCGTAGAACACTCCCCAGCCTGCCCTGACCAATGTCTTGCTTTTGCCGGTCAGGTCATAAATGACACCGACGCGCGGGGCAACCGCCTTCTCGTCTTTCGGGTATAGCGTGGCCGGACCGCCGTTTGTGCGCACCTGCTCGAGGCCGAAACTCGGGCTAAAAATGCTGAGCAGATTATTCTTTTCTCCTATAACGCCGAAATACTCCCAGCGCAGACCATAGTTGAGGGTCAACTTCTCGCTATAGCGGTAGCTGTCTTGGATATAAAGAGCGTAGTTATTCTGGTCGAGGTTGCGATGCGAATCCCCCAGCGACTGAGTTCCGCTACCCGCAACGCCCGCCAAGAAGGCGGCGAGCGATGGAAATGCCAGCGAACCCCGGTGGTCCTTATCGAAATACTCCCGCACTGAAGAGTGGCGGAATTCGAAGCCGATCTTGTAAGCGTTTCTACCTTCATCGATCGAGAAATTGGTGGTGTACTGCATGTTGCCATCCACCCGTCCCGCCGAGTCCATCCGGTTTGCGCCGAGCGGTGAAAATCCATGAACCGTGATGAGGGGCAGCCCATAGTCGGCAAACGTGAAATCCTGATTGCCCACATTGAGCCCAAGCATAGCCGGGTTCAGGTCCTTGTCCTCCGGTGTGGCTGATTGTCGGACGCGACCCCATCCGACGCGCAGTTCGAGCAGCGCGCGCGGTGAGATGACGTGGGTTAGCGACGCTGTGACATCGTGCACGCGCGTGGGAGCGACAGTATTGTAGCCGGGCAGCATGTCGCCCCCGGCGATCGCGACAGGTGCGATCTGGCGACCATCGGCAAACGAATAACGTGCGCTCAGCACATTTCTTGCCCAGTGGTGATCGAGCTTGCCCGTGGCGGTGTCCACACGATTGCTGGCTCGAGTCTCGGGCTCGATGGTTGCCGCCGTGTTTGAGCCGCGGCCGCCATCGCCAAACTGAGGCAGCAAACCCCACGGGTTCAGGTTCAGAATGTTTTGCACGATGGGATTGTGGCTTGCGGCCGCGATCTGCTCCTGGCTGGGAACCTTGGCCAGCGATGGAACGCCTGCCCGCTCCCGCTGCCCTTCATAGGCGAAGAACCAGAAAGTCTTCCCCGGGATCGCCGCGCCGCCCAGCGATGCGCCAAACTGATTGTTTTGCAAGACATCCTTGCGCTCGAACAGGCCGCTGAAAGGATTGCTGCGAAAATTGAAATAGTTACGCGCATCCAGGCGGCTGTTGCGGAAATATTCAAAGAAGGTGCCGTGAAGATCATCTGTGCCTGACTTGGTCACAAGATTGACGAGCGAGCCTGCATTGCGACCGTACTCGGCATTGGTGTTATTAGCGACGGCCAGCTCTGCGATGGAACTTAAGGGCAAGAGTGTGCCGGGGATGCTAAAGGCCCCCCCCTCGGCAAAGGTGGGCCGGTTGTGAAACGAATCATTGATATCGCCACCATCCAATAGAAAATCATTGGACCGCCCTCTATTGCCATTCACCGCCACAACCCCGAAGGAACCGGGGGCTTCGTCGACCAGGCTGGAGTCAGCAGCTGCACCCGGCACATCGCTCAGCAGCTTTTTAAAATCGCGTCCATTCACCGGCAGCTGTAAAATCTCGCCACGCCAGCTTCCCCCTAAGGTGTTGCTGCGCGTCGACACAGCGGGCACCGCTGCCGGGACTTGTATGAGTCGCGCGGCTTCCCCCTGCGTCATCTCCACATCAGCACGGACGGGATTGGTGAGCGCGACAGTGATGGCACTGACCGTAATCATGCGGAACCCGGCTTTGGTGACCGTCAGGTCATAGGTCCCGAGGGGGAGCTCGGAAAGTCCGAATTGACCATCTCCGGCCGTGATCGTCTCCCGCCTAAGGCCGGTATCTACATTGGTGACTCTGACGTTGGCTTCTGCCAATCGAGCTCCCTTGCGGTCTACCACCTTGCCAAAAATTGCGCCCCGGAAGCTTTGCCCGTTCGCCAGTTCTGCTGCCATCACCAGCAACCACACCACCACCCGCAGTTTCATTCCCGCTCCCTTAAGTGGCAAAGCCGGGATCGCCAGTTCGGTGATTTGCAGATGCCGGCTACCGGTAAATTGTGAATTATATAGTCTGAGCTGAAGCGCTACCGAACGGTCGAACTATCTAGAAGGATTGAGATCGAGCGAGAAAAGGTTGTATGCATGCAAGACGGCAGAATGTCAATCTCCGGTCGCGACGCGACAGGAACGGAGTCCGCCCAGTTCTTCGACGGAGCGTATCAGCTCTTCGGGAGGCACCGGCTTCGGAAGAAAGCGGACGCTCAAGGGCTCATATTCGTCTTGAGCTTCGGGCAGACCGCTAATTGCCAGCACCGGCACAGTCGGATTCATACGGCGGAGCTGGCGTACGAAGGCGGCGCCGCTCTCTCCCGGCAACATGTGATCAGTGACAATGACGTCGAAGTGTGTCGAGCGCGGGGGAGAAAGCAACGCTATCGCATCCTCGCTGGTTGCCGCAGTGGAAACCGCCATGCCTGCGTCCAGGAGAACAGCTTCGCGGACCTGCAACTGCATCGGGTTGTCGTCGATAAGCAGAACCTGAAGCACGAAATACCTCGAAAGTTCAGCTGGGAACAACAACAGCCGAGAGAGCGCTGCCTAATTTTATCTTAAGCTGTCTGCTGATAGCGGGCAAGGACTTCACTCTCGGCGCGCAGCCAATCGTCCTGTTCGTTGCCGGGAGCTCCCCCCCGCTGCTCAAAGAGTTCATAGGCGCGGCGGCGGATTTCGTCCTCGAGATTGATAGGAACAACATTCTTTTTCACTTCTGCAGCAGCGGGCGTTGGGGGCGCCACGGGCGTGGTGGGGAACTCGCCGGAAGCACCGTTCTGTTTAGAGTTGCTGCGTGAGGTGCGTGGTTTGACCATCAGTGGTTACTCCTTACCCTAACTTCGTTCTTTAGAGAACAGAATGGTGGTTTAGCCGACAAAGCACCAGCCGGGCACAACTACGCGCTGCAGCCCTCTGCAGAATTGCGGCGGAAAATGATACGACCAATATACCGAATTCAGCTGTCAATGTGTTCTTGCGACCGACAAAAATTCAGCTGCGGGTACCAAATTTCTAAATTGCGCAGATTTGCGATCGCTCAGATTCCGATCCAGCTTCGATGAATGGGTGGTTGCCATCCGCCGTCCAGAGTACAATCGGCAAAACAATTTTTGTAGCTGTTGTCGTGTTTAGGCTTAGTGAAAATCGTGTGAAGTGGTGGCTGCTTCGGTGATATGCAAGGGGAAGATGCGACGCGCCTTGACGGAGATGACCTTGTCCTGGTTTTGCAGAGTGCCTTCGACAAGAACAAATTTTTCACTCACCAGGAGCAAACGGTTTTCCTGAAACAGGTTAGGCGTGATGATGACGTTGGTAATGCCAGTTTCATCTTCCATGCTGAGGAAAACGAAGCCCTTCGCGGTACCCGGGCGCTGGCGCACGATAACGCAGCCAGCCACTCTGACCTCAAGACCGTTAGGCAGATGCGCCAACTCGCTCGCAAGGCGAACGCCGAATCGGTTCATCTGCCGCCGGCGGTATGCCATGGGATGGGGACCTACCGTCAGCCCTGTGCCATGATAGTCGGCCATGAGGCGCTCTTCATGATTCATCGCTTTTAAAGGCGACGGGGCGTCGAGCTCGGCAAGATCTTCCCAAAGCGGCCCGGAATAGCGCACCGCACGCTCAATCTGCCAGAGAGCATCGCGACGATGAAAAGATCTGTGCCTAGTAGGCGGGGCCGGGGGGCTCGAGCGACCCACTTGACGAGCGCCGTCAGGCCAGAGCTTGCCACTCGAATTGAGACTGCCTCCGCCAATTGAATTTAGCGCGCCGATTTCGGCCAGAGTTTCAAGCTCATCTTTGCGTAGTTCCCTGACGCGGCGGATAAGGTCGTGAATCGAGGCAAAGGGAGCTTTCAGGCGTTCTCGAACCAAGGCGCGGCCGGTTTCCTCACGCAGGCCGCGAACGTAACGCAGTCCAAGACGCAGGCAGTGGCTCGGCGCCCGGCGATTGCTTTGGCCTGTAGTTTGGGGCGAGAGCTCAGCTTCCCCGCGGTCGCTCACATCGAATAAGTATGCAGCTTTCACCCCCTCGACACTTCTCTCATGCCCAAAAGCATCTTTCGAAGCGCTCGCTTTAGCTGGCTCTCTGCCTGCAAAGTGCAGCTGTCTTTGCGCAGACTCGAAGCCGGCGTGTACATTAAAATTCTTGCATTCCGAATCGAGATCCGAATGGGCAAAACGCTGAGAGCCGAAGGCGGAATGTTGGTCGCCACGGGGCAGCGGAGAGCGCTCGAGCGTGCACGGCCAGTCAGATTTCATAACATCGATGGCCAACACCTTCAGGCCGTGGCGCCGGGCGTCAGTGACGATGGTGGCGGGGTGGTAAAAGCCCATCGGCTGATTATTCAACAGAGCGGCCGTGAAAGCAGCCAGATAGTGGCATTTCAAATAGGCGCTGGCATAGGCGAGCAAAGCAAAACTGGCGGCGTGAGATTCGGGAAATCCATAGAGGGCGAAAGAGGTAATAGAGAGAATAATTTCTTCCTGCGCCTCAGGACAGATGCCGTTGCACGTCATGCCGGCGCGTAGCTTCTCTTCAATCTCTTTCATGCGCGCCTGGGAGCGTTTGAAGCCCATGGCACGACGTAATTCCTCGGCTTCGCCTCCGGTGAAGTTGGCCGCAATCATGGCAATTCGCAACAACTGCTCCTGAAACAGTGGCACACCTAAAGTGCGTTCCAGCACAGGTTGAAGCGAGGCATGAGGATACGTGACCTGCTGGCGGCCTTGGCGGCGTTCAAGGAATGGGTTGACCATTTGCCCGACGATCGGGCCCGGACGAATAATGGCCACTTGCACCACGATGTCGTAAAAACATTGCGGACGCAGCCGAGGCAGGCACGACATTTGTGCTCGGCTCTCAATCTGGAACATGCCAATCGTGTCTGCCTTTTGTAAAGTGGAATAGACCGCGGGATCATCGGGCGGCAGGTGTGCGAGATCGACTTCCACGCTGTAATCCCGAGCTATGATGGTCAGCGCATCTTCCAACACGGCCATCATCCCCAGGCCAAGCAGGTCGACTTTGATGATGTGCATGTCGGCACAATCTTCTTTATCCCATTGCACGACCACCCGGCCAGGCATGGAAGCCGGTTCGAGTGGAACCACAGAATCGAGTTGCCCCTGGCAGATCACCATGCCACCGGAGTGCTGGCCGAGGTGGCGCGGCAGATCCTCAACCGTCTGACACAGCTCAAGGTATTTGCGCAGGCGCGGATGGCTGACATCTAGGCCGGCATCGTGGAAGCGGTGGTCGAGCGAGTCATGCTCGTCACGAAACTCCCAGTGGCCTAGCACGGCGGAAACGCGGTTGAGCGTTTCCGGCTCAAAACCCAGGGCTTTGCCGATTTCGCGCGCCGCCAAACGGCCGCGATAAGTGATGACATTGGCCGTCATGGCAGCCCCGCGCTCCCCATAGCGGGCATAAACGTGCTGGATCACGCGCTCCCGTTGATCGCCGCTGGGCAAGTCAAGGTCAATGTCAGGCCACTCGCCGCGTTCGGCAGAGAGAAAACGCTCGAAGAGCAGATCCATCTTCACGGGATCGACCGCGGTGATGCCCAATGAATAGCAGACCGCACTATTGGCGGCCGAGCCGCGGCCTTGCACCAAAATTTTCTGTTCACGGCAAAAACGTACCAGGTCCCAAACGATGAGGAAATAGCCGGCCAGCTCAAGCTTTTCGATGAGGGCAAGTTCACGTTGAATCTGGCGTTGCGCACGCCGGCGCAGTTCGGCGGAGGCGCGCCCATAGCGTCCATGGAATCCTTCCCGGGTGCGTTCGCGCAGGAATGACATCATCGTCTCGCCTTCGGGGATCGGATATTTGGGAAATTCATAGCCAAGATCCTCCAGCGTGAACTCGAGGCGAGAAGAAACTTCGACAGTTTCCGAGATTGCTTCCGGGATATCGGCGAACAACTGCGACATCTCCTGGGGTGACTTCACATAACGTTCGGAATTGCGCGCCAGCAGGCGCCCGGCGGTCGACAGCGTACGGTGATGAGCAAGCGCGGTGAAGACGTCGGAAAGCTCGCGCTGTTGGCGAGTGGTGTAGCAGGCACCGTTAGTGGCCACGATCGGCAGGCCTAGAGAGCGGGCGATCTCCACGGCAGCGCAGTTGCGGGCTTCTTCCTGGCGCAAGAAGTGGCGCTGCAGTTCGATCAGCACATTTTCATGGCCAAAGACGTGAACCAGTCGCTGAACGGCGCGGCGGCCTTCTTCGAGGCCGCCGCGAGCCAGAGCCGCGGCCAAAGGCCCTTTGTGGTCTCCGGTGAGACAGATAAGACCGGCGGCATGCTCCTCGAGTTCGTCTTCCCGCACCCGGCCTTCACCTTTCCTGGCGCGCAGCTTCATTTTTGTAATCAATCGGCAGAGGTTCTGATAGCCGCCGCGAGAGGCAACTAAAACCGGAAGACGAAACCCAGCCGAGCAACAGCAGCAAGGACAGCAACACAGGGTGTCCGGGGAATTCACTTCTGATTCGCCCTTTCTGCCTTTGCTTGCGGCTCTCTTTCTGTCTTCGCGTCGATGGCGGGGATCTGTTTCACAACTCAGCTCAGCTCCGATATGCGCCCTGATGCCGGCGCGTTGAGCTGCCAGGTGGAAACGGGGAGAACCGTAAACGCCATCGCGATCGAGCAATGCCATCGCCGGCATATGGAATGCTATCGAGGCTGCAACTAGGTCTTCGGGCAGAGATGTGCCTTCGAGAAAACTGAAGGCGGAACGGGCGTGAAGCTCAACGTACATTCTTCAGTCGTATGTGCCCTCCACCCACCACCGTCCATTCACGAGGTCGTGGACCAGGCGATAAAGCACCAGGCCGGCCGCAGAAGGAATGGCAATATCCCATTCGTCACGCGCCCAGGGTTCTTGCTCCCACCAATCACCAGACGAGCGCCAAGGACCGGCCTGCCAGAGGATTTCACCATCGCTGACTTTCTCCGTGCTGCAGGCGATGCGGGCAGGAACGCCGTCGCGCACAGTTACCCTTGCCGGCTGTGGAGGGCGAAATACGCGCAAAGCAGTTAACACCTGCTCCGGCCGTTTTTGTCTGGCGAGCTGGGAATGGCCACGCACGCTGGCGTTACAGCGCTGCACTAAATCGTTAGGCTCCTCTGGGGCTCGATAGTTGCCGGTTTGCTGCCTCATGCATGCGCTGCTTTCTTCACGTTTTGCACCGCTGGTTGCTTCCTTATGCCTCACTTCAGCAGTGGTTTCCCTTTTTCCTATCCCGGTGCTTGGTTTCTTGCTTCCCAGCTCTGGTGTTCTGCCCGCACGCCGGTTCTTTTCTTGCTCCATGGGCATAAAGTGCCGCATGCGGAATCCTTCCGGACGATGGGTATCCAGCAATTCGACTGCGCCTACGTTGGTTTCCCCAACAATACCGGAGATGCGCGCTAGCGTGAGTTCCAGCTTTTCGGGTTCAGGGGAAGGGGGGACAAACAATCCCGCTTGCCCCGGGCGCATACGCGTGGGTTGGGCCGCCAGCCAGATTTTTGTAATGGGTGCCCCGGGCGGGTGCGCGCGCAAATCGAGTTGCAAAAGCTTGAGGAAAATCCTGGCATCGAGCATGGGCACCGGGAGGCGCAGGGTACGGCTAAAACAGCCCAAGTGCTGAGGAAGAACGTCGCTTGCCGAATCGGCTTGCATGCAAGGATCCAGTCCCAACTTCAGCCGCAGTTCTTGTGCTGCCAGGGAGCGCGCTCGCAGCCGAGCACAGAGTTGCTCGAGCAGGCGGTTGAGCAGAAATGCCAAAGGTTCGAGCAATACCAGCGGGTGTTCGAGTTCGACCGCCTCTTCGAAAAGGGGGGGACGATCGGTGGGTACCAAGGTGCGTGAATGTGCTCCGCGAGCAAGTTTCTGCCAGTGCAGGCCTTTTTGTCCCAGGCGCTCGCTGATGGCGATCTCGGGCAGGGCTGCGAAAGCGCGTAGGTTGCGGATACCCCAGCGCTCAAGCGTCTCGAGGAATTGCTGCACCTCTTCTCTTTCACTAGGCTTGACATGTGGTGGAAAAAGCGCCTGCAGCGGTAAAGATCCCAGACGTTCCTCTTGATCCTCGCGCGCGAGGATCGTCACACCCGAGCAGCCGCGGGCGGCAATTGTGGCCGCGTCTGGGTTTGAGGCCACGGCTACGTTGGTCTGCAAACCGACGTTCGCGGCACACTGCGCCAGCTCGCCAGCCAGCTTCACGGGTGATCCCAAAAGCGACTCGGTACCGGCGATGTCGAGGATGAAAGTGTCGGCAGCAGTCTCTTCCACTCGCGGTGAAAATGACCGTGCGCAATCGAACAGCGCAGCATGTGCGGCCGTTTCCTGGCAATGGGAGCGGGCACGCAACGCCAAATTAGGCCAGGCCTCCGCCTGCAAACGCGTCATTCCCGTTTCCAGGCCGGCAGCACGGGCTTTCTGGTTAAAGGCAAAAACCTTCTCGAGCGGCGCTTTGCCTTCGAGTACGGCAACCATTTGCGAGCGCAACTCGGGTTCGACGCGCATTAGTGCTTCCACAGGAAAGTCAGGAACGAAAATGCATGCAAAACTCACGCCGCCATCCCTCAATGCTCGAATGATGCAATCGTTATCGGCACCATACCGTCGTTGTGCTAAAGGTAGTTTTGTCGCCGCACAACAAGTTGGGCTCCCGCTGCCAGCGTTCCGCCTCTAGGCGAATGGAAATTCCTTCGAAGAGGCGGGCATGAGCCGGGGTTGCGCGATCAACGAATATTCGTTTTTGTAAAAAATTATGCACAGTGATCTGCTGTCCTGGATCACCTGCGAGCCTAGAGAGCTGAAAAGCAA
>JAFATF010000103.1 GCA_019244045.1 Acidobacteriota bacterium
AAGCATGGTCACTACCGGCGGGAAGATGCCGCTTCCGACCAGCATACGTGGACGATTGGCGGAACCAGCGCCACAGCCGGTCGCCACCAGAAGAGCAAGAAAAACCGAAAGGCGCATAACCCACCTCCACCGCTAATGCCCGGGAGAGCCCGCCCCACAGCCTATTCCGGGGAGGGCCCGAATCCGGCTACACGGATGCCGGACCGACGCTTCCGGTTGCAACCTCGGCGCACAATGGGCGGAAAAGGTCTGAGCCCCGCTCTTCGGGCTACAATCCTGCCGCCGCAAGCCAAGGTTGGGCCCGCTCTTCCCGCAGCATTGAGGAGGACTGTGCGGCGCGCGTTGTTGCTTCTAACTCTCGTTTCTTACCTGTCTGCAGGGCTTCGCCCACGCGAAAGGACGCGCCCCCCGGGAAACTGAGAAATCGCCGTTTCTACGCGGAGCCGGATTAGGTGACCACTTCGAGGCTTAAAGCAATCCCGACCACTTCGTCGCAGAAGGTTGGCCGCACATAGTTCGATCGACTCTGGTCCCGGTGTCCTAACCCTGCCGATAGCCGCAAAGGCATCTCGGCGCCTGATTGTGCGTGGACGCGGAGGAGAAAATCTTGCCGGCGACCCTCCGAAGCGTGAGCCGCTTGAATGCCTGCGTAGCCCTATTAAGGGGTTAAGTTGCCGGCGGGGGAACCCGAATTTCTCTGAGGCTCATAGAAAAGCTCGAAGTCGAGCTTCCATAAAGCCCAGCAGGATTAGGGTGCCAGGAGGCCGTGGGGTGAGCGAGCAATCCCGGAGATCGGACTCAGATAGATGTCAGGTCAGGGGCGATGTTTTCAGGCCGTAGGCAAGACGCACATCATTACTCTGCCCATATGTCTGAGTTAGTTCTGGCGACCAGGGTGGGAATTTGATGACTTCCCACCCTATTTTGGCCGGCCGGTCGCGGCCAGCATGACAGTATGGCCGGCGATCAGTGCATATCTGACATTGCGCTTCCTTTTTCACCCTTGGCAGCCAGCATCTTCACGCTGTCTTTGTCGACCATAATCGAGTCTGCAGAGACCTCACCCTTTACCTCGACATGGTGACCCTCGTGGCCCTCAAGGGCATCGGGGTTCGAGACGGTGAGGACTTTTTGGCCCTTATCAGTCACCAAAGCAAGTTTCTCGCCGGCGCCCATGCATTTTTTAGCGCAGCTGGCATGCTTCGCGTTCATACCCTTGGCGCCGCACTTGGTGTCGCTCACCCAGCCCTTTACGGTTTCTGAGCTACCGGCCGCTCCGGCAAGCGCCACATAGGAGAACACCAGGGCGAGAGCAGCAGTCAACAGCAACAATTTTTTCATATCCGTCTTCTCCTCTATCCGCGGTTGAGTCCGCTAACGGTTGGAACGAACGTTTCATCCTCGCGAACCGGAAATGGCCCGCTAACCGTATCTTGAGTCGTGCCTCTGTCGACGTTACAAGCTGTTCCTCCGGAGGTGGACCGGAGCGGGAGAAATATACCATAACGAACCGCAGGTCGTCCGGCGGGCTCGGCGGCTCTCGAGCAAACTAGAAGGCGACGCGGTAGGTTTCCTTGCTCGGCGGAGCTGCCCCGCCCCTGCCGGCCCGCTCGAAAATCGCCTACCCAGATACGGTATCCTGAAGGTCATGGTGCGACACTTAGCTTGGGCCCTTCCCGTCGGTGTGGTGGCCATCACGCTGGCCTGCAGTTCGGGTCATAACTTTTCGACTCAGCCGCCAGCACCTGCTCCAAGGCAGGCTTCCGGCACAACTGACGTCATCACTTATCACAATGACAATGCGCGCAGCGGACAGAATCTCTCCGAGACCATGTTGACGCCGAGCAATGTCAATGTCAGCAGCTTTGGCAAGATCGGATTCTTCCCGGTGGATGGCAAGGTGGACGCGCAGCCGCTACTGTTAGCTGCGGTCACCTTCCCCAGCGCAGGTATGCATGACGTATTGTATGTGGCTACTGAGCATGACAGTTTGTTTGCCATGGACGCAACGACCGGGACCGTGCTATGGAAGGTATCGCTGCTCGGTGCAGGCGAGACCACCAGCGATGATCATGGGTGTAGCCAGATAACGCCCGAGATCGGCGTCACTTCGACGCCGGTGATCGATCGGGCGCACAACATCATCTATGCCGTCGCAATGTCGAAGAATGGCGCCGGAAATTATATGCAACGCTTGCACGCGCTCAATCTTCAAACGGGCGCAGAGATGTTGGGCGGTCCGATCACCATTCAGGCATCGTTCCCGGGCACGGGCGATGAGAGCAGCGGGGGAACCTTAAACTTCATGCCGGGACAACATGCCGAGCGGGCAGGTCTGCTGTTGTTGAATGGGATCATCTACACCACCTGGACATCGCATTGCGATATTCGGCCGTACACGGGGTGGGTGATTGCATATAACGCATCCACCTTGGCGCAGAGCAGCGTTCTGAATCTCACGCCCAATGGAAGCGAGGGATCAATTTGGATGAGCGGCGCGGCACCGGCCTCGGATACGAATGGGAACATCTATTTTCTCGATGCCAACGGGACATTCGACACCGCGCTGAATGGCAGCGGATTTCCGGTGCACGGGGATTTTGGAAATGCCTTTACCAAACTCTCCACTGCGACTGGATTGGGAGTCTCCGACTATTTTGCTACCTTCGACACCGGGGCCGAGTCCAATGCCGATGAGGATTTGGGATCGGGGGGTGCTCTGCTGTTGCCCGATTTGACCGATGCGAACGGAAAGCTTCATCATTTGGCCGTTGGGGCGGGTAAGGACGCCAATATATACGTTGTTGATCGCGACAACATGGGAAAGTTCAGCCCCAGCAGCAATAACATTTACCAGGAAATTAAGGGCACGTTAGGGGGCGCGGTGTTCTCGATGCCCGCCTATTTTAACCAGGCGGTGTACTACGGAGCGGTGGGCGATTCTCTCAAGTCCTTTGCCATTAGCGGAGCTCGCTTGGCCACTGCTCCCTCAAGCCAAACCGGAAACAGTTTTCCTTATCCGGGCGCCACGCCGAGCATCTCTGCCAATGGGAGAACGAATGGCATTGTCTGGGCGGCAGAGAATGGATCGCAGGCAGTCTTGCACGCTTATGACGCCGGCAACCTGTCGCACGAATTCTATAACAGCAATCAGGCGGGCGGGCGGGACCAGTTCGGCGCCGGCAACAAGTTCATCACACCGATCATCGCTAACGGCAGGGTATATCTGGGAACGACCAACGGAGTCGCGGCCTTCGGAAACTTGAAATAGGCGGCCGCCAAATCGCTTCGCGCTTCGCCCCTTGTACTCAATGCGCGTCATGCCTCTGCCCGGCGACTGATTGCTCGACTTGAGATCGACAAGATTGACCGGGAATGCGAATCGCCTTGGCCGGTCAAGTACCCGCAGATTTCGGTTAGCCCGGTAGCGGATGCAGCGACGGACGGGGCTGTGACACTGAATTTCGCTGCCCCGAGGCAGGCAGGGAAGCGGAGGAAGGTAGAACGATCAGGGCCCCGTCCAAGCATCTGCGCCCAGCATAGGCTCGCAAGATTGAAAGCATGGCCGAGGTCGCACATCCAAGACCTTTAAGTTAGCGCAGCAGCAACTCGTAAGTAAAGACTAGCTCTCGATCGAGTCTCGTATCCATTGCAAATACTCTGGAAGTCCGCCTTCGATCGCCAGCGTGATACATTCCGGCAGATCATAGGAGTGAAGCGCGCGTATGGTCTCTTGCACGGCATCGAACTTGCTCCGTAAGGTCTTGACGACGATCATCCATTCCGCGGCGGCTTCCACTTTATCCTGCCACCAGTAGATGGATTCGACGCCGGGCACAATATTAACGCAGGCCGCTAATTTGCCATCGATGAGCGCACGGGCAATTTTTCTCGCTTCTGCAAGCGAGCCGGTATTGCTTAGGACGATGATCTTCTCCGTCATATAAAATTAATTTTTCAGGTTGTTAGTCCCCCGAGTGGCAGCGGGAGATGTCCACCGGCGAAAGCTTAACAGAAGCATACCCTCCTATCGAGTCCGGGTGGAGATTAGACCATGA
>JAFATF010000082.1 GCA_019244045.1 Acidobacteriota bacterium
CATCCGCACCACCAACGCCATCGAGCGGCTGCACGAGGAGTTCAAGCGGCGCATCAAGACCCAATGCATGCTGCCCTGCGCGGATACCGCTTGCATGCTGTTTTGGGCGTTGTTGGCCAGTGGGCAGATCACGCTGCGCAAAGTCGACGGCTGGAGGACCCTGAATGTCGCCCCCGCCGAGCAAATCCTTGATCTGACCGCATGAGCCGATAACATCACCGCAGGAGATCGCCGCCATCGGCAATTTCCACCAACTTCCAGACGCGACCAATCCTGCCCTTGATCGCCCGGTTGCGGGCACCACCCGCGTCGGCCCGAGGAGCCAGGGAGATCAAATGTGCGGGCCACGAGGGGAGAGGCGTGCCGCGATGAAAGCAAAACGGTGCGTATCAGCGTTGCGGTGCCGTCAACTGTCGCCTTCAATCGCCTCTTGCCCGCGACAAAGGCAATTTGCCGTTGCCCGAGCCGGTCACAAGGGCGATCCTGGCCTCAAAATCGCCGGGAATCTGGTGAATGTTGGATGATATGAATCAACGATTGCCGCGAGTGCATGGTTTGGATGCACTCGGACAACAAGATGTATCGTGTCCCAACGATCTCATGTCGAGGTGGCCAGTGATCAGCAACTCGGAACATGTCTATACGCCGCCACGCACGCTCGCGGCGAATGAAGTCCCGCCAGCCCTGCTGAACTATCTGAACGGCAGGGATCTGTTGTTGAAAACCCAGGCCATACGTCTCTCGACGGTCGATGTCGATGGCTGGCCGAGGGCTGCCCTGCTCAGTGCGGGCGACGTGCTGGCCTTGCCGAATGGGCGCATCCGGTTTGCGATCTTTGCGAACTCCGGCACCACCGCCAACCTGTTACGAGACGGGCGGCTCACACTCAGCATGGCGCTCGATGGCGGTATGTACTCGCTACGCATGCGCGCCCGCCAGTGCGGCCAGGTCACAGGGGAAGCTCCCCTCGCCTTCTTCGAGACGCAGGTCGAACGCGCGCGCCTGCATGTCGCGTCCTATGCCGACGTTAGCTGCGGCATCAGCTTTTCCCTCCATGAACCGGCCACCGTGCTCGACCGATGGGAGCGGCAGATCGCAGCGCTCCGAGCCGTTTCCTGACAGCGAGGCAAACCTCAAGGGGCGTCGTCATGAGAGCCTTTAAGAGCCTCCGCGAATTCCTCGAAGTGCTGGAAACAGAGAAGCAACTCCTACGCATCACCGAAGAGGTTAGCCTCGAGCCCGATCTGGCGGCCGCGGCGCGCGCCGTGAACCAGGTCGCTGGTGAGGGGAGCCCGGCGATCCAATTCGATCGCATCCGCGGTTATCGGCAGGCCGAGGTCGTATTGAACGTGCACGGCTCTTGGCCAAATCTCGCGCTTATGCTCGGTATAGGGAAAGACGCCACGCTGAATCAGCAGTTCTTCGAGTTCGTCAGGCGCTACGAGCAGTTCCCTGGAAAGATGGAGCACCGCGACAGCGCACCCTGGCAGGAAATGGTCGTCGATAAGGATGTAAACCTCTTCACAGTCTTGCCTCTATTCCGTTTCAACCGTGGTGACGGCGGCTTCTATATCGATAAAGCCTGCATCATCAGCCGCGATCCCGACGACTGGGACAATGAAGATATCCAAAATGTCGGTATGTACCGGCTGCAGGCGAAGGGTAGGAATCGGCTCGGCATACAGCCGGTTCCGATGCACGATATTGCCATCCACCTCGCTCATGCGGAGGAGCGGGGGGAGGATCTACCGATCGCGGTCGCCATCGGCAACGAGCCGATTATTGCGCTCTGTGCTGGCATGGAGATCCTCTACGACCAGTCTGAGTACAAGATGGCGGCGGTCCTTCAGGGCTGTCCATATCCGGTCGTCAAGAGCGGCAAGGGGCTGGATGTGCCCTGGGGATCACAATATGTGCTGGAGGGCCGCATCCTCTCCCGACAGCGTGAATTGGAGGGACCATTCGGGGAATTTCCGGGTCAATATTCCGGATGTCGCAACTATCCGGTGATCGAAGTCGACCGCATCTCGCATTGCAAGAACCCGCTCTACGAGGCGCTCTATCTCGGCATGCCCTGGACCGAGCTCGATTATATGTGCGCCGTAAACACCAGCGCGCCGCTTTTTGTGCAGCTCAAAAAGGAGTTTCCGGAGGTCGTGGCAGTAAACGCGATCTACACCCTCGGCTTCATCGTCATTGTCTCCACCAGACGGAGATACGGCGGCTTTGCTAAAGCTGTGGGTCTGCGCGTGATGAGCACGCCGCACGGGCTCGGCTACGCGAAGATCGTGATCATCGTCGACGATGATGTCGACCCGTTCGATATGAAGCAGGTGATGTGGGCGGTGTCGACAAAAGTCAACCCGGCGGGCGATGTGATCATGCTGCCGAATCTGTGCATCGATATGCTCGATCCAGCCTCCGAGCCGGAAGGGATTTCGCACAAAATGATCATTGATGCGACAACGCCGATCCTGCCGGACACCCGTGGCAGCTTCGGCCAGCCGCTGGACAGTCCGGCGCAGACTGACCTGTGGCGCGATAAGCTGAACCGTATGTTGAAGGAGCTGTGGAAATGAGCCAATCGCAAGCCGGCACGCAAGGCCAGGGTTGCCCGCGCTGCCGGTCCGTCACGATCGAGGTCCTGACGAACTCGCCGATCCCGGGCGTCTGGACAATATATAGCTGCAAAACATGCTTCTACGCATGGCGCTCGACCGAGCCGGAGGAGAACACCAACCCGGAAAAATATCCGGAGCCGTTCCGGCTGAATCCGGAAGACTTGGTCAATTTTGCGATCGTGCCAACGATCCCGCTGTTGCGAGAAAGTTAAAACTTACAAGCATGTTGGCTGTGCGGCGATCAAGAGGGGATTTCCCTTTCCGATAAGTGACAGGGCGACCGTGTTGCAGGGATGCATGGGGCCAAGTTTTGGTGTCGGAAGCTTGGTCATTCAGGCCTTCGTAACCGTCGTGTCAAAAGTGACGATCTGAAAACCCATTGATTTCAATTGATTATGGCGCTGAAATCGAGACTGCCGCAGAATTGAGGGTCAAGCAGCTAACGGTATTGGCGGGGATGGATCGTTGGCGGGCTGGAATTTCTGTCCGAAGCCAGAACCGAGCGTGCCGTTGTAGACGGCCGCCAAACGCTTGCTGCGAAAGCTGCTGAAGAAGCAGCGGCGCTCCCCGCGCGTCCTGATCACCGACAAGCTGGCCAGCTACGGCGCGGCCAAGGGCGAGGTGATGCCCTCGGTCGAGCACCGAAAGCATAAAGGCTTGAACAACCGAGCTGAGAATTCGCACCAGCCGACACGACGGCGAGAACGGCAGATGAAGCGGTTCAAGTCAGCCGGCCAGACGCAACGCTTCCTCTCCGCCCACGACCAGATCAACAACCTCTTTCATCTCCGCCGCGATCACGTCCCCGCCGATCAGTATCGAGCTGCCCGGACCCAGGCCTTTCAGACCTGGTCTGAGATCACCGGCGCAGCCGCTTTGGCATAGCCTCAGGGAGTCCAGCCCAAGCTGCGTGTACCGCCTCGACCATAGCCACACAAGTTGACGGTGCCGTCCTGATCCCATGAGACGAACCCGAAATCAAACCGGTTGATCCGATCCCGTCGCATGTGAGGGCGTTATGCGGTTTCCCATCCGGTTAAAGATCTTCGGCATCGCGGTCGGGCTGTTGATCCTCATGGCGACCGTTGTGCTGTTGAACCTGCGGATGACCCGCACCGTTAGTGAACAACTGGCCATCGTCGATAATAACTATTTCCCGGCTTATGTCGCTCTGGCTCAGGCCAATATCCGCTCGGTCGAGGAATCGGCTTATGCCCGCCGCCTGTTGTTGGTGATCGAAGGGCAGGACCCGACCACAAATCTCGATGCATTGCGTCAAGCAGTTGCGAACAGTGGCAAGGCGAGCGACCAGGATATCGCCGACGCGCGCCTCTACATCAACCGGCAGATTAACGATCTACTTGATTTCGACGACGATATTGCTCTGGCCAGGCTCGACGATCAAATCGCTGCTTTGCAGGAGGAGCGCGGTCACTACAAAGCAATGCTCACTCAGATGATCGCCACAGCCAAGGCGCACAACGAGTCCCAAACTGCCAAACTGCTTGGCAGACTCGACAAGTGGCGTGACGATTTTGACCGTAAGATCAATGCGGCGCGCAACGAAATGCGGCGGCTCGCC
>JAFATF010000115.1 GCA_019244045.1 Acidobacteriota bacterium
AGTCTTTTGATGGGCATGTACTGACCAAGGCTATGTAAATCCTGAATTCGTGCAGTGTGCTCAGAGTAACTTCCGTGCGGGCTGCTTTGCCGGCAAGGCCTTGATGCCGGTCGCTATTGTAGGCGATGACCTCTTGGCATCGGGTAACCGGCCATACCTTCTTTACTGCAACGACAATGATGTGCCTTTCCGCCACGCCGCGCGTCAGCGTGTGTATCCGCGTTGCGACTCAACCGTGAGTGCTTTCCGCAGGCAAAAATTCACCGCCCGGCTCATCTCGACGCGCCCAAACTGCAGGTGAATACCAGCTGATCAGGTCCGTGGCGACCGGCAAGTAGAAATCGGCAACCTACAAGAAGCCCGCTCAACGAGTATGTTGGAACAATCCGACGTGCCGGAATAGAGGGAAATCACGAACATTGCCCCGGTTGGATTGATCGGCATGTTCTCTTGCCGAGATGTGCAACTTTATAAGAAAGTAGGAGCGTGAGCACGGAAAATAGGACCTTCTCTGAACCCCGACACGCCGGCGACCGCCTGCAAGAGACGATTCGGCGAAACCGCTCATCGGAGACCGTAGGTGTATACGCCGTATGTTCGGCACATCCGTGGGTGATTGCTGCCGGGGCGCGTGAGTCTCGCGAGAACCGTTCGGTTCTGCACATCGAGTCAACCTCTAGCCAAGTGAATCAGTTCGGTGGTTATACCGGACAGAATCCTGAGCAATTCTGCAAATTTGTCCGTCAACTGGCACGTGATGCTGGACTCTCGCATGAGCAGATTCTACTGGGAGGAGATCATCTGGGCCCGTTTCCATGGCGTAGCAAAACTGCTTCGACGGCAATGGCCAACGCCCACGGACTTGTGCGGGCATGTGTGTTGGCTGGATATCAGAAAATCCACCTCGACGCCAGCATGGCTTGCGCCGATGACCACAGCCTCGACGAACGAACCGTGGCACATCGTGCCGCCGAGTTGTGTGCGACCGCCGAGAGTGCCTTCCGTGAACTGCCCCTAGATTCACCACCTTTGTTGTACGTAGTGGGAACGGAAGTTCCTGTGCCAGGCGGTGAATCAGGTTGGCAGGAATCCATTTCGGTTACCGCTGCGACCCATGTCGAATCCACTCTGGACGCATTCAAGAACGCGTTTGATGAGCTCGGGCTCGAGGATGCCTGGGAACGGGTAATTGGCTTAGTCGTGCAACCGGGAGTCGAGTTTGGGGAAAGCCATGTTCTCGACTATAACAGGCGGAAAGCGCAGGGTCTGAGGGCGGCGCTACCCGCTAGCCCCAAGCTTGTATATGAAGCCCATTCGACCGACTATCAACTGCCTCTTTCCCTAGAACGTATGGTGGAGGACCACTTTGCCATCCTCAAGGTTGGACCAGAGCTGACCTTTGCCTTTCGTGAAGTCGTCTTTGGTCTCTCGGCAATTGAGCAGGAGATGCTGCGAGGCAAGGCAGCTCGCGTTTCGACGGTTCGCGAAGCTCTTGAGGCAGCCATGCTGCGCAACCCGAGCTACTGGCGTGATTACTACCATGGCGATGAAACTCAACTGCACATCGCGCGTTGTTATAGCTACAGCGATCGTTGCCGATACTACTGGCACGAACCCGAAATCAATGAACAGATCGACCTTCTCATCGAGAACCTCACCGCCCTTGCTCCAGCCTTCACTCTGGTCAGCCAGTATTTGCCGCTCGAATATGCAGCGATTCGGGCCGGCAGGCTTCAGGCCTCCCCATCGGAGATGATTAGCCATCACATCCGAACAGTGCTGCACAAGTACGCCACGGCGTGCGGCGACAACCGATGACTTCGTCAGACGCGGGGCTGAACTCTACTTTACAAGTTCCAGCCGTCCAAAACGCTGCGGGACGTGGAAGGTCTCGGCCATGGGTGGCTGCCAAGTTATCTCTTGCCGGTGCGGGCCGGGCCCCTGGCTGCGGAAAAGATTCACACGTAAGATGTTTCCCGCAGTCGCCCGACGCGTGTCGATCGCCGAATAGGGAATCCTCATGGCGCCGTACCATACGTGTGCGGTCCGGTCGATGCGGGCCGAAACCTCAAAACCGGAGTTCCAGGTCCAACCACTCTCGTGGTGAGGGTTGTTGAGGTCGATATCTAAGTCCACCCATTCTCCTTGCGGTGAGACCTCGAATTCCTTGTAGCGTTTAATGTTTTTGAAATCCGAGCCAATGAAAATTTCAGCCACATCCCAGTTCCAGAGCTCGTAGGTTTCGCTTGAAGTTGTGGGATTTGGCTTCAGATTGAGTTGCTCGTAAGGACATATGAATAAGAAATAAAGGTTCTGTTTCGTCCAACGCGTGCGTACCTGGGTGCGATACCTAGGCACTGGCGTGCCGTGCGCATCGGATTCCATGTAAACGGGCTGCGCGTCGCGCCAGAATTGTGCTTCTGAATTTGTGCTCAGGGCAACGTCGGCTTCAGCCAGCGTGCTTTTTAGGCTCGCCTGGGGAGCAGCTGCCTGGCGGCTTGGCGCGAGCACCAGCATAAGGATTAAGAACAGCGAATCACAATGGCGCGCCTTCATACCTGGATCCGCAACACGCGGGCTGCGTTCTGGTTGTACACTTTTTCGAGAATGGATTGCGGCAAGCCCAGACCATAGATTCGCCAACGCCCTTGCGGCGGCACTTTAGCAGGGGCGTAGTCGAAATACTCGTCTTCGGTCTCGAGAAAGCGGTAGTAAATTTCATACAACCTGTCATTGAAAACCTGCTGCGGAAATTCGTCGCCATGCGGAGTTGCGTCCGTTCCAAACAGAATGCGGTCTTGAAAACGGTCGAAAAATCGACGCGACCTGCGCGGCTGGCGACCCAACTCGCCGATTCGTGCCGCAATATCGACCGTCATGTTGGGGAAACGATCGAGGTTCTCGGAAACATTATTGAGATTCTCCGCGAAATTACCGACGTGCAGAACCAGAAATTGAGTACGCGGATGGCGTGCGATGACGCGATTGCGAGCTTCCAGCAGCTGCCCATTACTCGGAAAATCTTGGTCGTAAAAGGACCAGTCGGGATGATTATTGAGTTCCTCATACCTCTCGTTGAAGCGATCGGTCGGGGTGAAGAACGCGATGGGATCGGAAACGTGAATTGCGACTGGCATGTTTAACTGCCCACAAGTGTCCCACATGGGATCAAACCGCGGATCGTCAATTCTCACCAGTCTGCCCGAGGTGATATTCTCGCGCAGATACAGCCCAAGCGTCTTCAGGATCTTCAGTCCCTTTGCCCCGACGCGCTGCGCGCGTTCAAGGGCATCGGCCTGAATGCGGGGATAGTCAGGCTGCAGGAATCTCGCATAGCAAGGCTCGGTGAAGCTGTAGAAGCGCCCGGGGAAAGCACGGTCATATTTGACGATCACGTCCCTAAGACCGTCGTCATAGCCGCCGGTAAGATTGACCATGGCTCGGATATTCTTGCGATCCATGACCGCAAGAAGTTCATTCGGGGTGCCGAGGTAAGTACGTTCCGGCGCCAGGGCCACGCCGTTCGTCGATTGGGCCGAGAAAGTAATGTGCGTATGCACATCAACGACAGAGGAGGCGGCCCGCTCCACGTGTGTCTCCGGCGCCTCAAGCATGCTTCTAGGCTCGTAGTCTGCCAGTGCTAATGCCTGAGACTTGCCGCCAACTTGCGACTTGGCCTGCCGGTTTGCGCGCGAGATCGTATGCGCAGCTTTCGAAGGCAGGGACGCGCCAATAGCCCAGCCTAACGTTGCTAGCCATTGCCGTCGGTTCATCACACTTTCTCCTTGATTGGCGTTGGGCACGGGGTGGAGTACCGGAAGCATTCGCTTTTCCAGCCGTTCAATCCCGCAAACAGAACACAGTTTCATCATTGTGCTGGCTACTCCACCAGTACTTGATCAAGGAGCTGGTTGACTGCCCGATGTGCCTCTCCAATTGCGGTTCGATGATCCGGCGTGCCTGACAAATCGGTATTGGCGAAAGCGATTCTTCCAAACGGTGCGGCTCGGAGAATGTCTCGCGGCGGAGGATTTCCGTCATTGCCAAAAAAAAAGCCCGGCTGGGGGCTTACATATGCATGTCCCCAGCGGTTCAGAACGAGGCCCGCAATGTGCCGAGCCGCATCGAATCCGGAAGCAGAGAACATCTCGGACAGTTGTGCGCGAATCTCCCGTTCGTAATCGCGAAAGGGCGTCGAAAGCAGTTGAGCGCGGCCGTGATTGCCCTGCTCTTGAAGGGGTAGCCCATAATGGGGAAAAAGCACCTTCAGGGTGAGCACGACGGGAGAATCTGGCCCGATCGTCTTCTGATCCGTGGAGAAGGTCGGGACGCGCCTGACGGCGGTAAAGCTGCCCAATCCTTCAAACCACTGACATGCTGAGATTCCCAACTTATACAGAAAGCGCCAGTCACGCAGCGCGACGTTCGCCATCAAGCATGGCGAACGGTAGAACTGATCATAGGCCCGTCGATGCTCGGAAGGCAGGTCGCGAATCACCAGTTTTGCCGTCCAGCAGCCTCCCGCCATAACTACCGAGCGTGCCTGCAGGCGATAAACCTTGCCGCTGTGCGTATAGGCAATCGTAACGAGCTTCGACCCCCACGGATTGCCATTATGCTGCACCCATACCGTGGTGCTTGCTAATCGAATTCTCGTCAGCTGACCGGGACGGTCGAGGGTCCGAAAGTCGATGTTGTTGCGGCACACCGCCTGCAGGGTGTTGGGCCCGGGGATCGAGTCAGGAATGAGCGTCTTCACAATGTGACGCGCGATTCCGTCGTTTCCACCGGGAAAGGAGAGCGACGGCTCATTCATCGAGCGATCAACATCAAAAGCATAAATACAGAAGGCGGAAAGCACGTCGGGACCAGCGCCGAAACCACCGCCTTCATCGGCCATGAACGTCTGAATAGTTTGTTTGCTCAGGGCGTAGCGATCGATCAAATGACGTTCTATGGTGACGCTATCGAGCTGGCGCGATTTTTCATCGCCAGGATATTCAAAGGGTAAGCCTGCTTTTTGCTGTTCGTAGTACTTGAGTAGTTCAGAGCGTACCCCGGCAGAAATTGGCGCATCTTGCAGCTTCTTTTTCCATGGGTCGATCAACCAGACGCCCGGCTTGTGGCCAAATTTTGCTCCGAAATAAAACCCCACGGGAGATCTCATATCTTCGAAGCTGTTTCCCAGAGGAATTTCAGGCGCCGAGCTCTGCCAACCCTGGTACTTAAAGTCATGCCAGTCGAGCCCGATCAGCTCAAAGAACCTTGCCATGAAGCTGTGCGGAAGGGGGACCTGGAAATGATCGGCCCCCTGCGGTCCCATAATTCGCTGACCATTGACGATGAATTCATTTCGTTTGGCCTCACCGCCGAAAACCGGGTGGTTGTCGAGAACGAGACAGGTAACATTCGGACCGGCGTATCTCTTGAAGAACAGCGCCGCGGCCAGACCGCTGACTCCGCCGCCCACAACCACGCAATCGAATACCTCGCCCGTGTCGATCGTCTCTGGCGGCAGCGAATCGAACACACCATTTCGAATCTGGTGTCCGGCGCTGATGGCTGCCAGAGTGTTGCCGTTTGAATTGGCATAATCGCCAACACCACCATAGCCGGTCCAATCGTCGGCCTCCGAGGCCAGCAACTGCTGCGGGCTGAGAGGACCAAGCAGCACACCACCGGCGGCCAGCAGAGTTGAATTCAAGAAGTCACGCCGACAAATCGGCTGATGAAGGCCGAGCGCCTTATCATGCCTGTCACTCTGCCTGGACACTAAACTCCCTTCCTCCAGCCTGAGTCGCTGCCTTTCTTGAGACGAAAACTTAGGGAACCGTCCGGATTGGTAGGCTGCCGGCAGGCCCAGCGTACCGGTCGACGTACCCCGTGGATCTCCAATTCGGCGCGCAGGATGATCTGTTGTCCATCCATGCCCTTAGGCAGAATGAGAGAAGCCTGGCGAATCCGGCCGGCACATGGTTCGCCAGGGTCGAGGCTGCCGCCCACCTTGATCGTGCCATCAAGGCTTTCGGCGTAAATCCCGAGCACTCCGGGAACGCCCGCTACGCCATCGTTGGCAACCCCAACAATCAATTCCATCGTGCCATACCGCTTTCTCTGCCAAATGATCGACGGGCGTACACGGTAACCGAGTCTCTGCTCGAGCGCATGGAGCGAATCTGGGTACATCTCGTAGTAACGCCGGATATTATCGGCTTCAGTCCAGAGGCCAAAATAATTTGTAGCGATGTCGAGAGCGTGAAAACCAGCCGTTTCCCGATACGGCCCTTTAATGGGCCCGCCAATCTTGTGAGGGTAGTCATCCGCCGGGTAGGCTTCATTGTCACTCCCCACAAATGCCAGCATGGAGGCGGGCAACTTGCCCACGCAAGCCTGTTCATCGGCAGCATATTGGGGGAGCACATAATGACGGTTTTCTCCGTCTTCAATGATGGTGGCCAGCCATGGAGGGCGACGTCCAAGTTCCTCGATTTGAATTGGCTCGTCCATGATCAGGCTGTCCGAGCGCAACCAGCATCCGGAACGTACGGCCAGATCTTGCACCTGACGATTGCCCACATTGCTGATATCCGGCTGCATATTCACTGCCAGTGGCGTGTGCTTCCAGGTATCAATTTGCAGCTGCGTCATGTGGACGAATGTCCTCTCGGCCGTCAGGTAATCAGGGAAGGGGCTTGACAAATCGCTGGTGTGCCCTTCACCCCAGAAGCCATACATCATCAGGTCCATATATTCCAACTGCGGATTGCCATCGAAGCGCTCAGCCAGCAGCACATTCAGGTCGGCAAATGCTTTCTGAAACTCCGCGGAGTCGTAGCGCGGCTCGTAAAAATCGAAGTTGCTTTGGTGTTCCTTCGATTTGCCGCCAATATTTACGACGGGAACTTTTTCGCGCAGAAAGTCGGGCAAAGCAAGCTTTTGCGGCTGAATATTCGGACTGGAAAGTTGAATGCGGAAGCCCACGCCTAGGTTATGACGACTGGCAGCGGCAAATGTAGCTTCCCACACCGGCGACAGCGCGAGCTTTCCCGGGCTGGACTGGACGTCTCGCCAGTCACAGCGGATATACAGGACATCGATGAACGGCAGCGAGGCCATTTTTTCGACACTTTGCTCGAGAGTTTCTCTGCCGCACAGCACTCCGAGGGGCGGCCCGTTTTCCTCCCAGGTGTAACCAACCAAGCCTGTGCCAAAGTTTCGAACGTGGTGGCGCGCGGGATCGGTAACAAGAATGGTAAACCATCCTTGATCCTGGCTGATACCAAAAGGCCCTTGGTCTAAGCGGTTGGTCACCGGCGGTGCAGGAATATTGTGCCCTTGCCACGACTCGTCGCCGGTAACATCCGCCCCGGCTGGCCGCGCTACCAGACTCGTGCCCACCGTCAAAGCTAGGCCGGTCTTCATGAACTCTCGCCGGTGCATTCCAGGGTAGTCCTTTGATCTAGTAAGTTGAACCAAAGCGAAGCTGGCCACTCAGAACTCTCCATCCCGGCGGCGCGAGAGCTCCGCTCCGGACACGCTATGGAGCCTATCGCTGTAAATCCAACTTCCCGCCCGACAACCGCGCCAGCGGTTAACGGGCTGACGAATAGGGAACCTTACTGCTCGTACGCGCCAACGTTAATTTCGCCATAACTGTTCACCCGTGAATTGCCGGCTCAGTCGAGAACTCCCACGGTGTTCACGCCAAGGTTGGTTCCCGCGTTCACTGCTCCCGAAGTCGGCAGGATCTCGAGTTTCGGAGGTGTCGAGGCGAAGTGTGAAAACTGGGGGATCGGCGAACAGGGGCCATAGGGCCCTGAAAGTGCCGCGGTTCGAGTCGTGGCCAGCGGTTGAGACGTAATACGTATGACCTGACCGGGACGGCAGCTGAACGGTAACCGTGGCGAGAGCAGACTTTGGGGGATCGGCCTGGAAACCGCAGTGACTGAGACGGTAGCGGGATGCGGAACGCTTGCCGGCAGCAAATAGATTGCCTCCTCGACTGTCCCCAGAAGGGTAGTTGAGACCAGTCCCGCCGTCGAGTTGCCTCGAGCTGCGCCGTCAACTTGCCATATGACTGCGGTATTTGAGCTCCCGCTCACGGTCCCCGTGAATGCTTGCCTCGCCACGGTCGGCAATGTGACGTTGGCCGGTGAAATCGTGACCCTGACTTGGCCGCGAGCATAACGGGTGAGCACAGCCGGAAGTAACGCGAGCACTGCTAAAGACAATATTGAGGCTCGTCTCGAAATTCCTGACCAGTTCACAAAAGACGGGTACGTCATCGCTTCACGCCTTTGCGGAGGTTCGCCCCATGTGCGGACACCGGTTTCTCCGAGAGGGTGCTAGGAGGCGTGGCGGCCATTGGCCCGCAAACTGAGTGTGCCGTCGCCGTTCAGCTTCTGCTGGCAAGCCCATCGCATCGGATAGCGCATGCCTTTTACTTCAATTTCTGCTCTGAGCCTTAATCCCTGCCACTTCGTCCCGGCGGGCAAGACAAATTGCGCCTGCCGCACTTTCCCCGGCAGAGGATAACCGGCGTCCAGGCAGCCGCTCTTCAGTTGCTTGCCATCTTCGTTTTCTACCGTCACACGCAATACTCCCGGAACTCCCGCCAGGCCATCGTTGGCAAAACCGATTATCAATCCGCGGTAGCCGGTATCTTCGTAGCTCCAGATGAAAGAAGGCCGTACGCGATAACCAATGCGTCGGCTGATGCGGTCGAACCAGGTGGGAAATGCCTGATAGTAGCTCGCCAGGTTCTTAGCACTGATTTCATGAAAATTCCACAGCGACCAGTAATTTGCGCCCACATCCATGACATGAACAATCATGTCATCCGCGGCCGAAACACCCTCGTGCGACGTAAGCTTGTCAGGAGCTTGGCCCGGCAGCCCCTGTTCGATCAGGACCGCAATCCATGGCGGACGATTGCTGAGAGCTTCAATCTGCTCGTTCTCGATGAAGATGGTATCGCTGCGAATCCAATTGTTGCTGCGCACGGTGCGATCGAGCACTTCTGAATTGCCGACGCGGCTGTAGTCGGGCTGGGTGTTGGTTAGCAACGGGGTTTTCGTGAAGTGCTCTTGCTGGACCTCCCACATCTGAACCCATGTCCGTTCCGCCGTGGCGTAATCGGAAAAAGGGGTGTTGCGAAAGGGCCAGGTATGCCCTTCGCCCCAAAATCCATAGAGAAATGTATCAATGAACTCGACGAGGGGATTTCCATTGAATTCCGCCGCCAGTTGCTCAATCAGCTCTTTGAATGCCTGCTGGAAGAAAGCATCGTCATACCGAGGCTGATATCGCGAGTAGGGGTTTTTCAGGAATCTCGCTCCTTGGGTAGCGGGTTCGCGCGGATCCATGACCAGATCGACCGTGGGCACCTTGTCAAGAACGAAGTCCGGCAGTGCCGGTGCATGCCAGTAGTCGGGAGCGCTCATTTGAATGCGCATGCCTATACGTTTGTTGTTCTTCTTGGCCAGATCTAAAAGCAGCTGCAGATACTCAGGAAGCGCTAAGCGTCCCGGTCGTGGCTGAATTTCACGCCAGGTTGGGCGAATGTAAAGCTTCTCTCCCAGGGGAAACCGAACCAGTTCTTCGATGGCTCCGGGAATATTGTCTGACTTGATCTCCTCCGTGCCCATATCGGCGGTGATGTATGTGATAAGACCTTTGCCGTAATTAGGAACAACGCCCTCCGCCGGCGTCGTGGTCATAACCACTTCGTCTGTGGGAATAACTGCATCGGGCGGATACTGAGGAAAGGGTCCTTGATTGAGGCGGTCTGTCACCGGCGGGCCAGAGCCGAAGTCGTACTTGCCCCAGTTGTGGGCCGGGACCAGCGCATGCGCTTTCTTGCCTGCCAATTCCGCGGCTGCGGCCAAGGCCACAGTAGTTTTTAGAAACTCTCTGCGCTTCATCTGACCCCGTCGCAATGCCCGCGTAGGCCGGGGAAATTTCACCCGAAGCCCCTCACAGAATTCCGGACGTTTATCGATTCAGGATCATGCTATCCGTTGAGGACTGCCACCCTCTGTCACAATTACGGCTCCTCCCGTTGCCAGTTGGTCCTTTAAGCTTGCAACGTGGATAGCCTGCCCGCTTCGCCGTACCGACGGCTCCTCTCCCTAGAAGTCACCGGACCCGAATCTCTCTTCCGAGCCTTTTCCTTCTTCGCTCACCACCGCACTCCTGAGAAATGCAGCAGCGGAAGGTGGTTTGAGTCCTGCTCCTAGAAGCCGTTCGAGGGGGTCCTTCCCCTCATCAGCCGTATACTTACGCAAAACCGAGCGATCAGCTGCGATGCTCCGTTTTGCTCATGACCCAACTAGAAATGCAACTTCAGAGCAAACTGAACCTGTCTCTGGGGTATCACCGTTGACGTGATCACCCCTGCAGCACCGGGTCCATCGGTGATGAAAGCATCCGGCTGCGAAAAGACGGGATGGTTGAAAGCATTGAAGAACTCCGC
>JAFATF010000136.1 GCA_019244045.1 Acidobacteriota bacterium
TTTAAGAGTGTTTGGCCCGGTTCGGACGCACTCTCAAAGGAGATTTTATTATGGGAACCACAGCAAACGACGCAGCAAGCGACCTTGGCGCGAACGATGTTGACTACAAGAAAGCTATCGGGGCCGATGAAGGCGGCCTGGTGGATACGGCCGTAAACGCAATCAAGGGTGCGGCCGGCAAGCTCGCGGACAAGCTTGATCCCCTCACTGAGCAATATGCCGGTCTCTTCAAAACTGGACTGCGCACTCCGGTTATGCGCAAGCCGAGCGATTACGGCATGGATTTCGAGGAGACTTGGTTTCCGTCGATGGACGGCGTTCCGCTGGAGGCATGGTTTATTCCTGCAGCCTCCGATCGCCTGCTGATTATCAATCATCCGATGACTTGCAACCGCTACGGGTTTCCGGGTCATCTGCCGGAGTACAAGGGTTATTTCGGGGGGTTCGAAGTCAATTTTCTACCAGAGCTGAAAGCGCTTCATGACGCTGGCTACAACATCCTCACCTATGACCTGCGGAACTGCGGTCGAAGCGGTGAGGCCAATGGCGGGATCAGCGGCCTTGGTCTTCTGGAATGTCGCGACGTGGTGGGATCAGTCCGCTACGCGCATGATCACGAGCAACTCGGCAAGATGCGTACCAGCCTCTTCAGCCGTTGCATGGGTGGTAATTCGACAATAATTGCGATGGCGAAATGGCCTGATGAATTCCGTCATATCGAGGTATTGGCTCTGCTCAACGTCGTCTCCGGGCCAACCTTCATCGAGCGTGGCGCTGAGAACCTGGTACTTGATCCTGTTGAAGCGTCGAAGCGGCTCGACCAGCGGTGTCGGGAGACGAGTGGATTCAGTCTCTTCGACTTTCGGCCCCAGAAGTACGGTTACGGCGTAAAAATCCCGACGTTGATGGCGCAACTGCGGCGCGACTTCCTAATTCACGGGGAGAAGGATGGGCGGGAAATCTTCGACTCGCTCGCTGCCGAGACCAAGGAGTTAGTGTGGATCGAAGAATCGAACCAGCGGTTCTACGCCTATAACCATTTCGGGCAGCATCCTGAGCAGCTGATCGCTTGGTTCGATAAGCACATGCAAGGCAAAACGGGGAGCGGCAAGTTTCGAGTCGCAAGTTGAAGTGAAAATTCATCAACGCCCTATTCGCACTATGACCTTTATGATCAGCCCAAGCCGGTTGCGATTGCGTTAGCCAAAGTAGTCCCGTTCTTCATGGAAAACCTGTGAACTCTTACGGGTCAGAAGTGCCAGGGAAATTCGGGGAGTGGAACCGGCGCGAGATCGCCGATTACCTGGCCCCTTTCCGCAGAGCAGCTGATGCCGTCGAGGCGTCTCAGTTGGACTACACAATCCTGCGCCCCGCTTGGCTGACGGACAGGGACGAAGTAGACTACGAAACGACAGAAAGGAATGAGCCGTTCAAGGGAACGGAAGTATCGCGCAAGAGCGTTGCGGACCTGATAGTAAAGCTGATTGATTCACCTAAGCGCGCTCTTCACGGCAATCTGGGAGTGAATAAGCCTAATACGGATGGTGATAAGCCCTATTTCATGTGACTCACGCATTTGTGCTGCCGGGCGAAGAGTCGATGGCAATCAAAATTTTCAACCGACAACCGAACCCACAATTTGATATGTCTTGTATGACTTGCGCTGCGTTTTGGGAGTCCCCCGCGTGTCTTGTAAGTTGTCCTATAAAAAGGGATGTCAAGAGAAATATTGCCCTTCCCCTCGGCAGAGGCGGGAATTTGGCCGATTGCATCCAGCCCCGTCTCTTTCCACGGAGAGGTTTTGGTTTTAACCGCCTTAATGCGCCGCATGACGGCGAACACTGATGGTTCCCAAGCCCACTGTTTCATGTAGAGGTAGCGCTTGACGCCATTTTCAGTTCCTGAAGCTGCGCAAGCTTGAAGTGTTGGCCAATGTGCCAACCATGATCCTATCTGAGGCTCGAGGCCTACAGCTTTTTTGGGTTGTGCGAGGGGGCATACGATTGAAACGGAGACTCAAAGTGCCCGTTCAAGTGCACTAAGGCCTAACAACTTACTAGATACTCTCCCTCGAACCCGAGCATCGTAAGAACCGAACTGGCCACCACCGGGCATGAAAGTTGACCTGGAGGTCAGCTGGGTTTGCTTACGGCGCTCAAGCTGCTTGCGCTGTCAGTTGATTTGCGTCGAAACGGGCTCCTTCCTTCCAGATGGTCAAAGTTATGGCCGCGATCTTGCGAGCCAGCGTGAGCCGAGCCATCTCCGGCTTCATGCCTTTGGCCAGCAGTCTCGCGTAGAAATCCTCAAACGGTCCTCCACGATGAGCGGCGGTGGTGGCCGCACTCTTGAAGATCTCTTTCATCTGATGATTGTGATTTTGATTCAGCCCACGCAGCTGCTGCGGCTTCTTGGAACGCTGCAGCCGTCCGTCGACGTAGCGGTACTGGGCACTGTCGTGCGTCTCAATCCCCAAACCGCTGTAAGTCCAAAGCTGCCGCTTACTGCGGAACCGGTATGGTGTCTGCATCAGCGCCATCAGCAACGCGGCACGAATAGGACCAATACAGGGAATCTGGCAGAGCCATTTTGATGGTTTATGTTTCCGGCTCTCCTCCAACAACTGGCGTCGCGCTTTTTGCCGCAAGATATGCAATCCATCGAGATGCTGATAGAAAATCTCCGCTCGGCGACGGACGCCGGCTTCCGGGATCTTGTGCAGCCATTGTGCGCGATAACGCGGATCATAGACCTGCATACCGGCACAAGGAATGCCCCAGCCCCGGTAGATAGCTTTGATGCGATTCATCACCCGCGTCATGTCCTTGCTGAGAATCGAATAACTGCGCGCCAGCTCGCGAAGCGTTCGTAGGCCATGTTCCCCGTGATAGACCGGGCGCAAGAGCCCGCCGCGAAGCAACTCGGCCAGCTTGCGCGCATCCACCTTGTCGCTTTTGCTGCCCTCCTTTAATAAGGCGTTGCGGCGAGGATTACAGACCACGAGTCGGTATACAGCGGGCCTCAGCAGATCGTAGAGCCAAGCCGCCCAGGTTCCTTCTTCGAAGGTCACGTGCAACTGTCCCCGTAGACTGCGGATGAACTGTAGAATGGTGGCAGCTTTGGTCTCAATGATGGATTCCATCACCAGCTTTCCGCTGCCATTGAGGACCGCGACAGAAATCGTTTCTTGGTGAACGTCCAGGCCGATATAATTGATCTCGCTCATCGGTGAGTTTCTCCTTGGGGGAAAGCTTCTTCACATACAGGTTGAGTTTTCCCCCAAGTTCAAAGTGCCATCGTCCCACCCCGTTCTTCTCCGCTTTGCATGGCAAAGGGGGTTGACCATCTTGAGCCCTACGGGTTCAAATTTGTCGGTGCATCGAAGCGTTCGGGGTGGTCCCGATTTTCCTTGCGACCGTAGCGATCCCGAAGGATAATCTGGGCCGCACCTTGGCGGTCGCCGCGGTTGCCGCCCTTTTTTGGTTTTCACCTATCTTTCCGCTTTTCCCCAAGAAATTTGCGCGTCCGAACGCCCAGGGCGCGACGATCTCCCGGTCGGTGGACCTATAGCATCCCCCTTTTTTTCTTCTTCTTTCGTCACCGGCTCACTTCTCGTGCCCTGATGCACAGTGCCAGATGGCGACCCGATAGCTGGTGTCATTCCAGAGAGGCCCATTCCTTCATGGCGGAGAGGTGTGCAGAGCGGCCCGGAGCGGTCAAGGGCGCGCCGCTGTTTGGCGCGCGAAGCGAACCCTTGAGGGCGAGGACCGCTGTGCGAGAATTCCGCGGGAAGGAATGGTGACCGGCCTTCCCAGATTCTCGACAGATCACGATCTTTGACTGTTTGCCTTTTATTTCACCTGAGCGTGCCACACATGCAGTGGAGCAACGACGCCCGATGCGGTGCAGCACCGAGCCGCCAGGTGGAGAGCCTTCGTCTCCTCGAGCGGGGCGCCTTTTTATAATGCATTGTAAAACCTAATCACGCAGCGATCTCACGGCAAAAGTCTGGTCCGAGTCTCGGATCGCACGGCACTGGATATTCGGGTTATGGCGGAGCAAGCTCGCTACGCTGCTCAGAGCTTGAAAATATTGCCGTTACGCGGCGCAATGAATCAGTTCGCTGCGGAATCGGATGGCCAAAGCGTCTAAATTCGGTACGTATCGGGCCCCCGCAACCACGAAATACTTTATTTTCTATAAGTTATCTGAACCCTGCAACCATCCGAATTGATAATGAGGCCTACGTCGGTTGCGTCAAAGAATCCCTTTGTGGGTTTGCCTTGTCAGGCGGGAGCCTTTTGGAGTGCTCGCCAGTGGCCGGGCGATGTTCCTTCCCAGTGGTGAAAAGCTCGATAGAAAGAATTGGCGTCTTCGTAGCCTAGGAGGTACGCAGTCTCGTTCAATTCCCGAGAGGAATGGAGCAGGTAATGCCGCGCCAGTTCGCGACGTGCCTCGTCCAATAGACGTTGAAACGTAATTCCATGCTCGGCTAGTCGGCGCTGCAACGTCCGAGTGCTCAGGTGCAGCTCTCTGGCAAGATCCTGTATCTCGGGACGCTGGCCGGCAAGCAACTGCTTCAGTATCCCTTTTGCTTGTTCGCGAAAACTCTCGTTCGAGAGTTGTTCAGCCAGCTCTGCTTCAAGCTGCGGCGCGACCGTCGCCAGCAAATCGGCATTGTAAGTTACAAACGGAAGATCAATATCTGACTTATTAAATATGAGAGCGTTCTGCTTGGCCTTAAACTTGACCGGACAGCGGAAATGTGTTTCATACATTTCTCGATGCGTGAGCGCCCGTTGAAACTCAACCTTCTTCGGGTGTAGCGGACGCCCGGTGCCTCGCTGGCCAAGGGACACAATCCATGCAAAGCATGCGTCTACCAGCAATGGAGGCTCTTGCTCTTGCGCGAGAAGCCAGATGAACTGTATGGCGCACTCGTCGCCCCGCGTGACCAGACGGATCTCCTCTGGACACGTGAGCCGTTTGTAACGCGATGACCGTTCGACCGCGTCGCGGAATGACCGTGCTGAGAGTGCGGCGAGTTTCACCGGGTCATAGCGCTCGATTCGCTCCTCCGCTCCGAGCTTCAAACCAATCGCC
>JAFATF010000378.1 GCA_019244045.1 Acidobacteriota bacterium
TGGTTCCAGCTGGAAGCCGAGGCTGCATACGATTTCGCCCAAACCTTTACCACGTCGTGGACGAACGGATTTGTCACTGATTCTCTGATGACCCACCTAAGGATCGCGAGCGGTCTAGGGGGCGCTAAGCTGGACAAGAGATTCGTAAAGAAGAAGATGCGGGTGTTTGCCACCGTAAAGGTGGGATTCATCGATTTCACGACTTCAACCGCCAATATCCCCCAAGGCTTTACCAACCCGCAGCAACCCGCGACCAGTGGCGGCACTGACTTTGTTCTTTATCCCGGCGGTGGACTGGAATATTCCTTTGGCCGCTGGGGGCTCAGGTTCGATGCAGGAGACGCTCTATATTTCGACCACGGCCACCATTACAACAACATAAAGGGGGCCCTAGGGCCTACATTTCGTTTCTAGCATCTCGTCTTTCCAGTTGCCAGCAGCTGTGTTTCCTGTGCTACAGTAGTGACCTTGCCGCTCCAGGCATTGCTCGTTACCGCCGAATGGATCCGCAGCGAAGGGGAGTGCCATGGCAACCATCAACGACATTATTAAGGATCGCAGAGTTTACTCGATCGACGCCGACAGTACGGTCCTCGACGCCGCCCGCTTCATGATGGAACATAGCATCGGAGCCTTGCCCGTCCTTCGCAATGGAGAGCTCGCCGGAATATTTTCCGAGCGCGACGTGATGAACCGGGTGGTTGCCCTAGGCCGTTTGCCGGGACAGACCCGGGTTGCAGAAGTGATGACCGCGAACCCTCGATCGGTGGGACCGGACGAAAGTATCGAAGATTGTCTCTTTCTCATGAAGGAGTTCGGCTTTCGTCACCTGCCGGTCTGCCAGGAAAAGCGGCTGAAGGGCCTGATTTCTCTACGCGATCTGCTGCTGCGCGATCGCAAACAACAGATTTCTCCCACGCGCCTGGCTGTCTAGAATCACTCTTCTGGGCCGGGCCGCTCCCGCAGGGAAGGCGCCTGGCCAACCGGCGGGAGCGTAAAGGGGAATTCGAAAAGTACCTTTTCCCCTGGAATGCGAAGCACGAAATTCTCCTCTTTCTTCCAGTCGCCTTTCCACTTAGTCTTTGTGTTGAAGAACACCATGCCGGTGATCTCTGGGCGGCCTGTGTCGAGCGTTACATCCTCGAGCGCCTTGGTGCTCAGGTACTCAAGCCATTGGCTGACCAGCTTCTCGTGTTCCTTGAGCTTGGTCTCGATCACCTGTCTGCGTTCCGGATGCTTCTTCAATTCCCGCTCGCTCTGGTGAACCAGTTCGTCTGAATCATCCTGAATGCGGTAAGAAAAATCATCGGGATCCAAACTGCTCATGCGCACGTGAAAATGATCCACCAATTCCAAAGTGATATTGTTGGGGCTGACTTCGAGAGGAGTGGTACCTGTGTTGCGAAAGGTCAGCAGCACACGAAACACATGGCTCAAAGTGCGGCGAGTCTTTTCAAGCTCCTGCGGGTCCAGGGTCAGAGTGATCTTTTCTGTTTCGTATCCCAGCGAGTAGTGGTACAGGCCATCGGGGCTCTTGAGCAAGGTACATTGCGGATCACCTTCGCGCCAGCGTACTTGTGGGACTACATTCTTCGTCCCCATCCCTGAGCCGAAAAATAGGGTAGGTGATAAGACGAGTGGCAGAAGGGTTTGCACTCGAACACGACGGGAGCTGTGATATTGAACTCGCATGGCACAAGCAAAGATGGCTCACTCAAGGTTACTAAGTCCTTTGCCGGCCAGCAACTCCCGATGCCAACGGCTGTTAAGGCCCGTAACTCACCCATGTACAGCGTATACCGTATAGATGTTGTGGCCGGTCGCCTACTAGGATGTTTAATGGATGATTCCCCGTGGAAGGTGCCTCTATGAAGATCACAAGTGGGAGTACGCGGTATGTTGCTATGTTTATCGTGCTGATTTTTGCGGTGACCTGCGGATTGGCAGCTCAAAGCACCACGAGTCAGCAAAATTCGTCGGATGAGACCAACACCACTAGCAAGCCTTTACCTCCTTCGAAGACGGCAGCTGAAACCAGCAAGGGGGCCACGGGCGAGAAGACAGATATTGAGAAGCGACTGGACGCCTCGGCCACAGTGCTGGATGAAATCATGAAGGTTCCTGAGAAGGGTATTCCTCAGGATGCATTCACCGGCGCCAAGTGTCTGGTGGTGATTCCTTCCACCATAAAGATTGCCCTTGTTTTTGGTGGCGAGCACGGAAAGGGCGCGGCCACGTGTCACTCGGCCAGCGGCTGGACTGCTCCGGTACCCGTGGATATCACGGGCGGCAGTTGGGGGTTGCAGGCCGGTGGGGAGGCTGTCGATGTGGTCATGCTGGTGATGAGCCAGAAAGGCATGGACGCGCTTTTGACGAATAAGTTCAAGATCGGAGCTAGCGCTTCGGGAGCCGCAGGCCCGGTGGGCCGCCAAGCTTCGGGCAGCACGGATTGGAAGTTCAAGTCTGACGTCTTAACTTATTCGCGCGCGCGCGGTATTTTTGCTGGTATCGATTTGAACGGCGCCGTGGTCAAGCAGGACAAGGATGAAACGGCGGTTCTCTATGGCAAGATTTTGCCCTTCCAAACCATTCTCTCGGGCAAAGTTGCCGCGCCTCCGGCAGCAAAGCCATTCCTGGCCGCAGTTCGCAAATACTCGGCCGAGTCACGACAAACTAAGGAATCCGGCGCTATCGTTCCTCCTTCTTCTTAACGGGAAGGCTTCCGGGCAGACCTTTTATGCGGCCTTTAGGCCGCATTTTTTTGTCTACTCTTAGGTCCACGTTGCCCCCTTCGGAGCCTCCAGATTACTTCCGTCATCTGGTCTGGTGGCTAAAAGTCATTACAATTCCGAATAGAGATGTGTGGGGGGACGATGCTTTACTTCGCGCTCGCGATACTCAGCATTCTGCTTTCGGGCAGAAGCGTCGCACAAAGCGACTACCAAGTCATCAACGTGGAGAACGGGGGCACGATCGCCGGAACCGTCAAGTGGTCCGGGCCGGAGCCGCACAGCCTCATGTATCCGGTCACCAAAGACCCACAAATATGCGATCCGGACTCCCACAAGCAGGTTGATCTGGAGCGTTTGATTATAGGGCCCCAAGGGGGCGTCGCCAACACGGTGGTCTTCCTCAGTGATATCAGCAAAGGGAAAGCGATGCATTTGCCCGAGGCCAGACGCTTTCTTGATCAGAAGCGCTGTCACTACGAGCCCCATATTCTCCTGGTTCCGGAGAAACAGGACCTGCAAATGAGGAGCTCAGATCCGACTCTTCACACCATTCACATGGAAGGCGCGGCAACCTACAACCTGCCGTTCCCATTTCAGAACACCGTAGTTTCGCGCCCGATGAACACGCCCGGACTGGTGAACCTGCGCTGTAACGGTGGCCACGTCTGGATGAATGCCGAAATGTTCGTAGCCCCGCACCCCTATTACGTGATTACAGACGAAAGTGGCCGGTTTGAGCTCACCGAAGTACCCGCCGGCGACTACCAACTCATTGCCTGGCATGAAGGTTGGAATCTTGCCCGCAAAGAAGCTATCCACGATGTGCTCACGCAGCGGACGGTGCAGCGCCCGGTATTCAGCGATCCCAGGACCTGGGAGAAGCACGTAAAAGTAACGGGTGGGCAGACAGCGCACGCGGAATTTGTCTTGTCCGATAAGTAAGTACCTGAAAACGCCCCTCGCAGAGACGATTCGCGCGGGCAGGCCTACCCAGTGCCGGTCTTCAGGCGAGCAAACTCTTGGGCTGATGAAGCGAGTGAACCAAATCATCCAAAAACATGGCAGCCCTGGCGCCGTCGACCACCCGGTGATCGCACGATAAAGTCATCGTTAGCGTGGGGCGGACCACGGCCCGATGATCAACGGGAACTATTCGCTCTCTGATTCGGCCGAGCGCCAAAACCGCGGCTTGGGGCGGCGTAATGATGGCGCTGAAGGCATCAACCTGGTACATCCCCAAGTTACTGATGGTGAAGGTACCACCGCTGACGTCGACGGGACGAAGCTTCCCAGAACGCGCCCGCTCGGCAGCTTCCCGGCGTTGCCGACTGAGCTCACTCAGGTCAAGTTTGTCTGCGCGATGAAGCACGGCCGTAACTACCCCGGTCTCCACGGCGATGGCCAGCGAAATATTGATGTCGGCATTTCGGCGAATCCCCCCGTCAATCCAGCTCGCGTTCACGGCAGGATGCCGGGTTAAGACTCTTGCCGCCACAAATAAAAACAGGTCAGTGTAGCTCGGCTGCACGCCGGCAGCTGTTTCGAGCTGTGCCGAAAGTTCTCCCCTGAGCTCAACCAGGGCACCTGCATCAACCTCCCGGTTAACATAAAAGTGAGGGATGGTCGTCCAGCTATCGGTCGTGCGTTCGGCCATAAGCCTTGCGATTGTGCTGAGATTTTCATCGCTTGGGCGTAAGGTGGACCGACGGCGTTTAACCGCAGCCAAAATGTCTTTTTCTATAATCGCGCCGCCCGGCCCAGATCCGCACAGGGAAGAGATCTCAACTCCAAGTTCGCGCGCCAAGCGGCGGGCCTTAGGAGAGATTCGCCCCTCCTGGGTTGCGATCCCGGTCCGGGCTGCATTGCCTGAAACGGCCGGTTCCCGTGCCATTGCGCGCCCGGACGGGGCCGGAGGATCCTCTTGGGGAGGCGTTTCACCGGGTCCGACGAGCCAAGCGAGAGTCTGACCCACCGGTATTTCCGCTCCCGCCTGCACCCTGATACCGGCAAGAATGCCGTCCCCGGGCGCCTCGATTTCCATGACCGCCTTGTCGGTCTCGATCTCCAGCAGAATCTCCCCCTTAGCGACGGCGTCGCCCTCTCTTTTGCGCCAAGCCAGGAGCTTGCCCGTCTCCTGAGCCATTTCGAGAGCGGGCATAACGACACTGATTGCCATCGACTTGGCCTATTCTTGTCTTAACTGTTGCAAGAGTTGCACTCTCATTGCGAACATTCGAAACTGAGTGGAGGATCTGGGCGTGAGCCAACTCAAACAGACGATACCTACGAGCCGCTGGTCAATCTCCCACTTCCACCCGTTCCGATTTGGAAGCCGATTCCACCATTTCGCGAACCCGTGCCGTGGGTTTATTTTCGCCTTCCCGTATCGTGGGCAGCGGTCCCTTGACGGTGACGTAATGCGCGCCTGCCACCAGGAGTTCCTCGGCGGGGAAGCGGGTGATGACCTCGTGTCCCGTGGGCGTGACGACGATCTCCTCTTCAATCCGTGCCGCACTCCAACCATCGGTCGAAGGCCAGAAAGTTTCGAGTGCAAATACCATTCCGGGTTTTATTTCGTAGGGATGATCGAATGACACCAAGCGGCTGATCACGGGTTTTTCCCAGATCGCCAGGCCCACACCGTGCCCATACTGCAATGCGAAACAGGCTTCTTCATTGGGAAAACCGAACTCCTGAGCTTTCGGCCAGAGGGAGGCGATCTCAGCCGTGGTACGCCCGGGGCGAACCAGCTCGATGGCCGCATCGAGGTACTCGCGGCAGCGCTTGTATGCATCCACCATCGCGTGTGAGGCATAACCTACAGTAAAGCAGCGGTAGTAGCACGTGCGGTAGCCCATATAAGAGTGCAGAATGTCGTAGTAGACGGGATCGCCGGGACGCAGCACGCGATCAGAAAAAACATGAGGATGGGGATTGCAGCGCTCGCCCGAGATGGCATTTACCGCCTCGACATACTCGGAACCTAAGTCATACAAAACCTTACTTACTAGACCCACTGCTTCGTTCTCGCGAATGCCCGGCTTCATCGCGCGATACAGTTCATCGTATGCCGCATCCACCATCATGGCGGAGGTGTTCAGCAACGTGATCTCATCCTCCGTCTTAATGACGCGCGCGTCGGACATAATTTGCTGTCCATCAACCACCTTCAGCCCTGCCTTTTGCAAGGCAAACAGCACGGGCAACTCGATGATATCGATGCCAACCGGTTCTTTCTCAAGACCGCGGGCCTCCAGTTCGAGGCGAATCTTGCGCGCCACGTCTTCGGCCCGACCCATTTCAGGCGACATGGCTCCGCGCAGCATGGAAATACCCGGTCGCGAGCGCTCAGCCAGCCAGGGGCAGTGCAGCTGATGATGTTTGGCAGCGGATCCAAAGTCCCACAAAATGGGTTCATCGTTTTGCGGCAGCAAGGTGAAACGGTTGGCCTTGTCTTGCGCCCACGTTCCAATGTGCGTGGCCGTGAGATAGCGCACATTGTTCATATCGAAGCAGAGCAGGGAACCGCATTCGGACTTGTGCAACAGATCTTTGGCGCGCGTCAGCCGCTGACGGCGCAGCCGGTCGAAGTCGACGCGCTTTTCCCAGTCCACTGCCATGGTCCCGTAGGTTGGCAATGCCATAGTCTGTCTCCCTCGGTGGCTAAGATTGTTGTTCCCTCCGTCAGCGACAGAGTTCCTGCGCCACTTCGAATACGGATTTCTCGGTTGGAACCGTCAGATCCTCGAGTGGGGGCGAAAAGGGAATGGGCACCTGCATCGCGCCCAGGCGCTTCACTGGGGCATCAAGATCGTAAAAAGCAGCCTCGGCAATTACGGCCGCAATTTCCCCCGCCACCCCATAACGGCCGTAGCCTTCATCGACCACCATGGCTCGCCCGGTCTTCTGTGCAGATTCAATCAGCGTCTTCTCATCCAGCGGCCAGGTGGTGCGTGGATCGATGACTTCGGCGCTGATCCCCGCTTTCTCGAGCAGACCCGCCGCCCCCAGCGCCACCTGCACCATGCTGCTGGTGGCAACAATCGTGATATCCCTGCCCTCTCGCTTGATATCGGCGACTCCAAACGGAATCGTGTACTCTTCTTGAGGAACCGGACCCTTGGCTCTGTACATCATTTTGTCTTCAAAGAAAGCGACTGGATTGTCGTCGCGGATCGCAGTCTTCAGCAGGCCCTTAGCATCGCGCGGCGTTGACGGCAGGACCACCTTGAGTCCCGGAACATGACTGAACCAGGCGTGCAAAGATTGTGAGTGCTGCGCCGCCGATCGGCGCGTCGCCCCGAGCGTAGTGCGCATGACCATCGGGACCTTCCATTTTCCCCCCGACATATAGTGGACCTTGGCTGCTTGGTTTGCCATCTGGTCCATGGTCAGCGTAATGAAATCTCCGAACATGATATCGACAACGGGCCGGAGCCCAGTCATGGCGGCGCCCACTGCTATTCCGGTGAATCCGGCCTCAGAAATGGGAGTATCGATCACGCGCTCGGAACCGAATTCCTCGACCAGTCCTGCGAGGACCTTGAACGGAGTTCCGGCTTCAGCCACGTCTTCGCCGAAGATGCAGACGGATGAGTCGCGGCGCATCTCTTCTATCAAAGCTTCGCGAATGGCTTGCGCAAACGTCAGCTCGCGGTCAGGCATAGACGTCCTTGTCCACCTCCTCCGGGTTAGGATAGGGGGCCGCGATAGCAAATTGGACGGCCGCATCCAGCTGACCGTTCACCTCAGCCGCGATGCGCGCCAAAACTGCTTCGTCGGCCAGCCCCTGTTTCAGCAGCCAAGAGCCGAGAAGCTTCAGGGGATCGCGTTCTGTCTTCCAGTGCTGTTCTTCTTCCTTGGGGCGGTAATACTCGCGGCTGATGTCGCCCACATGATGACCATGGTAACGATACGTGTTGGCCACCAGGAAGCCGGGACCGTCGCCGCGACGAGCGCCTGCCACGAATTTTGCGGCTACGGCGTAAACCGCACGCACATCCTGCCCGTCCACCGTCTCGCTCTTGATGCCAAAGGCCGCCGCACGGCCTGGAATCTCACCGGCAGTGGTCTCTTCATAATGCGTGTATTCGGTATACAAGTTGTTTTCACACACGTAGAGGACAGGAAGCTTCCATAACTCGGCCAGGTTCATGACCTCGTAGAGAAGTCCCTGGCCCAGTGCCCCTTCGCCGAAGAAACAGACGGTCACGCGTCCGTTGCCCAAGCGCTTGGCCGAGAGTGCCGCGCCCGTGGCGATGGCCACACTGCCTGCAACAATGGCATTTGCGCCCAAGTTACCGGTCGCTGGGTCGGCAATGTGCATCGATCCGCCCTTGCCGCGACAATAACCGGCTTCTTTGCCCAGCAACTCGGCGAACATGCGATCGGGAGCCGCGCCTTTGGCCAGGCAATGGCCATGGCCGCGATGCGTGCTGGTGATGTAGTCATCCCGATTGAGAGCTTCGCACACGCCGACAGCAATCGCCTCTTCCCCCAGGTATAAATGCGCCAGACCCGGCATGAGGGCGCGCGTATAGAGGTCATTCACCCGTTCCTCAAAGGCGCGAATGCTGAGCATCTGCCTGTAGGCGCGCAGCCAGCGCTCCACTGCAGCTTCTGATCCGAGCTCGGAGCGCGTCGCGCTGCTCATTTTACGGCTTCCGTTTTGGCCAGTCCTGACATGTGAGCCAGAACGTCGAACATCACCGCGAAGTCCTGCTTCTCCATACCCATGCCGCGTGCCGCGGTCAAGATTTCGTTGCTCACGGCCGTGGCCGGCATGGGCACATTGAGCTCTCGACCCAAAGCAAGCGCCAACTGCATGTCCTTTTGCATCATGTTGACATCGAACCAGGCTTCCTGGGGATGTCCAAGAATGAAGGGGCCGCGATATTGGACCATGGGCGAGGCAATCGCACTGTGCGTCATGACGTCTACCGCCGTAAAGCGCGAGATGCCGCTTTTTTCCGCCAGCAGGATGCCTTCGGAGAAGGCAAGCATCTGTACGGCAAGGCTGAGATTCACGGCAATCTTCATGACCAGCGCCAGCCCGTTCTCCCCCACGTAGGTCACCTTAGGCCCGATATCTTGAAGAATCGGCTGAATGCGCTCAAATGTTTCTTTGCGCCCGCCCACCATGACTGAAAGCTTTCCCTCTTGCAAGGTGACGACGCTGCCGGAGACCGGAGAATCCACCATGTCCGCGCCATGCTCGCGTGCCTGGCTGGCAAGAGCGCGGCTGACTGCGGGACTGACGGTACTCATGTCAACCAGGATCTTTCCTCGGGTGAGCCCCGCCAGAAGTCCATGCGCTCCCTCACTAACCGCCCTGAGGGCGGCCGAATTGGTGACCATGGTGAAGGTTACGTCGGCGGCGGCGGCCACTGCTTGGGGGGAATCAGCCCACTTCATGCCGCGCTCAATCAGCCACTGAGCTTTTGAACGAGTACGGTTGTAGCCGGTTACCGTGTGAGCTTTGCCGAGCAGTCGATTGACCATCTGGCCGCCCATGACACCGAGGCCGACGAAACCGAGATTTGCCATTACCGGATCTTCTCCGAACTTAGGTGGTCGTCGCGGCGCTGGCCAACTGAGAAGCCTTGTGTGCATCTGCGCGAATCTGCTCGAGGTGATCGCGCATGGCAGCCCGCGCTTTGTCCGGATCGTGTTGCTCTACGGCTTCCAAAATTCGCTTGTGATGAAACTGTCCGCGCTGCGGACCGCGATCTACGTGGAAAATGCCGAGCCTCTGCTCGCGCAGAAGTCCGACGATCGAATCAATGAGGGATAAGATCACAGGATTAGCAGCGGCCTCGGCGAGCGATAGATGAAAATCGAGATCGGCTTCAATAAACGCGTCAGCATCATCTGGAGCATCATCCATAACCGCGACCGCTTCACGCATGGTTGCCAGATGTTGCTCGTCGGCGCGGCTGGCAGCGAGCGCCGCGATCTCTGGTTCGAGGATCGCGCGCACCTCGGCGAGGTGAGTCGAACCGTCCGGTCCGATTCTGGTCATCAGATCGAGTGATTGCCGCATGGCGTGAGACGTGCCGCTAGTAATAAACGTTCCGCGGCCCGAATAAGCCTCGGCCAGGCCTTTTTCCCTCAGTACTTTGACCGCTTCGCGAACTGCCGTGCGGCTTACCCGGAACCGCTCCGCCAATTCACGTTCCGGAGGCAGCTGATCGCCAGGTTTCAGCGCACCCTTCAAAATGGAGTCTTCAATTTGCTGGACGATTTGTTCGTACAAGCGAGAGGTTCGCACCGCTTTATACACGGAAATATCCCCTAGACCGTTGCCAGATTTGTCGAGCTACCTGCAAAACAGCAGAAAACCGCGCAACCGCCATCGGATGGCACAGTGGTAATACCACCATACCGGATGCATGTCAACGCAGAGCTTTACCGTTTCCTGGTTATTCCGCCTTGCTGGCGGTTGAAGCTCGCTGCGCCGCTTCCTGCACCCAAACAGTTTTGATGTTCGTGAACTCCCGGATCCCATGGAAGCTTAATTCTCGCCCGTGGCCGGACTGTTTGACACCACCAAAGGGAACACGCGGATCGGATGCCACCATTTGGTTGATAAAGACCATGCCCGCGTCTAGCTCACTGACGAAAAGTTCGCGCTCCCTAGGATCATTGGTCCAGGCACTGGCTCCGAGTCCAAAGCGGGTATCGTTCGCAACTCGGATCGCCTCCTCGGCACTGTTTGCCCGAAACAGGCACGCTACTGGGCCAAATAGTTCCTCGCCATAGGCTGGGGAGTTCTTGGGAATATCGGTTAACACCGTGGGCGCATAGAAATTTCCGGAACCGGGCAAGCGTTTTGCGCCGGTGAGCACCCGTGCGCCGGCCGCGACCGACGACTCCACCGTGCGTTCGAGGTCGGCAACCCCGGAGGATGTAGCCAGGGGCCCAAGCTGGGTTGCGGGGTCCATGGGATCACCCACCTTCAGCGCCTGCATCTGTCGAACAAATTCACGCTCAAAGCGGTCGGCAATTTGTTCATGCACAATGAAGCGTTTGGCGGCAATGCAGGACTGGCCGTTATTGATAATTCGCGCCATGACTCCGGTCGCGACCGCCTCGCTAAAGTCGGCACTGGGCATGACGATGAAGGGATCGCTGCCGCCCAATTCAAGTACTACTTTCTTGATCCGCTTCGCGGCCGAGATGCCCACGTCAATCCCCGCTCCTTCGCTTCCCGTCAAGGTCGCGGCCGCAACTCGCTGGTCCTCGAGCACTCCGTCGACTCTGCCGGCGCCGATTAACAGGCTTTGAAATACCCCATCGGGAAATCCCGCGCGACCGAGCACGTGTTCGATTTCGAGCGCGCACTGCGGCACATTGGAGGCGTGCTTCAGCAGCCCGACATTGCCCGCCATTAGAGCTGGCGCGACAAATCGGAACACCTGCCAAAAAGGAAAATTCCACGGCATAACCGCCAGCACCACGCCCAACGGTTGATAGCGCACGAAGCTCTGGCTGGCCGGCGTCTCGACTACCTCGTCGGCCATGAAGCGCTCTGCGTTTTCAGCGTAATAGCGACAGACCCAGGCGCATTTCACCGCTTCGTCGACCGCGGCCTGGTAGGGCTTGCCCATTTCAAGCGTCATCAGTTTGGCGAAGCTGTGCTTGTCGGACTCGAGTATTTCTCCTGCTTTCATCATCCAGCGCGCACGTTGTGCAAAGCCAACGTGCTTATAAGACACAAAGGCCGCGAATGCGCGCTGGATTTTCTCTTCGATTTCGTTGTCACTCAGCTGTTCGAAGGACTTGATCAGCTGTCCGGTGGCTGGGTTGATGCTGGCGATTGCCATGTTCTTTTTCTCCGCATGTTTGTCACTGCTTGCAAGAATATAGAACTGAAGCGAAGATTGGCAATATTGGTATGACCGCTGGACCTGCCATAGGCAAGGCCCATGCGAGGGGATGAATCGTTGACATCAGTCTCGGCTGAATGGTAGAGCTGTCAGACCCAAACCGGGTTGGTCGAGGACTTCCATGCTGCTTGCGGATCGCTGTCTGCTTCTTTTATTTCCTCTGACAATGGGAATCGCGGTGGCCTTCGCACAAGAACACCGCGAACGCACTCTCGAGGAGATGAAGACGGAATCAATCCGCCGCGCCGAACAGGGAATCTACCCTCTCATCGGAGTCGATGGGGAAGATGTGCGCCAGGCGTTCCAATCGATCCACAGCAAAGACCAGGACGAGTGGGCGGCCGCCTTCATCAACATAGGGGACCGTTACATGAGAGATGCCAATTCCGAGACCTCGAGCGATCCGGCCAAGGCGAATGCCAACTATACCCGCGCCTGGCGCATTTACTCGTTTGCGCGCTGGCCAGTTCCTTCATCACCCGGCAAGCAGAAGGCATACGACAAGGCTGTGCAGGCCTACCTCGCTCACGCGAAGTTCCTCGATCCTCCACTCGAGGTCGTGCATATCCCGTTTGCGGCCTCGGAGGTCATCGGCTACCTGCGCCTGCCTAAGAATTCAAAAACTGCAGTTCCCCTGGTTATCGCCGTCAATGGTCTCGACAGCCGCAAGGAAGACCTGGCCGAGAGTTTCGCACCAATCCTGGCCTACGGAATCGGAGTTCTCGCCGTGGATGGGCCGGGAACCGGGCAGGCCCCCATCAAGGTTACTCCGACAGCGGATCGCATGCTGTCGCGTGTCATCGACTATGCGCAGAGCCGTCCGGAGATCGATGGCCGACGATTGGCCTTGCACGGAGTGAGTTGGGGCGCGTACTGGGCGACGAAGATGGCGATCGTCGAACATTCGCGCTTGCGGGGTGCAAGCGCCTTGTCACCTCCGGTCGACAAATTCTTCCGGCGCGATTACCTCGTGAACCAGTTGCTAGGCAACCGCGAGTATCTCTTCGATCAAGTGCCGGCACTCATGTCCATTCTCGAGGGTGTCACCAATCTCGACGAAATGGCCGCGCTATTCTCCCGTCTATCGCTGATGAACGACGGCCTGCTCGGCCAGCCCATGTGCCCGATGCTGATCGTGGGCGGCGTGCTCGATACGCAGGTGCCAATCGATGATCTCTATCTCCTGCTGTCGAAGGGCGACGTGCCGAAGACCGCCTGGATCAATCCTCAAGGTGGCCACCTCGGCCGGCAGGTCAAAGTCTGGCCCGACCCGCTGATTTTGCGAAGGATCGTGGTGCCCTGGCTGGTCGGCGTGCTCGACCAGCAACCAGCTGCGGGCGAATCACAGTCATTACCGAGCACTGCGCACTAATTGCCCGGGCTGGCTGCGCCACGTAGGCGATGGCTGAGCTGAGGCTGGATCAAAGTTTGCTTCGTCTTACAGACCGCAGACGCGGATTTGAGCTCTTTGACTTCTTGCACTATCGATTTACACATCGTAGACAGTGCAGATTTCTCGCCGTTGGGCGTTAGATTGGCATCCATACAGCTGAACAGCGGGGACCTCACAGGGACTTGCAATTGACAACGCTGATTCAAGCTCGTCTCGCCAAGATTTACAAGAACGGCCGCAGCTCCTTCTGCGATGCACCCGAAGGGGTAGTGGCGCAGCCGGCAGAGCTTGCTCTGGTAGTAGATTTGACGCGACCGATCTAAGCGGTACGAGACGCTTTTCCCTTTCATGGTCACCGAATCCAGCATATACTCCGCTTCTAGAAGCAACCTGTGGGCGTGAGTTGCCCTCCCATTGAGGCCAGGAGGTGCACTGATGGCGCATGTTTACGATTTGG
>JAFATF010000603.1 GCA_019244045.1 Acidobacteriota bacterium
CATCACCGGCTCAAGGATCACCGGACTGGCCTTACGAGCCGCTTCTTTGAAAGCCATGGAGCCGGCAATTTTAAAAGCCATTTCGTTGGAGTCCACTTCATGGTAGCTGCCGTCGTAAAGCGTGGCCTTGACATCGACCATGGGATAGCCTGCGAGAACGCCGCCTTCCATGGCCTCTTGCATGCCCTGATCAATCGGTTTGATATATTCCTTGGGGACCACACCCCCGACGACCTCGTTGATGAATTCGTAGCCTTTGCCGGCCTCGTTCGGTTCCAGGCGAATCTTGGCATGGCCGTACTGCCCGCGACCGCCCGTCTGGCGAATATACTTGCCTTCGGCTTCGCTCTTTCTGCGGATGGTTTCCCGATAGGCAACCTGTGGCTTGCCCACATTGGCCTCGACGCTGAATTCGCGCATCATGCGGTCCACGATGATTTCCAGGTGCAACTCCCCCATGCCGCTAATGATGGTCTGCCCGCTATCGGGGTCGGTATGCACTTTGAAGGTTGGGTCCTCCTGGGCAAGCTTGGAAAGCGCGATGCCCATCTTCTCCTGATCGCCTTTGGTTTTAGGCTCTACGGCCACGGCGATGACCGGTGCGGGGAACTCGATCGATTCGAGCAGGATCGGGTTGCGTTGCTCGCAAATCGTGTCCCCGGTCGTGACATTGCGCAGCCCGACGCAGGCGCAGATGTCGCCGGAGTAGATCTCGGTGATCTCCTCCCGTTTATTGGCATGCATCTTAAGCAGGCGGCCGATACGTTCGCTGCGCTGTTTCCCGGTGTTGTAAACCGAATCGCCGGTCTTGAGCTGGCCGGAATAGACGCGAATGAACGCCAGCTGCCCGACGAACGGGTCAGTCATGATTTTGAATGCCAGGGCCGAGAACGGCGCCTTATCTTCGGCCGGACGCTCGATCGGGCTGCCGGAATCCGGATCGGTTCCCTTAACCGGAGGAATATCGATGGGAGAGGGTAGAAAATCCACCACCGCATCCAGCAGGGGCTGAACGCCCTTATTCTTGAACGCCGTTCCGCAGATGACGGGGAACAGCTTCATGGCGATCACGCTCTTGCGCAGAGACCTTTTCAGCTCTTCGGGAGTGATGGTCTCGCCTTCCATGTATTTATGCAGAAGTTCATCATCGTTCTCGACGATGGTCTCGACCATCTGATTATGGAAAGCGGTGGCTTTCTTCACCAGCTCGGCGGGGATTTCTTCGATGACGTATTCTGCGCCCAAGGTCTCGTCTTTCCAAATGATCGCTTTCATCTGGAACAGATCAATCACACCTTTAAACTTATCTTCTTGACCGATGGGGAGCTGAATGGCGACGGGACGGGCGTTCAGACGTTTGCGGATGGTGTCGATGGCGTGCTCGAAATCGGCCCCCATCTTATCCATCTTATTAATAAAGCAAATGCGCGGAACCTCGTACTTGTCGGCCTGCCGCCAGACGGTTTCCGACTGCGGCTCAACGCCGTGGACAGCATCGAACACCGCGCAGGCACCGTCGAGAACCCGCAAAGACCGCTCAACTTCGGCGGTGAAATCGACGTGCCCCGGCGTATCGATAATGTTGATGCGGATGTCGCGCCAGAAGCAGGTCGTAGCCGCCGAGGTGATGGTAATCCCGCGCTCCTGCTCCTGCTCCATCCAGTCCATGGTGGCCGTGCCTTCATGGACCTCCCCGATGCGGTGCGTCCTTCCCGTATAGAAAAGGATGCGCTCGGTGGTGGTGGTCTTGCCGGCATCGATGTGCGCCATGATGCCAATGTTCCTCGAACGCTCTATGGGTACCTGTCGGGGCACGGGCTTCTCTTATTCTTTCCTTGAACCGTCTTCTCTTCGTTGCTCAAACAACATTTGGGGTGAACCGTCTTGCGCTGGGATCACTGGTTGGTCACGATGCCACTCGGGCAGGCCCAACGCCCGCCCGTTTACCAGCGATAATGGGCGAAAGCCTTATTGGCCTCGGCCATGCGATGCACGTCTTCTTTCTTTTTAATGGCGGCACCGCGATTATTGGCCGCGTCCAGCAGCTCGTTTGTCAGCTTGTCGATCATTCCCTTTTCCCCGCGCGAGCGGGCGTAAGTGATGATCCAGCGAATCGCCAGCGAGGTACGGCGGTCCGGGTTTACTTCCACCGGAACCTGGTAGTTGGCGCCACCAACCCGGCGCGTCTTGACTTCGAGCAGCGGCTTGCAATTTTCCACGGCCTTCTTGAACAACTTGAGGGACTCGTCGCCGCCCTTCTGCTGAAGCTGTTCCATGGCTTTGTAAAAGATTCCCTGAGCGGTACTCTTCTTACCTTGCCACATCATCGAGTTGACGAACTTATTGACCAGGTCCGATCCAAAAACCGGATCGGGCTCGGTCCCACGCTTTGCGATGTGTCCTTTTCGAGGCATGCGAGCAACTAGCTCCCATTCGTCGTCACTTAGGTCTCTTGGCTCCGTATTTGGAACGACCCTGCTTGCGGTTGGCGACGCCGACCGCGTCCAAGGTGCCGCGAATCACGTGATATCGAACCCCGGGCAGATCCTTCACCCGGCCTCCGCGGATCAGCACGATCGAGTGTTCCTGCAGGTTATGACCAATCCCGGGAATGTAGGTCGTGACTTCGATTCCGTTGGTCAAGCGCACACGCGCCACTTTACGAAGAGCCGAATTCGGCTTCTTCGGAGTCTGCGTATAGACGCGGGTGCAAACTCCGCGCTTTTGCGGACAGCCCTCGAGTGCGGGGCTGGCCGTCTTGTATCGCGGCGCCTTCCTGCCGCTGCGCACTAGCTGATGAAATGTGGGCACTTCTGCCGCTCCTTGCGTGCCGTCACGCACGCACTCGGGCGCGCGCCGATCGCACCAACAATTTTCCTGGTCCTCTGGGGGAGGCTGGCCGGCACCGGGTGCCGCCATGCTTCTTACCGGAGAACTTGCCGGAAGAAAATTCGGATTTCCCTAATGGCTGCCGACGGTGGCGCCCAGCTCACACCTATGAGAGGCACTCCGTTTCGTCAGCTCTCTCCTGCATACCCTTCCATCGCCGGAAGGCAGCGCAGGAGCTGTTTCAGCGAGGGTGTTCCCGCCTTGCCTAGGAACATATTCCTAAAACTTGATCGCGCACCAACAAGTGCCTTCGACACGACGGGCGAAAGGCACACGTCACGGGCAAGCTATCCTGACTCGCGGAACTTTTAAAATATAACAACTCTCATGCACAGCGTCAATACGCGCACAACGCATCCATTTGCGAGAAGCAGGTTGCGCACGGGCGGCATGGGCAGGTCTTCCGCAAAAGTTGAACCGTCGGCGCGCAGGTCGCCTTCGTCGAAATCGAGCGCATCGATCGCGCTCCGGCCTTGGCTTGCCGACCTCGATACCCGCTATAACTGCAAGATGCTTTGCAGGGCGCCCATTTTGGCTCAAGTTGCTGAAAAGAACTTCAGCCTCTAGACTGGCAACCGGCGAGTGCTGCACGCTGAAGCATCGAGCACTGAGAAGGATCATCTCGCCTGAAAACCAGCAGGCGGGGAGGGTACATGAGTAGGTTTCGATCCATTTTGTCTGCCGTGCTGACAGCCGCCTCGGCAGCAGCGCTCACCGCTTGTGGAACGAGCGTGGCGC
>JAFATF010000615.1 GCA_019244045.1 Acidobacteriota bacterium
TGAACATTTCCAGGAACCGAGTTGTCGATCAATGGCGGCGGGGGGCCGACTTGCCTCACCCGGCCTCTGCTGCGCCTTTAGGCTGTTGCTGCCGGCTTCGGGAGTTCGCTTCCCATTTTAAGATTTCAGTTCTTCACTATCCAAACCCATGACTTGGCTGCGGCAGGGCAATTCTATGTGGAAATTCTCGGGTGGGATGTGATCTCGGAAAATGCCAACGAGTATGTGCAGGTTTAATCCGCATTCCCCTCTGCATCAATGCCGCTGGCGCGGAGAACCTCAAAGCTCAGATCGAAATCGAGGTGGATGACTCGGGCACAGCATTGCATTGCTGCGCGCGCGATATTTTCCTGACCACCGGTTTCAAGCACCCGCGCGATGGCCGTCAGTGAGAGGCCCGGATGGGCAGGAGATTCTCGTTATCGCCCGCCCGTCCTCAGGAACTCTCCTTGGTCTACAGTGAATGCCTGAGAATCGCTGGCCCGCGAACCCTAGCCACTTTCTACCCGGGTATGATCCGGAATGGGCAAAAAGAACGTGCATCTTATGTTGCCGGCAGACGCATCGGCGCATCTCGCTGATAGGCAGAGGACAGGCAGCTACTCAGCATTGGCAGAAAGCTTGCAGTTCACAAGCGGGAGTACGTCCAATTCAGGAGGAGCAAAGATTATGAATTTACGTTGGGGTCTAATAACAGCTTCGCTATCGGCGGCGCTGATCCTCGGCGGCAGCGCTCTAGCCCAAACCGCGCAGCAGCCGGACAAATCGCCATCAGCGGTACAGCCGTCGCCCACGGCACCCGATTCATCAAAGCCGATGTCGGAAGAGCCGAGCATGACCAGTTCGCAGGCCGGGCAGGAACAGCAACCCACGCCGCAGGTAAATGATCAGACCCGGGACAGGGATCAGAGCAGGGATCGGGATAGCATGGGCCAGAACTCGTCTAAGATGGATCGCGACAGTGCTGGAAATGAGAATAAAACCATGAATCGGGACGTGAAGGAGTTTGACCATTTCCTAGATAAACATCCCGAAGTCGCTCAGGAACTGCAGAACGATCCTTCAAAAATCAATGACGGAAGCTTTGTGAGTAACCACAAAGAGTTGCAGCGCTGGCTGGAGAAGCACCCGCAGGTGCGTGATGAGATAAAGGAAAACCCGTCCGCCTTCATGCATCGAGAGAATCGTTACGAGAAAAATGAAAACAAGCCCCAATAACATTCACGACGCTGACTCAGGGACACAGGGCCGGCACTTTGCCGGCCCTTTTTTCCACTTTTCGCCGACGCCTCGCGATTGACTCACGCGCCGATGTTCACTGCCAGTTATGGCTGAGCGCTTGCGTTCCGTCTGACCAGCGTTGCACGCCGATGGCGAATATAGTCACGTGCTCGTGGTCGTCGCTCATGGCAAGGATGGGCGAGCCCGGCAGATTCGCTCCCCAGGTTGCGAGATCGGTCTCGGAAAAGAAAAGCATGACGTGGGAAGGCCAGTGTTCGGCGCTGTCGCCAGCGTAACCCTGCTTCGACATCATGTAGCACATGGCACCGGGTTCCATCGGGGGTAGTTCTTTTCTGTCGACGGCGGCGGTGATAGCCTCGTCGACCTGAGCTTTGGTGCGTCCCGCTAAGATCAGGTCGGTCCTTTTTAGGTTGCGAATAAGGTAGGAACGCGCGGCTGCCGCATTAAGACATTCCGGGACCCGCACCTTCGGATTCCAAAAGTCGGGATCCGGCGCGGAAGTCCACGAACGTTCGACGGTACAGACGAAACCGTTTTTGCCTTTAACGGCCGTTTCGAAACCATGACGGCCAAGAACCAAGACGTCTGCGTCGTGGGAAATGGAGTCCGGTGCTGCGCTGCGGGCTAAGGCGATTTCGGCATCGCGATCCATTAGATATTGCTCGAGCGCGGCCATGTTCGGATGAGGTGTCTTGGCATCCTTTGCTATGGCTTGGTACGTCGTACCAAGCACAATAAGGAATGCAAAACTTCTGATTGCGATTGCGCCAACCTTCTTTTCCCCCATTGTTTTCCTCCAAAGAATGGGCTTTTTCTCTGTCGGACCGTCCTTCAGCGTGCAGGTGCGAGCAGCAGCACAGCCTTGCTCGCTTGCATGGTTCATCCTATAGTCGTCGCGTACGGCAAAAATCCACAACAGAGACAAACTACTTGATTGAACCGCCTAGTGAGCGAGAAACCGGCTCTCGGCTCCCGCCGTGCCAGGGCTGGCCTTTTCATAGGAAGCACGGCCCCTGGAATCCGACCTAGTCTGCGGCACAGCCGCACGGAAACTGGGGAACCTCTATCCCGAGTTTCCCCCACTGTTCCGTCTTGTATGTATGCCAGCGGGCACTACGGCGCGTGTTCCGCGGCCGCAGTGGGCCAGGTTGTTTACTTGCTTCCGCCGGGTTCTTGTGTCGGAGCTGGGCGGAACAGAATCTCGCGCACCTCGCCCGACGCCCTGCAGGCGACGGCACCCTTGCGCGCCCACGCCAGCGCTTCGTCCATATCAGCAGCTTCAAGTATCCAGAAACCGCCTATGTGCTCCTTGGTCTCGATGTACGGCCCGTCGGTGACGAGCACTTTGCCGTCGGGCCGGGCCCGCAGCGACTTGGCGTTTCTGGCCGGAGAAAGGCCGCAGGCGAACTTCCTCGCGCCGGCAGCAATCAATTCGCGGTTGAGCGCGTGTATCGCCTCGATAGTGGCTTCGGTTTCGACGGACGGGTCGTAGTCGTCGGGGTGGTAGACAGCAACTAGATACTGTGGCATGACCTCTCCTTGTTTTTGTGGTTTGTTTCCGATGACTCGTTTCCTGTTCAGTCAGGAACCGTAGCTCATCATTCTTTTGCCTTATAGTCGTTGGAGAGACGGGAAATCGACGGCCATGCAATTTTTATTTCAGCTGCCGAATCCGTTCCTGCAGGAACTGCCGCTCTGGTCCCTGTTGGGTCAGCGCCAGCGCCTGCTCATAAGAGGCCCGAGCCTCGTCCGTCCTGCCCAACCTGCGGTACATGTCGGCACGGGCTGAATGCGCCAGGTAGTAATTCGCCAATTCGCCGTGTTCCAACAACGCATCGATATGCGGCAGACCGGCCTCGGGACCATCGCGCATGGCAATGGCAACGGCACGGTTGAGCTGTACCACGGGCGAAGGCTGAATTCGCACCAAGTGATCATAAAGGGCAACAATCTTGCGCCAGTCGGTCGCAGCGGACGATTCCGCCTCTGCATGTATGGCCGCAATTGCAGCCTGCAGCGTGTAAGCGCCGAAGCGGCGGGACTGGAGGGCTTTGTCCACCAACGCCACTCCCTCCGCGATCTGTTCCCGGTTCCAGAGCGCGCGATCCTGGTCTTCCAGCAAAATCAGCTCTCCGGTCGGAGATGTTCTCGCGGCGCGACGGGACTCCTGTAGCAACATCAGGGCAAGCAGCCCCAGGATTT
>JAFATF010000665.1 GCA_019244045.1 Acidobacteriota bacterium
AAACGCACCGCAAACGCTCATGGGTCACGCAAGCCGATGATTGTGGCGCTCGCGCGTAAATTGATCATCGCGCTCTGGCGTTATGTGAACACCGGTTTGGTACCCGAAGGACTCCGGTTGAGGTCAGCGGCATAAGTAACAACCAAAAAACGACGTTCAATAGGAGAAAGTCAAGCATCTAGTTTTGGCAATAGGCGCGCTTGAGAGCGACGATCTGCCAACAACGATCCGAGGTAGCGGTTTGCTCGTTCGTTACCCATGGCTCTGTTATGCCGAACCGAAGATTGGGCAACCGCTGCTTCGGAGCCTCGCTGCGGATGCGTATATCTGCATCATGGTCCGGATCTATTCGATCCACCGAATACAAGGATGTGGCGTGCGATGATCTAACGATCACCGCCCCAATCGAAGCGGGCTCCGCCTCGTGTCGTGTTATGCTTTCTATGCTCACCCACCCGTCGTCACCCTCACATGCGTCGGGCGGGATAGGCCAGGGGGCTGCCGTCGCCGCAGGCCGAGATCGTCGAAACGCCCGGGGGCCGTCCGCGACGGGCGGGTGGATGAGGGGCGCACCTTGGCGTGAGGTCACTTTTGGCTAACGTGTGCTGCAGAGGCACATTCGATTGTAATGCGTGTGAAGAAGTGAGTCGTACAGCTGCGTGAGAGATGGGGGAGGGCCCCCCGAGATCGGCTTTCAGGAGCAGGTCTCAAACCACTCCAAGCTGCTGCGGCCAAAAGTCGTGGTGGTGAGCGTTGGAGAAAAGCTCAGGGAAGACTTGAGCAGGTGTGCGTCCGAAAGACGAACGAAAGTGAACCCTTGCTGACGCGTCGTTATAGTATTCAACTGTCGTCAAAACGAGAGGCTGTTAGCTCCTCTCGGAAAAGTCTGTCGGGTGCCTGGTGACTGGGCAGACGGCGGCCGGCGTTGAAGGGGCGTGAGTCGGACGCGGGCTTTTGCGCGGAACTGCAGGAACCAGTTCTCTGATGTTAAGGGAGAAGCACAAGCGGCCAAAACCGCGAGGCGAGAGTACCGAAGCAGAGAAACTGGGGCGGACCGATCCGTAGTAGCGACGAAGGCTCTGTAATGGGGCTGGAGCAAAGGAATCGGGTCAGGTGGTCGTATGGTCGACACAACTGGAAACAGGAGGACGGCGGTGCATACGACAGACAAGCCGTTCAAGATCGAGAAGAAGCTAGTGTACGAAGCGTACAAAGCGGTCAAATCCAATGCGGGTGCGGCCGGAGTGGACGGACAGTCGATTGAGCAATTCGAAGCCGACTTGCAGAACAATCTGTACAAGCTCTGGAACAGAATGAGCTCGGGAAGCTACTTTCCACCACCGGTCCGGGCCGTCTTCATCCCGAAGAAGGGTGGAGGGCAAAGGATTTTAGGTGTGCCCACTGTAGCTGATCGCGTGGCGCAAATGGTTGTTAAGCAACTCATTGAGCCGGATCTAGACTCCATATTTCTGCCCGACTCCTATGGCTATCGGCCTGGTAAGTCAGCGCTCGATGCCATTGGGGTCACGCGTGAGCGGTGCTGGAAGTATGACTGGGTACTGGAGTTCGACATCAAGGGATTGTTTGATAACATCGACCACGAGCTTTTGTTGCGGGCGATCCGGAAGCACGTAAAATGCCCATGGGCGCTGCTCTACATCGAACGATGGCTGACGGCACCAATGGAAGGAGAAGACGGGATCCTGGTTGAGCGTAATTGTGGTACTCCGCAAGGAGCTGTTGTTAGTCCGATTCTGTCAAATCTGTTCATGCATTATGCGTTCGATCTCTGGATGGCAAGGACACACCCAGATCTCCCATGGTGTCGGTATGCCGATGATGGTGCGCCACGAACGCACCCAAGAGTAACGAGGTGCGGTGCTGTGCGAGAGATGAGGGTGGGTCCCTCGGAGCCGGCTGTCAGGAGCGGGCTCCAAACCACCGCAAGCTGCGACGGTCAAAAGCCGTGGTGGTGAGCGTTGCGGAAAAGGCGGGAGTTGATCCCGTCAGGTGAGGTCCGGAGAGATGAGCGAAAGCAAACCACTGATGACGTGTCGAAAGCGTAGAGACGATGCCGAAACCGGGGGGAAGTCGTTAACCCGGGACGAGTCTGGGGGGTGTCCTGATTTCGGCCCAGACGGCATCCGGCATAAAGGCGGCATGACTCTGGACTTGGCTCTGGCACGGAACGTGGGAACCTGTGGCCCCGATGCAAAGGGAGAAATCCAAGTGGGAGGCCCCCACAA
>JAFATF010000675.1 GCA_019244045.1 Acidobacteriota bacterium
TGTGTTTGAGAAAGAATTGTTGAAGTTCTTGCCGAATTTTCCCGCATATCTAGGGTGGAAGGAATTCAGCGGCAATTTCCGACGTGCCCTGCGGGCTTGTTGACCAGGGGGGCGAAGGAGTGTAGTGTTCGGTGAATCGCTCCGGTCGCCTAAAGCGAGAAATATACCAAACCGTACGTTTTAGGCTGGGAGGAAGACATGCGACGTCTTCTGGGGATGCTTTTGCTAGTTGCCGCTCCCTTTTACTCCACTCACAGAGCACGAGCCTGCGGCGACAAGCTGCTGATCTTAGGCCGCCCACTGCATTTCAGGTCCCGCCCAGCGTCCATCTTGGCCTATGCGCCACCGGGATCGGCTCTGGAGCCGATGCTGGCGAGTCAGCAATGGACCACGGCTATCGCCAAAGGTAGACATCGGGTGAGAGTCATACTGACTCCGGAACGGCTGTTCCAGGTTCTTAAAGCGGAGCGGTTCGACTTGATCCTCGTCGCCTGGGCAGAAGCCACCGAGTCGCCTGCGCGCGTGGCTGGCACGTCTTTCCCGGCTGTTGTTGTGCCAGTGGTTGCAAATGTGTCGCGCGAAAATTTTCGGAACGCCGAAAAGCAATACGGGGTGGCGATCAAAAGCACCGGCAAAAGTGGCGAGTATCTATCGGAGATCGATCGCGCTGTGGGTCTGCACGATCTCCGAATGGAGGCTGCCGCACGCGGTAAAAAAAACCAGAACAGAGGTTCTTGATCGGCAGGTGGTTTGTGCGTTGCGTTCTCGGCATTTTCGTCTCGCTCCTGGCGTTTCTGGCGTTAAACGTGTGCTCCCCAATGTGTTTCGCGCAGGCGTGGACTCCTCCCCGGGGCGAAGGCGAATATGCGACGGTGTTTCAGGACCTATACACCACCAAACATACTCTTGGCGATGGCTCCCGAGTGGACGCCGGTCATGTGACGCTCCTCGGAGTTGTCAACAGTGTGGACGTCGGCATGACCGACAAGCTTGCCGTCACCCTTGCCTTCCCCGTTGGTATGGGAATGTACAACGGCAAAACTCCTCACCTGCTGCCCATCGACAACGGGAATTTTCATGGTGCTTTGCAAGATTTTGGACTGGGGCTGCGCTACAACCTCATTTCACGTCCCTGGTTGTTCACGCCTTTCGTCCTCAGTACCTACCCCATGATGAATTACCAGCACTTCGCCCACTCCGCCATCGGGAGCAATGCTTGGGAAGTACGTATGGGGTTCACAGTTGGGCGTCGCTTCGAAACGCGGCTCCGCAATGCATATTTGCAGGCGCAATATTCCTACGCGCTGTCTGAACAATTTATGAACATTCGTCCTCACCGCAACCGCTTCCAGGGAGAATTCGGCTATTTTCTGACCTCCCGCCTATCCGTGCGTGCCCTCGCCTTGTCGCAGGTCATGACCAACGGGCTGGAAATTCCTCGCGATTATCCGGTCCGTACACCCGAGAGCCCACTGTGGCGAGAGCACGACCGGATTTCCAGAGTGGATTTTGTAAACATTGGTGGCGGCGTCAGCTACAGTTTGACACGCAGTCTGGATGTCTTTGGGTCCCTGCTCACGATGCCCTGGGGAACCAACGGTCATGCGCTGAAAACCGGCGCATCATTGGGTATCAGCTGGACGTTCCGCACTCCGTGGGCGCGTCCCGAGTTGGCGTATCGGCCCGGATCGAGTGGCGAGACCTGGCAAGCCGGAGTGAACCAGCCTCCACAGATACAGTGTGCTCATTAATTAAGGCCCTCATGGCAGGCCAATTTTCCTTACTAACGCGGTGAAGCGCGGGTCCGAGCGCAAACTGTCAAAGTCCGGATCGATCTTCAAATCAGTCAATTTGCTGGAACGCTCTTCATAGGCTTTCTCCAGCCACTTGAATGCCTCATCTTTTTTATCCAGCAGCGAATACAGGTCAGCCATAAGGAGAGGTGAAACGTACATTGCATGCGAGGCGTAACGATACTGTTCGAGACGGGCGGAATAGAGCGCGCGTAACGCTGCCGCATAGCCGTCGCCAGAATAGGCATTGCGAACCGCCTGCGCCAGTTCGCCATCCTCGGCAATGCGCAGCTCAGCCTCAAGTTCCTCGATGGTTTCCTTCTGCATGCCCTTTTTTTGGTAGCACTTCACCAATCCCTCGTGTGCGGCGAGGAACTGGGATTCCCTTTCCAGAGCTTGCCGGAATTGCGCAATGGCATCGTCCCAGCGATGGGCGTAAAAATAGGTCCAGCCTAGGGCGGAAATGAGGCTGACTGAGAGTGGGCTTTGCTCACGTGCCTTCTTTGACTCTCCAATGGCCTCCGGGAGTCGCCCCACGGTGCGCAGGTACCCCGAGTAGGCGCGATGCGCGCTGGAGTCGCCGGGATATAATTCGAGTGCCCGCTTCAGGTGCTCTTCGGCGCGTGACCAGTTCCAGTCGTAGAGGTAGTCGATCGACCCCAGCCCCATGAATGCGCCTCCAAGGTCAGGATTAAGTTCAACGGCTTTCTCGTAAGCAGCCCGCGATTTCGGCCAAGCCTCGCCTGGGCTTATTAATCCCTCGTCGCCCTCGATGGCGTAGTAAGCTCCCACGCCTGTGTACGCCTCCGCACAAGACGGATCCGCATTGACCGCCCGATTAAAATAATCGAGACTGCGTTCGTATGCCTCAGGAGACGCCTTGTCCCAGTAGTACCATCCCTGCAAATACAAATCGTGGGCGTTGGGCAAGCAGTGTCCAAACCGGGCCAGCCTCTCTTCTTCTTGAGGCGTTAAGCGCACCTGAATCTGCTTCACCACGTCCCAAGCCACTTCGCTCTGCAACCGTAGTACATCTTGCACGTCCCGGTCGTATTCCTGTGCCCACACGTTCTGGTCCTTGGGGATATCCACGAGTTGGGTGCTGATTCGTACCCGATTGCCGGTACGAATAACTGATCCCTCCAAGATTGCATCCAAGCCCAACTGGTGCGCGACGTCCCGCAGCGGCTTGTGAAAGCCCTTGATCTGCTCAGCAGATTCTCGTGAAAGAACACGCAATGAACCCACCTTGGTTAAGTTAGTGGTCAGCGCCCCGGTCATGCCATCTACGAAGTACTGCTGGTTGGCATCACCTGTCAAATTGTCGAGCGGCAGAACTGCAATGGACTTGATCGTTTTGATATCCCTTGTCCCGAAGACCCAGTCTCGAACACGTGGGACCTTGAGGGAGACGACCATGGCTCCCGCCAGGAAAACCAGCACTGCAAAACGCATCAGCGTGGTCTTCCAGGCTCGGTCACTTCTTTCCAATCGGCTACCCAACTTTTCGAAGTCAACTTTCATTTCAGAGACGCTTTGATAGCGCGCTGAACAAGCCTTCTGCATGGCTTTACCGATGATCCGAATCAGCTCAGGGGAAGTTCTCGGGTTGAGCTTTTCGATGGCGGTTGGCTGACGGTATTGAATCGCATCTAGCACGTCAGCAACGTGCCTTCCCGTAAAAGGGAGTCGAGCAGTGGTGCTCTCATAGAGGACAGCACCCAGCGAAAAAATATCGGTGCGCGTGTCCACCTCATGTTCACCAGCTTGTTCGGGTGACATATATGCGATGGTGCCTACGGCCGATCCGGGCCGGGTCAAGCCGAGATCAAGGCTCGCCGTCAGTAGCTCGGAACCATCGAGGGTTTCCTGGGTCACTCTCTGAGTGATCCGCTTGGCCACACCGAAGTCGAGAATCTTGGCCGACCCGCGTGTGGTCAGAAAAATGTTGGCCGGCTTTATGTCGCGATGAACAATTCCGGCCGTATGGGCGGTCTGCAGTGCATCGCAAATCTCAATCGCACAGCGCAGAATTTCTTTGGTCACCAGTGGGCCGCGCGCGATCCGCTCTTTCAGCGTCTCGCCTTCCAGAAATTCTATCGCGATGAAATGGACGCCTTCTACCTCGTCGATCTCGTAAACCGTACAGATGTTCGGGTGGTTCAAAGCTGAAGCGGCCTGCGCTTCCCGTTCGAATCGTTTTAAGGCCTGCTGATCACCAGCCAGCGACTCGGGCAAGAACTTCAGGGCAACATACCGCCGCAATTTCAGATCTTCAGCCCTGTAGACCACGCCCATACCGCCGTGTCCGATGGCTTCAAGAATTCGATAATGAGAAACAGTTCTGCCTTCAAGTCGTGGCAGTTTCACCTGGGTTTGTTCGGCCGCTAAAGCTCTGGCCACCACCGCGACTGCCGGTGTGTCCAATAGGGCATGTGGTGTGGATCCGTGCTTCAGCAGCGATTCGACTTCTTGTAACAAGCCTTGGTCTCCACCACAGGCTCTCTGAAGGAAAGAAGCACGTTCACGGTCGGGTATCTCTACCGCCGAATGATAGACCTCCTCGATAAGTTTCCATCGTTCAGGCTTCATGCGGTCTTTCTGGGCTGAGCTCACGGAGCAGCCAACTTCTGGCCAGTCGCCAATCCCGCATAACCGTTTCTGGAGAAACCTTCAAGGCGGCGGCAGTCTCCTCGACAGTGAGGCCGCCGAAAAAGCGCAACTCAATCACCTGGCTCTTGCGTAAATCGAGGGCAGCGAGCCGCTGCAGCGCATCGTCGACAGCCAGGAGTTCGGAGCTGATAACTGCGGAAACGGTTGCCCCTTCGTCGAGCTGCACCTGGGAAACGCCGGAGCCGCGCTTTTGAGAGGAGCGCGACCTGGCAAAATCAACAAGGATGCGCCTCATGAGGCGAGCACAAATAGCGTAGAAGTGGGAGCGGTCCTGCCAATCAACTTGTTTCACGTCGATAAGGCGGAGATACACCTCATGAACCAAAGCGGTCGTTTGCAGGGTTTGACCCGACTGTTCCCTGGACATATAACGATGAGCCAGGCGATGAAGCTCCGAATAAACGAGAGGCATCATCTGCTGCAACGCACTTTCGTCTCCGGCACCCCAAGCCAGTAGCAGACGTGTCACGTCATGCTTCGATCCTTGTGAGGCTCCTTCCTGCGTCATACGTCACGGTGGGACAAGGTTATCACAGGAAAAACACCGTTCTGAATTGCAGTTCTTTCGCATGTTTTGCGCATTAGAGAGTAAGGCGATTGAGGTGCCGTACGACGGAATAACCAGCATAGGTGCCGTTTTCGTCTTTGCGCCGATATCGCAAGCAGGACACTTCCGAAACTCAGGAGAAAATCGCCATGTTGAACTCTCACAAAAAAGCATGCTTGGGAACAGTAGCTGGTTTAGCAGTCATGTTGTTCGCGCTGTCTGGTCGACCGCAAGCTCAGGATTCGGCATATGCTTCTTGGGTTTTCGGAGACGTGGCAGCAAGGGTGTTTTTGGACCCCAGCACCGGGAAGGTGCAGTTCGTGGGCTACTTCGCCGATCTTACCGGCATCCGCCAATCATTGTTCAACGGAGCCCCTGGGGAGGCGACGGCAGTGCTTACGTTCCGATCGAATGTATTCACAGCGCGCCCACTCCCCAGCAATGGCGACGTATCGCTCACCTTGGTTACCGTCGCAAAGTTTAACGTGTACCTTAACACTACTCCGGAGGGCGATTGGGGTAATCCAGATAGCTTCTCAAGCGGGCAGTTGGTCGCGACCTTCGAACGCCGCGGCCCGACAATGCTCGCGCAAACAGGGCCTACCTTGGCACACCTCCTCTCGTTCAAGTTGACCTACAGCAGAGATTTTCTCGTTGGCGGGACCCAGATTAACCTAAATCAATTTGCTCCACACGGACTAACTCTTGCCGCTTTCGGCAGCAATACACTGGTGTCCGGAATTCCTGGATTCTCCATTGCTTTGCCTTGGGGCGGTTACACAATGGCTGTTGGAAGGTAGAGGCTCGAACCAGTAGAGTAGGGCTCTGCAGAAGCCCTGAATCGAGCGATAGGTGCGAGTACGAATTGCTCACCAGTGCCTTAGAGGAGTGCCAGAAGGAGAAATCACAATGAGCCAGGTATGGGTCCCCCGCAATTAGTCGGGCGACATGTGGAAGGCCGGCATTGCGCAATCCCGGCCCATTTTGCGGGCAATGAGAATTGCAAAAGACGCAAGCGGACCCTCTAGGCTAAGGCTAGCTTTGTTTGTACCATGTTCACAGTTGGTCTCCAGCAATGCTGATCAAAGGCACATCGCGGCGAGAGTCGCGATCTGCCTTGCAATTTCCTTCGACATTCGGCGCCGCGATCCATAATGAGTTGGGCGTCTGAGCAATGCCCATGCACAGTCGAGGATCACACGAAATGGTGTATAGCGCCACCGCGCACGGTCCGGCATGCCGCCAGTCGTCTTGGAAACATACGCGCTTTGGACTTCGGGGATTGGATTGACTGTTAACGTATCTGCGGTCCAGGCCGACCTGTTTTTTCCAAATGTGGCTAGAATCGTGGCGTAGACTTCGATCGCGTCCCAAAGATTCTGCAGCCGAAGATTTTCGTCCGCGGTATGTTGGTCGCCGTCATGGTTGGCAATTGGAACCCCAAGCCCGGGCGTAGGGCGGCTACCCGCAAGTAAATACATCGGGACTGTTCCTCCCATGGTTATCGCCTGGACGACAGGAGCCCCTTCGCCTGTTCAATGGCTTTTACTATCGCTTGAGCAGCGGGATTGTCCATGGCAGTGCGAAAGGCCTGGCCTGCAAATGTCCATTCCAACTTCACCACACGTGCATGTGCCCTTCGTATAGCAATATCCGGGTTTTGATGAACGATAAAAAATCCCTGCCGCTCAATATGGGTTTCAACCTGCTGACGGACTCTCGCGTCTGTCGCGCGAATACCGCGAACATTGAGCGCGGGCTTTAGTAGCTGCTCGGCAAGAGAAGCTCCGTTTCCTTCAGGAGCCGCAATCGCGAACTCCTGCTTCAGTGCTTCGTCGGAAGCGGCAAAGTTGGCCAGAGCTCTTTGCTCGGACGGCGCTAGCGCTCTCACATCGTCATAGAAGCCCGAAATCAGTATCTTGGCATCGGTATCGCGCATGCTATCCAGAAGATGGGTGAGAAGCACGATGGGATTGGGTGCCCAGTTGCCGTAGTTGCCGCTATGCATCTCTCGAGCCGCTCCGTAGACCGTTATCTCAACATCCGTCTCCCCGCGTGTGCCGAAGAACACCTGCATGCGTCTCGACGGGGGCAAAGGTCCATCGCACAGCAACCAGATATCCGCGGCCAGGGTGTCGGGATGATTGTTCAGGATTTCCGGCAAATGGGAAGAGCCCACTTCTTCTTCACCGTCCAACAAGAATTTCACATTCACCGAGAGAGGCTCCTTGAGGGAACGCAGAGCGTCGAGCGCACTCATGGTCGCCTGAATTGGAGCTTTGTCATCGCCCGCAGACCGGGCATAGATGCGAGATTCGCCGTCGTAGTGAGTCATGGACTGCCAGTCGATGGTATGACCAGCGGCATCTCGGAGCCCCGGGCTGAAAGGGGAGCTTTGCCATTGCTGCGCTTCTACTGGCTGGCCGTCGTAGTGAGCATAGATCCCGATCGTGGAGCGGGCACCTGGAACCCTCAACCAGCCGTACACGACGGGAGGCGCTCCGGGAACCCGCAAAAGCTTCACGTCGACGCCCCGGCCTTCCAAGTTCGCTGCTATGGCCTGTGCATTCCGCTCGAGTTTCGGCGGGTCGGAGGCAAGATTCGGAATGGATAGGAGCCTGACGAACTCGCCTAGAATTTCTCTTTCGTGAGCATGGCGGTAGCTTCGAACCTGGTCGCGCACTGTGGCACCCAACTCCTGCGCGCTTGTTGATTGCGCACTCAAACACCGAGCAAAAATCGCTGTCACAATAGCCAGAAACAGCGCCTTCATCCCGATATGAAGCCAGAATAGGTAGCGTACTTCGCTTTTTTCTCTCATCAGTTGCCACCCTCAGGCCCACGGCGACTAAGCACACGAAATACGACGCTGATGTCGCCAGAGCACAGCCTATGATTGCAACTGCTGCGATAGCGTGTCCATGGGCCATGGCGGATCTCCGCGCCAAGTCGGTGCGCCCGCTCGTCGACAAGGAGATCCGCTAGCCAGCCGTGGCGTGAGAGACGATAGCGGTTCAGTGTGTAGAACGGGCTGGTAATTTCAGCCATCGATTGCATAGAAGTGGCGTTTGTCGAGGGCACCCCCGCCTGCGATCCAGAGAGAATTGGAGAACTCGAAAGGCAGTTGCAAGAACCGAGCAAGTCGCTCAGCACAGTTCATCAATAAAGCACCTGGCGTTCTCCTCCATTGGTTCACTGTCCGACAGTAATTTGTCCTCGATCGTTTGGC
>JAFATF010000691.1 GCA_019244045.1 Acidobacteriota bacterium
TCCCCTCTGATGATTGGTTCTTGAGAGGCGATCGAGCAGGAAGACGCATGCCCCTGGCGGCGCGTGAGCCCGCTGCTCGTTGGCCTCCGCTCTAGTCCCGCAATCTTGGTGCGGGTAGACTATATTGTCATATTAGGGTAGTACCAACATTGCTGCAAGGAGGTACCAGATAGACCTATAGACGAGTCTCACAAAACCCCCGTTTTCTGACACTATTGTTCAGTATATGTTTCAGATTCCTCAGATGTTACACAAAACGCTTGGAAAATATTGTTATTTCAGTCCGACCGCGCGATATCGCAAAGGTCAGGAATTAGTCCCATAAACCCGTCCCATAAATCAAAGTCCCATTCTTGACAAAACAACGAGTTTATGAGACTATAGATGTAGTATGGCAAGTACCGAACAGAAGAGAAAACTCCTCAGAGCCAAAATCGCCGTCGCCCTCCATGATGAACTTGGTAGAGTCCCCAAAGACGAGGAAGTAGATCAGATATTCCTCCTCACCCGCGTCATGTACAAAGCAATCCTCGGGCTTCACTACAAACGGCAGGAGCAGAAGAAAGCCGGACAACTCGCCATCTTCTAACCAAATACTACTATGCTCATCGGCTATGCCAGGGTCTCCACGAACGAACAAAACCTTGATCTCCAACGGGATGCTCTCCTCAAGGCCGGGGTTGCCGCAAAAGACATCTACACCGACAAAGTCACCGGGGTCAAAGCCGAGCGTCCGGGGCTTCAGGCTGCCCTCTCCCATCTTCGACACGGGGATACCCTTGTCGTTTGGCGCCTGGATAGGTTAGGCCGCTCCCTCAAGCACCTCATCGAAATAGTGACAACGCTGAAAAATCAAGGGATTGCCTTCAAAAGCCTCACCGAAAACATCGACACCTCCACTGCAACCGGCAATCTGGTCTTTCAAATCTTCGGGGCGCTTGCCGAGTTTGAGCGCAACCTCATTACCGAACGGACGGTGGCGGGCTTAGAATCGGCACGGGTGCGGGGCAGAACAGGCGGACGACCACGGCGAAACCCTGACTCTGAAAGAATCGCCTTTGCCAAACGGCTTTACCGGGATAGCACCATGTCCATTCCCGACCTCCTTAAAACGCTCAATATCTCAAAGTCGACCTTGTATCGGTGGCTGGACATCGAGGGAGGGAATCGGGCGAAGCCGTAGCCACGGCCTGCACGTTGCTAACCAGCCGCATTTCCCGTATATGATATGGCAAGAGAAGGGTTGGCTTTCCGATAGTAATCGCGAAATTTTGACGGTTAAGGATGACTCCGCGTCCCCTCTGCGGAGTCATCCCCAGCAGACATCCTCCCTCCGTTAGCCCTCGGACACAGCCCGGCGTGCCAGTGCCACATAGCGGTAGCATGTGGCCCGTGAGATGCCCAAGGTGGCACAGAGTTCCTCAATGGTCCACCGATGGTCGACATACATGGTGTAGGCGAGTTCGACCTTAGGGTCCCCGGGCTGGAGGGCGCGGCGCCCGCCGCGGCGGCCACGCGCGCGTGCAACGGCGAGGCCGGCACGCGTGCGTTCCTGAATCAGGCGCCGCTCAAACTGGGCCAAGGCCGAAAAGATGTGAAACACGAGTTCGCCGGACGCCGTGGTGGTATCGATGGCGCCATCACTCAGAGAGCGAAACCCCACCTGCCGTTGGAGTAACCCCTCGATCAACGTCACGAGATGCGCCATCGAGCGCCCCAAGCGATCTAACCGCCAGACCACCAGCAGGTCGCCAGGGGCTAACACCTGTAAGCAGGCTTCCAGACCAGGTCGTGCGGTCTGGGCGCCCGACGCCGTATCGCAGAAGATCAGCGGCTCCTGACACCCTGCCCGCCGTAATGCCTCCCATTGCAAACTCACGTCCTGGTCGGACGTACTGACGCGTGCATAGCCGATCATGCGTTCCATACGCTGCTCCCTCTCTTCGCGGGTCGTCTCATAATGGGCCTCTCCTGGTGAGTTGGTGAGACCCTGATTGATGAGACGGCAAACTGCGACCACGCCAGGCCCGCTGACCTGGCTCCTCGCCCCCCATTGGGGGTGTCTGAGGAAAGGAACGTTTGCTGAGAGGAGGGCTCCATGTCGACCAGCTTTCTCACCGCTGCCGAGCGGGACCGCTGGCAGCGTTTTCCGAAGACGATTCCACAAGATGATCTCGCGGAGTACTTTTTGCTCTCAGATGCCGATCAACGCGAGGTGAACCGCCAGCGCGAACCCTGCAACCGTTTGGGGTATGCCCTCCAGTTGTGTGCCCTCCGGTATCTGGGGTTTGTGCCCACGGACTTCACGGCCACGCCAGAAGTCGCGGTGACATTTGTCGCTGAACAACTCCGCCTTGCCTCACGGGTGCTTGCCCTGTACACCAATCGGCGGACCCAAAGCGAGCAGCGCCGGTTGGTGCGGGCCTATGTGGGGTTTCGTCCGGCCACGCCCATGGATGTGTATGCCTTGCAAACCTGGCTCGTGGCCCGTGCGCTCGAACATGAGAAACCGACCTTGCTGCTCCAATTGGCCTGCGAAAAGCTGCACCGCGAGCGCATTGTGCGACCGGGCATCACCCGGCTCGAACGCTTTGTGGCCACTGCGCGGGAAAAAGCGCACGAGGAAACCTTCCGCCAGTTGCTCCCCCTGCTCACTGACGAGCGGAAAACCTTCTTGGATGGCCTCCTGCAACTGGACGCAACGACTGGACGGACACCGCTGCACTGGCTGCGGCAAGAAGCCGTTTCACACGCGGCGTCCCACATTATTGCGACACTGACGAAGATCGCGTTTCTCCAAGACGCGGGTGTCGCCCAGTGGGAGCTCGCGAGCCTCAATCCGAACCGGGCGAAATGGTTGGCGCAGATTGGCTGGAAGTCTACCAACCAGTACTTACAGCGTATGGCACCGGCGCGGCGCTACCCGGTGCTCATCGCCTTCCTCCAGCAAGCCTTGCTGCATCATACCGACGTTGTCATCGAGCTCTTTGACCAGTGTCTCTGGGGCTGTCACAGTGAAGCCAAACACGAGTTGGAGGAGTTCCGCAAAACTATGGCTCGCTCCACCAACGATAAGTTGCAATTGTTTCGGGAACTCGGGCACATCCTGCTGGATGACGATATTGCAGACCCCGACGTGCGGGCAGTGAGCTTCGAGCGAGTGCCTAAACCGGTATTGCAAGAAGCGATTGAAGAGACGCAGGGCTTGATTCGTCCCCGCCCGGATGATGCCATTGATTTCTTTGCCAAGCGGTACAGTTACCTCCGGCAGTTTGTGCCGCTGTGGCTTCAGACCCTCACGTTACATGCGCAAGGCCCCGATGATACGGTGTTGCGCGCGGTGGAGGTGATTCGTGCTCTGGACCGTGCCCCCACACGTCGTCCCGTCCCCACAGATGCTCCGATGGCCCTGGTGACGGATGCCTGGCGCCCCTATATTCGCGAGCCCGATGGCGAGATCAGCCGGCGCTACTATGAACTCTGCACCCTGTGGCACTTGCGGAGCGCCTTGCGATCAGGCCGTGTCTGGGTCGAACACAGTCAACGATATGCGGATCCGGATACCTATTTGATCCCGCCTGCGGAGTGGTCCAGCCGTCGCCTCGAAGTGATCCGACAAACCGGCACACCAGGCGAAGGACTCCAACGTCTGGTCGAGCGGGAGACGGAACTCGCAGCTTGTATGGCCCAGGTCGAGAAGCTCTTAGCGCGCAAAGACAGTCACGTCCGCGTCGAGGATGACAAGCTGATTCTGACGCCACTAGAAGCAGACAAGCGGCCAGCCAGCGCGGAGGCCCTGGAAGACCTCATTACTGCACGGCTTCCCCTCGTCGAACTCAGTGAACTCCTGATCGAAGTGGATGCCTGGACGCATTTCTCTGATCACTTTGTGCATGCCGCTGGTGCAGAGATGCTGCGGCCACCACTGCGGCCCCATCTCTATGCCAGTATCTTGGCGCATGCGTGTAATTTCGGCTTGGAGCAGATGGCGCAGAGCACGGACGTCTCGTATCGCCAATTGGCCTGGTGTACAACGTGGTACATGCGCGAAGAGACCCTGGAGGCGGCCTTTACCAACCTGGTCAACTACCATCATAAGTTGCCCTTGAGTCAGGCATGGGGCTCCGGGATACTCTCCTCTTCGGATGGCCAGCGCTTGCCGGTGTCGGGCAAGAACCGCCACGCCCGAGCATTTCCCCCGACCCTGGGGTATGGCCAAGGACTCACCTTTTACAGTTGGACCTCGGATCAGCTCTCCCAGTATGGCTCTAAGCCCGTGATCATCACCGCTCGCGATGCCACCTATGTCCTGGATGCCATTCTGGGCAATGAAACAGAGCTGGCGATTGTGGAGCATACGACTGACACGGCCGGGGCCACGGAAATCATCTTTGCCCTGTTTGATTTGTTAGGGCTGCGCTTCACCCCGCGTTTACGGGATATCGGCAGTCGACGCCTCTATCGCTCCGGGGGGATCGACCTGCACCACTACCCCCGCCTACAACCGCATATTCAGGGACGTATTAACCGCCAGCGCGTGCTCGATTGGTGGGATGACATGCTCCGAGCCGCGGGATCGATGAAACTAGGCCATGTCACCGCGTCTCTCCTGGTGCAAAAGATGCAGGCGTATCCGCAGCAAAATGCCTTGGCGCAGGCCCTCCAGGAATATGGTCGATTGATTAGGACCTTACACGTGCTCCGGTGGTATGCCAACAATGAGGACCGGCGGCGGGTCATGCGCCAGCTCAACAAAGGGGAGGCCCTGCACGATCTGCGGGCGTACCTGATGATCGCCAACAAGGGGCAGCTGCGTCGCAAACGTGGCGACGAGCTCGTCAATCAAGCCAGTTGCTTGAATCTGGTGACCAATGCCGTCATCGTCTGGAACACCGTCTACATGGCAGCAGCTGTGGCCCAGCTCAAGCGGGAGGGATACCCGGTGACCGAGAGCGATCTCGCCCATATCTGGCCGACCCGGTATGAGCATATCAATGTCTATGGTCGGTATCACTTTAACATCGAGGAGGCACAAAGGCGGGAGGGACTACGACCGTTGCGGCCATCGGCCGGCAACATGCCTTAACCGTCAAAATTTCGCGATTACTATCGGAAAGCCT
>JAFATF010000728.1 GCA_019244045.1 Acidobacteriota bacterium
TCGCTATTCGGCAACAACTTGGCCGTCACCGCCATGCCTAAGCACGGCTGTGCGTTGCGCGTGAAGTCCTAGGCCACTGGCTCCTCGGAACGTACAGCAGTTCGTTGTTGAGTGAACAAGAGAAATTGTCGCGACGGAGCCCAGTTCCGAAGACTTGCAATTTGGCCTGCTGTCTCAGCTGTTGATGTAGCAGGCCGGCAGCTCGAGAGTGAACAGCCTGCTTCAAATGATGGGGCCTGCTACTATCGCTCGTGCATGGCCAAAGATGAGTCCGTCCAATACGCGCTCGGCAGCACCGACAAGGAGCATGCCCGGGCTCATCAGGCAAGCTGCGCGCCTCTCACCGATAAGCGAACGATTCTTTCGCGACGCAGGCGTTGGCGTGGGTCAACGCATCCTAGATGTTGGCTCGGGAGTCGGAGACGTAACGATGTTGATGGCTCGGGTGGTCGGCCCTTCGGGAGAGGTCGTCGGAATAGAGCGTGACCAGAGATCGATCGACAGGGCCCGCGCCCGCATGGTTGAGGCGGGTTTTCGGAATGTTCGATTCCAGCGATCTGACGTTTCCGAAGTTGTGGACGAGAAGGACTTCGATGCTGTGGTAGGCCGATTTATTCTGATGTTTCTTCCCGACCCGGTTGCCGTTTTGCGCTCGTTGTCTAAGCTGGCTCGTCCGGGTGGCGTTCTGGCGTTCCAAGAGGTGTCGTGGGCTCCGTTCCTGGCGTTGACAGCGCACTTACCCCTTTGGTCCGCGTGCCTCTCGGTCATTTTGCAGGCGTTCAAAGGCTGCGGTGCCAATAGCGAGATGGGGCCAGCTCTTTATCGCATCTTCCAAGAGGCTGGGCTTCCCGCGCCCAGCATGCAGCTCGAAGTACCGCTCGGCGATGATGCGGAGTTTACGCGCATGCCGCACGACCTTCTTTTAAGTCTGAAGCCACAAATCGGACGGCAACGTATTGCACTCGAACCGCTAGGTGACTTCGACACGCTTCCAAGCAGGCTTCAAACCGAGGTTGTTGAACGGAAGGCATTCGTGACTTGGATGGGTGTAATGGGGGCCTGGGCGCGGAAGCCGAATGATTCCGGTCACGCTTGATATTCTGTTGTCCATGCACTTGTGTTGCCGGCCCTGTTCACGGTTTACGCTCAGGTTCGCTCTGGCTGCCATTGCGCTAGTGAGGCTGGCGACCAACCCACGTAGACTCATCTGAATCGTTCGGTTTTTGCTCGCCACCACCGGGCGAAATGAGTGACCTCAGGCAGCTTCCGGCGAGGTTAAGAAGGCTGTCAGAAAGGAACAAATGGCGACAACGAGTAAAAAGCCAGCAAAGAAGGCCAGAAAAAGGGTTCAGAGAGCGAATCGACAGACGGCACAATCACGGTTGTCGGAAGAGCGGCGGATAGAGCGTCTGAGAGGGACTGCATTCAAAGGCGGGCAAGTGCTGTGGGGCGGCAGTGTAAAACAAGGAGCGTGAGATGTCACTGATTCCGGACCACATCAACATCGGAATGCTGATCTTTCCGCGAACGGATCAACTCGACTTTACGGGCCCGTTCGAGGTGTTTTCGCGACTCCCCAACTCCACACTGCGCGTGCTTTGGAAAGATAAGAGCCCCATAAGTGATGTGAAAGGCTTGATTCTTACGCCCGACACGAGACTTGCCGAAGCGCCAGACCTCGATCTGCTTGTAGTGCCAGGTGGATACGGCCAAGAGGATTTAATGGACGATGAGGAGGTTTTGTCGCTCATCCGAAGACAAATAGGATCAGGCCGATATGTTTTCGCGATTTGCGCGGGAGTCCTGATCTGCGGCGCGGCCGGCATCCTGCGAGGCCGCCGCGCCACGACACACTGGTCTGCTTTCGGATTATTGCCTTACTTCGGCGCCACCCCAGAGAACTCCCGCGTGGTAGTAGACGGAAATCTTATCTGCGCGGCAGGCGTTTCGGCAGGGATTGACGGCGCGCTCAGAGTGGCCACTCTTCTTCGTGGCAATGAGGTAGCCCAGCAGATCCAACTGTATATGGAGTATGCGCCGGAGCCGCCTTTTCAAAGCGGAAGCCCAAGAACTGCTCCAAGCGAGATACTCGAGTCGGAACTTGAGCAAGGCGCGCGTATAAGAGATGCTCGG
>JAFATF010000053.1 GCA_019244045.1 Acidobacteriota bacterium
GACATCGACACGATCGAGCAGCTCAGTCGCTATACCGAGCGGCGCAGCACCCGGTTCGAACATCAAGACGAGATCCGCGCCGCGCTGGGGTTGACCGAGTTCTCCGCCCAGGTGGAGGGGTTCACTGCCTGGCTGGAGGGGTTGGCCTATACCACCGGGGATGGTCCGCACGCCCTGTTTGCCGCGTCGGTGGACTACTTGCGCGTCCATCGGGTGCTGCTGCCCGGGGTGAGCACCTTGGCCCGGCTGGTTGCCAAGGTGCGCGCGGAGGCGATGGATCGGCTGCACCGCACCCTGTGCGAGGAGCTGACCAGCGCCGAGTGTGCCCGACTCGACGAGCTGCTCGTCGCTGGCGACGGGGTGCGGGTATGCGAGCTGGAACGCTGGCGCAAGGGCGTGTCGGTGCCCTCGGGCAAGAACCTGGAAAAGGCCCTCAAACGCGCCGGGGAGATCACCGAGAGCCGACACCAACGTCAAGTGATGATGATGTCTCTTCCACGAGATCTCATCGACCCCGATCTCCACCAGCCCGGCCAGCCGTGCCGGACCCAGCTCATCGGCGGCCACCCGCTCCGCGATCGCCCCCACCGTACGCCAGGCGATCCGCAGGAACTCACAGATCGTCTTCTCATCCGTCTTCGTGACCAGCCACGCCACCATCTGCTCGAAATCCCGGGTGAACCCCGACCCCACCCGCGCACAGGGCACTCCCTCGGCCACCACCCCGTGCTCCGGGCACCGCAACCGCCGCCGCCGCAGGCTGACCCGGCACACCCGACCCCCCAGATCCAGGTGCCGCCAGGTCGAGTCCACCTCTCGCGTGTCACAGCGATGCCTGCACCGGAACTCACCATGCGGGCACACCAGCAGCCACCGGGTCAGACGAAGCCGGACACGCACCTCACCACCACCCGAGTCCACCTGCCACGATCCGGGATCCACCGCTGCCGTCCCTGGCAGGTTCAGCAACTGGTTCAGTACGATCGTAGCGCGCACGGGCAGCTCCAGGATCGGTGTGTGTAGGAGCCGTCGAACCTAGATCACGCCCGTGCGCCCCACCTCACCGGCCACCCGCCCATACCACACACCACTGATCCACATCCGTGGCAGTAGAGCCCATTCTGGGATACCCGTGCTGATCGGTGAAGGCGACCAGATCCTTCCGCGTAACCGGGACGGGCTCTGGCTCTGCCTCGTCTTGTTCAGTGATTGCTAAGGTCGATGCGCCTAGGCCTTGCTCGACTTCACGAATGACTCGCATTTCTACGCCGACGCTCAGGGCTAGCTGCCCAATAGCCTTAAGTTGCTCAACCGTCAGCGAGCGAACTACTTCACCACTAAAAGGGAGCTCCTGGACCTCGGAGCCATCACTTATTCCTGATTGGTCTTGACGAAACTCACTCACGGTAGTGTTAAATTCCAAATACACTTATAACATACAGGGTTCTATAAGTCAATTTTTCTAATCCACATTTCCACTAAGAATTCGATTTGGCAAAAAATTGACAGAAAACGCCCAGCTCATACCGCGCCCTACGTGTCCTCACCGTAAGTATTCGCTCACTACCTCACCGCCCGACGCATTGCCGTCCCCAGTAAGCCCTCCCGCAATCCCTCGTTCGCTCGGTAGTCTTCTCCTGTTTACCGCACAGGTGCAGTGTCGCGACTCCTGCTTCTGTACGCACACAGTTGCCCGGTTGATTGGGGATGACTTATTCGGAGGCTTGTCAGGAATCCACGAAGGCTGAGGAAACCCTAAAGATGGCGATGAGAGAAAGCACACCGATCTTCACGGTTATGAACACGAATGAAACACTGCCGGATGGTGTCTGGTTCCGAAACAGCCCCCCACACACTGCTGATGCCATCGGATTACTGGCCTTGAGCGCCCAAGAATGAGCAAGTACAGCTGCAATGCTATGCATTTGGTGATTCCGTTGGTCGGTACAACAACTCGCAGTGATACTACGTAAATAATGTGACCAGATCTACCGGGAGCCGAGTATGAGCAAAGGTTTTGTCGGATGCCCAACGCCGCTTGCCGTAGTAGAGAATTTTTTTGGGGAAGCACTTAGCGACGACGTTATTAGGTTGGCCAAGAATATGACGCCCGACCAGGCGGAAGTACTGCAGGGTCAATTAAAATGGCATTACGCATCTGACGGATACCAAGCCGACGATTATTACAATCGACTAAGCAACCTGGATGGCGGCGTGCACGTTCACGAAGATTCGTTTTTCAAAGCGGGACTAGAAACGGAAATCGCCAATGTGGGTGTGTTACGGCACTTGGTGCTGTACTGCGACCACGTGTTGGTACGCGACCCGTTGGCTGAAGCCGTGAACCGCTATAGCTTAAGTAACCTAAGCAACGAGGGCCGTCCGTTGGAACAGCGCCTGGCCGACGCTTTGCGCCAATTATTGCCAGTGGCGGAGTTGGTGCGGTCGGGGTGTTTTATCCTGTCCGGTAATTTAGGGGTAGAGATGGAGGCGGACGGCCCCTTAAGCCTAAGTGCGCGCGTATTTTTTGATTGGCGCGATCCGCTCATGGACCATGCTATAAGCCAGTTTCCAGAAAAAAGGCTCGAAAAGTTACGCAGCTTCAGCCGAGGTGAAACAGAGTGGGAAGATGAGTACGAAATTTGGTTCACCGAAATGCTGCGAAAGATCTATCCAGTTGGAGCCAGCAGCCGGGACGTGCGCAGCGCGCTCAATTTCACCAGCCTGAGGACCTATCCTCTTACGCCGATCGTTTCGAACCCAGTTGTAAAGTACCATTTGCAGCAATATTCGCGGCTGCTCCTGGGCCAGAGACCTCAAAGCGGACATGAGGAGGTTTCTCCACTCAGCCCGGCCATATCCTACCAAGTGCCAGTGTTCGGGGACTCGTTAGACGACATCATCCGACTGCGCCAGAACGAGCGCGTGTTTGCCGAGGTGCGTACAGCGCTGGTCAAATTGGGGAAAGTGTGCGCGGCAAGCCTGGAAGCCTCAGGCAAGCCCGAAAGCTACGAGGCATACACCGGACTCGTTGGTGAATATGCCGAAGATATTGTCCGGCCAGCTTTTGAAGCAGTCCAGCGCCTGCAGCGGCAGGCTGCTATGAGAGAATTTCTCCCCAAAGCGGCTCTAAAATCCTGTACCTTCGGCATTGATTTCTTTGTATGCCCTGGTTTGGGTACAACAGTCGACATGGCATGCGAGCCGCTCATTGGCAGAAAAGCCGCCCGCGCCCAAAAAGATGCCCGTGTTGCTGGCGGCATTCTTAAATCTCTGCTGCGCTATTAATGTTTAGCCCTGTGTTTACTAGTTGCGACTTTCTGTTGGTGATAAGGTGTGAGCGGCATTCAATTAAAACTTTGCGCTCGAAGTCTTTCTCATGCCAACTCCCCATTGGGAATTAAGGGGTCCGGACACCAGTCTCGCCATCAACACGGTAGAGCGGACGCTTACATGACGGGGCGGCGCAGCGGTAGGCGTTGGCGTACAGGTCCTTGACCGTCGCGTTCGTCGGATCAGGGTGCTTGAGGCCCATGGAGGTCTCCTGGAGGCAGTGCGGATGACCCAGCACCTTAGCCCGGTCAGGATCGCGGAGTTCCAATGGGCACGGGGCTTGAGCAACAACGGAACGGCCAGTGGCGATAGCGGGTGGAAGACCGCTGGGTTACCGCCACTGGGGGTTCCGGGTCCAGCTGCCGAAAAACCAACGGATATCGCTGCGCAGGTAGTTACAAAGGCTGTGCTAGGAGCGACCGGGGTCGGGAAGCCAGCCCCCGCGCCGTAGGTGTCAGCGGCGCGAACCCGCAGGTAGGGCACTTGCAGACCGCAGTTTTCAGCGGAA
>JAFATF010000122.1 GCA_019244045.1 Acidobacteriota bacterium
AACTGGCCGATCACGCGCTGAAGGGATCGGACCTGCTCCTCAGCGGCTTGTTGGGCATTAATCTCAGCTTCAAGTCTTGCCGCGCGCCGGCGCAGGTCAGCGATGCGCGGTTCGAACTCTGGTTTCTCAATCAGCCCTTCGGCATAGCTGTCGATCAGGCGACCGATCGCGCGGCGCGCTTTGGTGAGCTGGCGGGCGAGAGCATCAAGCTCTGGCTGGCGCGGATGAGACTGCATCGTATCCAGCCGCCGCTGGTATTCCGCTGAACCGCACCGGGTTTCCCGGAGACCGTTTTGTTTGAGACCTACGCTGCAACATGGGTCAGCTCAAACTGGGCATAATAGGCGGCCTCGGCCTCGGCAGGGGGGGCGGTTTCCAATCGGTTCGAGGAGGCGGCGGTTGTTGAACCAGTCGACCCATTCGAGAGTGGCGAACTCGACCGCCTCGAAGCTGCGCCAGGGCCGCGCCGATGGATCACCTCGGCTTTGTAGAGGCCGTTGATGGTCTCGGCGAGAGCATTGTCGTAGCTGTCACCGACGCTGCCAACCGAGATCGGCCTGGATGCGGAACCGTACCCGACCGCAATGGCAGCCACCATGATAGGTTTCGAGCATCGGTCTTCTCCGTAAACTCTCGTTTTTCTATACAGGTAAGTGCGTGAAAAGTCCCGGTCAGGAACTCACCGGGTCACTGGCTTGCGGGGGGATTTTGCGGCGGGAGGAACGAATCCTCACCGGCGCCTAAATCGCCTCCGGTGAGGCAAGAACGGGGGAACGGGGTACGAGCCTCTCCAACTCCCGACGGCCGGTTCCATCACCTCAGCGGCCGCCGCAAACGGGGGAGATCGACAGGGCAACGCATGAGAAACTATAAGCTGAGCATGTCGACAGAAAACACGATCAGACGCCGTCAATGCTCGAAGAATTACGCGGTTTCAGCTATAAAGCGTTTTAATATCAAGTCGATCTACTGTAGCGATCTCATGCGTGAGCCCTGGGGGTGCGATGCCATGGTCGCGGCGGGTGCAATCAGCACCTCGGCAAATCCGGTCGCAATGATTGCCCGCTTCTCGGTCTAACGTCGCCGTTAGAGGTGACACCCTCCTCTCTCACGTGCGACACTGTGGTTGAAAAGACAAGCTGGATCGACTGGAATCGATTCTGGAACATCAGTTAATGGCTGACATATACCTTACTCGCAACGATCTGATATCTGCTGGAATTTCTGAGCAAGAAATTAATGAAAAAACTAGCGACGGCACTTGGCCGATCTTAATCCCGTTAAGCGCTGTAGAGAAACGTATTCATCCCGCCTTCGGCGGTGCCGGGCCAGATGATAGACCTATTCTCATCCATAAGCCGTTGTCGCTCACTACATGCATCGATTTGCGTAGCCAAGGTAAATACAAAAGTGTCACTTATGTCCTGCGAACACTTATTCCACAATTTCGATTTATAACACGCCGCAGAAACGAAGGACAAGCATCCGAATACCTTACAAATATTCTAAATCCTTTAAATAGATCCATTTCGTATCGTATAGGATCCATAGATCGGGCGGGATATCTCCCTCGAATTGGAGACACACATGGTCACCCTGACCACGCTGTTGCAGTGTTCTCGCTCCACAACGCTTTAACTCAACGAGACAGGGGAATGGAAATACCACTTTCCAGTCTTCTTGGTGGGGACCTGTCCGGCAATATAGTTGTCATAGGTGGTCCAAATGCCACCAGATACACCCGAATAGCATGGGATCTTCGCGGGTCTCCATCATCACCATTTAAGCTTGAGCGCAGCAAAAGTGCCATCCTGCCATTGCGCTGGTGGGGATTTTCGGATGCTGAGCAGCTGCGAGATGAGCCCTTTGCTGCTTGGATTATAGACGGAATTGGGCCTGTGGTTAGGCCCAATTGGCCCCTAGTAGATAGAGAAAATCCTAAATCTGCAAATATCCCCGCTTCCCAATTAGGCTCCCGGATACAGGTTGGAGATAAGGTAGGCTATGAGCTAGTTGATAACTATTTGTTGATCACCAAAGTGCCAAATTTTTTCAACCCAAGTTTCGAGAGCGAAATCGGTCTAGGACGTAAACGATGGTCCTGGTTACTTGTTGTTGAAGGTTTACATGGCATCGGGTCCAAGGCAATTGAGCTTTTACTTACGAAGTCATCCAAGGCGCTAGAGGCAGCTCTTCTAAAGTTAGGAGACGCGCAATACTTTCAATTATTGTTCAAAGCCTTCGGAAACATTAATGGACGGAGATTCACGACGATAGAGTTCGTAGATGCGGACATTTCGCTCAGCAAGGTTAATGATGCAGACTATGTAAAAATGCATAAGGATGCCCAGAAACGGCTGTGTGAGTGAGGAACGATCTTCCCGCGTACCAGTCAACTTCGTCGTGCTATTTTCTCAACTAGTACGGCGAGTAGCAGGCCCAGAGTTATGTAACCAAGGATCACCTGGGTGGTAACAAGTATCTCTCCCCAAAATGTTACAGGATGCACGTCGCCAAAACCGAGCGTGGTGTAGGTTACAACTGAAAAGTAGAACGGAGTGAATCCTGTATCGTTCTTCATTTTCAACATTCTCGGAAAGAGGCGATAAATAATGCCGTAGCATGCGATAAGTACGAACGCTAGGAATGCGACACGCCACAGACTGCGACCATAGTCAGTCAGCAGACCCCAAGTTCTAAACCAAAACATTTTCCATCGTGAATGTTGCCACGCTTCCTCAAGACTATCTAAAAAGTCCTGATCGGCCGCTGCACGTTTGAAAAACGCATTTCCATAGCACGAATCCAGCCCACGAATTGACAGATATTTCCCATGCATTTTGTGGCGATGCCATTTTATGTTTGGAATGGCAGATCCGCTAAGGTTTGCGCCCGAAAGAGTTGCTCCGCTAATGTTTGCTCCTGATAGGTTTGCACCTGTAAGATCTGCCCCGGTAAGATTTGCATCCGAAAGATCTGCCCCCGAAAGATTTGCCTTAGTAAGGTCCGCGTTACGGAGGTTCGCTTTTACAAGGATGGCCGCTGAGAGGTTAGCGTCGTGGAGGATGGCTTTTTGAAGATCAGCTTTGCTTAGAAGCGGTTTTCACAACTACCTTTGGTTGATTTGGCCTCATCTTCGGTCTTGTGCTGTGGCTGCCCAAGTTTGGATATCAGACAGGGACAGCCACATTGGATTTCAGACTTCTGCACCTCATCGCGACAGTGATCGACGCTTGTGATCGGCCACCAAGCCGCGGCCCTGGCCACCCGCCGACCGAAACCATCCGAGTGGTGGCGACGCTGCGCCGCTTCTTGCGCGAGGGCACGCCATGGCGCAGCCTGACCGCTACGGTAGACCAGACCAGCGGCTCGACCCTGCGCCGCTGCCTGGCACACTGGGCCGAGACCGGCTTGCTGGCACAGGTCCATGCTATGCTGGTCAGCATGCGGCGCGGCCATCCCGACCTGATCCTCGACACCTGTTGCGTGCGCGCCAAGCGCGGTGGCGACTTCACCGGCCCTGATCCAACCGACCGCGGCAAGCAGGGCAGCAAGTATCACATCGCAACCGACAGCGATGGCGTGCCGGTGGCCTGCATCGTGACTGCGGCCAACATCAACGACACCCTCCTCTTCGAGCGCTTGTTTCTGGCCGCCTTCGCGGTCATGG
>JAFATF010000206.1 GCA_019244045.1 Acidobacteriota bacterium
ATCAAAACTGTACCGTTCCGCCAAGGAAGCAGTTGACCGCGGCTTGAAATTTGCCTACGCCGGCCGCAAGCAAAAGAAGCGTCAATACCGCTCGTTGTGGATCGTGCGCATCGGCGCCGCCGCCAAGCTAAACGGGATGAGCTACAACCAATTCATACACGGGCTGAAGACCGCCGGCTTGGAGCTTGACCGTAAAATCCTCGCCGATCTGGCCGTCAATGATCCCGGCGCGTTTAAAAGCCTCGCCGAGCAAGCAAGAGGCGCTCTCGGCGGGGCAGCGTAAACCAGCTCTCAGTTACGCCCACCCAGCACTCAGCTCATGAACGGTATCTGGCGGCGGACACCTCTTTCGAAGACGTGTGGGCCGGCGGCAGGCCGACCGAGGCCCGGCGAACACGGCCGAGGATCTCTGGTGCCGAGTTTTCCGTCTTGAGCCCGTGTTATGAGTGCGCGTTTCTCTTCAAAGATGGCGCATCGAGATTTATAGCTTTTGCCATAGCTCGCGTTTATAGTTTTGCCATAACTCGCGTTCTGAACCAAGTTGGGACAAGGACCTGGGCTCTTCGATCCGCCTCTAAGAGGTGGCTTTGGGCCCTTACAGGTTGCACATGAAAACTAAGACAGCGCCATATGCGGCCACCAAATTGTCCGATTACACGCCGGGCGCACTGGACGATGCCGTGACGATGCTTTTGTGCGCGGTGGATTCGGAAGCGGCTGCGCTCGAAGACGAATCGGAATGGAAAGCCTTCCGTGATCGTTGGATGGCTCGCAAGAACGGGATACTTACACAGATTAATGATTTATGGCTAAAACCCGCCCCCAGGGATGCGAAGAGGGAGGTTGGCCAGCGGGTAAATGAGATGCGCAGCCGGGTGGAAGATACAGTCGAGCAGGCGGCCGAGCGCTGCCGGCAGAGCGCATCCCAAGCTCACCTGGCATCGGATTGGATCGACATTTCCCTTCCCGGTATCCGTCGCCCCCTGGGCGCTGAGCATCCCGTGATCAAGACCATGAACGAGATCGTCTCCATCTTCCGTAATCTCGGCTACTCAGTCGAGGAAGGCCCCGAGATTGAAACCGACTACTACAATTTCGAGTCCCTGAATTTTCCGCCGAATCACCCGGCGCGCGACACGCAAGACACACTTTTCATCGGCCAGCAGGACTCCAAGCCGCTGCGGGATCGGCTCTTGCTGCGCACACACACCTCTCCCGTACAGATTCGGACCATGGAGAAGCTGAAGCCGCCCATCCGCATCGTTATTCCGGGCAAGGTCTACCGCAAAGATCCGCCTGATGCGAGCCACTCGCCCATGTTTCACCAGATTGAGGGTCTCGCGGTCGACTACCACATCAAGTTCGGTGACCTGAAAGGGACGCTCGACCACTTCATCAAGGCCTTGCTCGGCTCGACGGTGAAGACGCGCTTCCGCCCCTCATTCTTTCCGTTCACCGAACCGAGCGCGGAGATGATGGTCAGCTGCTTCATTTGCGGCGGAAGCGGCTGGCGAGCCGCTGATCCCTGCCGGCCTTGCAAGCAGAGCGGATGGATCGAAATTCTGGGCTGCGGCATGGTAGATCCCAATGTTTTCGAGTTCGTTAAACAGAACGGCTACGATCCAGCCCAGGTCACCGGCTTCGCCTTTGGCATGGGCGTCGACCGCCTCGCGCTTCTAAAGTACGGAGTGGATGACATTCAACTGTTTTTCCAAGGCGACGTGAGATTTCTGAAGCAGTTTGGATAGCTGTTTCGCTCCTCGCAGCCAAGCCAGCGCGCATTCTGTTATGAGCTTGGCCGGCGGCTCGAGGCAGGCGTTTCATCATGAAAATTTCTGCCACATGGCTGCGCGAGTTCGTTGATCTTAATGTCGATAACCGCCGTCTGGCCGACGATCTCACCTCGATCGGTGCCGGCGTCGAAGCCATCCTTGGTCAGGGTGATGCTGCCATCTTCGATGTGGAGATCACCACCAACCGCCCCGATGAAATGAACCATTACGGGCTGGCGCGTGAGGCGGCGGCGATTCACGATCGTCGGCTGCGGACGATCGAGCCCGATCTGCCGAAGGCCGCACGTGCCGCTCCCATCCCAATCGAAATTCAGGAACCGGATCTCTGCCCGCGCTTCACCGCCCGTGCACTCAGTGACGTCAGGATAGAGCCATCGCCGGCCCGCATTGCCGACCGGCTCACCTTGCTTGACCAACGACCCATCAGCAATGCCGTCGACGCTACCAATTATGTGCTCTGGGAAATGGGTAAGCCTACGCACGTATTTGATCTGGACCTGCTCGAAGGGGGCAAGCTAGTCATCCGGCGCGCCCGCCCAGGTGAAATTCTCAAGACCCTCGATGGCATCGAGCGCACGCTCACCAACGATGACCTGGTGGTGGCCGATGCTCGTAAGCCAGTCGGACTCGCGGGTGTGATGGGCGGCTTTGACACGATGATTACGGCTAAGACGCGCAACATCCTGATCGAGTCGGCATGGTGGGACCCAATTACCATCCGCAAGGCATCGAAGCGACACGGGCTTCACACCGATGCCTCGCATCGTTTCGAGCGCGGTGCTGACTTTGAATCCACGGTTGTCTCCACTAATCGTGTCGCTCAGCTGATCCTTGCATCCGGCGGCGGCAAACTGGTGGGCGATGTGGTCGATGCCATCGCTAAGCGCATCGACCAGGCTCCTGTGGCACTGCACATTTCGGAGGTCCGTCGCGCTCTCGGAGAGGAGCCGGGCATCTCAGAAATTCTCCGCATCCTGCGCAGCCTGGGATTCGAAGTCGCGCCCGAGACCAACGATGCCTCGGAGTGGACGGTTGAAATTCCCTCGTGGCGGCTGGACGTCGAGCGCGAGATCGATCTAATCGAAGAGATCGCCCGGCTCTACGGGTATGACAGATTTCCCAACACTCTGCCGGCCTATAGCGGGGCAGTGATCGAACTTCCGGATGCCAAGAAGGAAGCAACGGTTCGCTCGCGTCTTTTGGCACTTGGCTACGACGAGACCGTATCCCTCAGCTTCGCCTCACCCGAGGACGGCGCCAGGTTCTCCCCCGGCCTGGGGATCGAGATCGCTAATCCGCTGAGCGAAGAGGCGTCAGTGATGCGAACCTCGATGGTTCCCGGCATGCTCAACATGTTGACCTACAATTTGAATCGCGGCAATGATGATGTCCGCTTGTTCGAGATCGGCAACGTCTACGAGTTCCTCGCCGACAGGCCGCTTGAGAGCAAACGCGGTTCTTTCGGCGCCACGGGCAACGTTCTGGCACCCGGGGTATATCAGCCGGCACGCCCCTATTCATTCTTTGATATGAAGGGCGATATAGAGACTTTGCTCGAGGTATTCGATTACCCCTCTGTGGCGTTCGACGCCCACGCAGCCGACTATTACCACCCTCTCCGACGCGCTCGCGCACTGCTGCATGGAGCCACGGTGGCCCAGTTTGGCCAAATCCACCCCGACATTGCAGCTCGTCGCAAGTTGCGGCAGGATGTCTTCCTCGGCGAGCTTTACCTCGATCAGCTCTATCGCCACGCCCTCCGCCAACCAGGCTACCAGGCGCTGCCACGCTATCCGGCAGTGAAGCGTGATTTTTCGTTCACGTTTGCCGATGCGGTTCGGTTTCAAGAGATCGAGACTGCGGTTGGGGCGCTCGGAATAAAAGAACTGCGTACGCTGGTTCCCCTCGAGATCTTTCGGAGCGGCACCGTTCCCGCCGGGAAGTACTCGCTCTTGTTGCGCGCCACCTTCCAGTCCCAGGAGCGAACCTTACGTGAATACGAGGTCGCCGACTGGTCAGCCGAGATCATTCGCAGGCTGGAAGAACTGGGCGGGTCACTACGTTCGTAAAAGGTTACCAGCCCCGAGCCATCGGCCCCGGAAGGTGCAGATCGATAACCGAGCGCACGAGCAGCACCGCAGAGGACGTTGTTACGCGCCCGATCATCGGTTTTGGTCATCGCTCCCGGTCGAGTCCTGCCGCCGGCGCAGTGGCCTTGCTCCTGCCCTGCTCGGGCCGCGACACCCTAGAAAGCCGGCTCGGAATCCTCTTTCAGAATCTCGCCTGTACCCTCCTGCTGGGGGGACGTCCGGGATGGAACCAGTGTCGCTCGAAAATTGCGAGCAGCTGGTGCGCCAGCCAACCAGCGATTCACTCACGGGTAGTTCGAATGTGCTAGTCTTTCCCAAAGTGCCGGAACAAATCGCCCATCGCAAAGCTTCCCTCAGCAGTAAGGTTGAGCATTTCACCGAATCAGTGATTCGAGAAATGACCCGACAAGCCATGCTCTACGGAGCGATCAACCTGGCCCAGGGGTTTCCCGATTTTTCTGCGCCCGCCGAAATCAAGCGCGCCGCGCAACAGGCCATTGCCGCCGATATAAATCAATACGCCATTACCTGGGGAGCGAAGAGCTTGCGTCAGGCGATCGCGCACAAATTCAAAGAGTGGCAAGGAATTTCGCTCGATCCAGAGCGTGAGATTACGGTGTGTTGCGGATCCACCGAGGCCATGATCTCCACGCTGCTGGCGGTATGCAATGCAGGCGATGAGGTGGTCATCTTCGAACCTTTCTATGAAAACTATGGTCCCGATGCGATCCTATCCGGGGCCAAACCGCAGTTTGTGAAACTTCATCCTCCGGAGACGCCCGGGGGGAGTTGGACCTTCGATGAGGCTGCACTCCGGAAGGCCTTTTGCCCTCAGACCAAGGCGATCATCCTGAACACCCCCAACAATCCCACGGGAAAAGTCTTCACCCGAGAAGAACTCGAATTATTGCGCGACCTGTGCCTTGAATTCGATGTGCTGGCCATCACCGACGAGATTTACGAGCACATTGTGTACGATGGGGAGCGACATATTTCCCTCGCCAGCTTAGAGGGCATGCGTGATCGAACCGTCACCATCAACGGATTATCCAAAAGCTATAGCGTGACCGGGTGGCGGGTTGGCTGGACCATCGCACCGCCCGCGATAAGCAATGCCATCCGCAAGGTGCACGACTTTCTAACGGTTGGCGCGCCTGCTCCTTTGCAGGAAGCCGGCGCCACGGCCCTCGAATTGCCGCGACACTATTACCAGCAACTCGCGGAAAGCTACAGGGAGCGTCGCGATCAGATCATGTCGACACTCGTCGAAGCCGGATTTCACCCTTTCCTCCCCCGCGGCGCCTACTATGTAATGACCGACATCACGGCTTTTGGCTTCAGCGATGACATTCGTTTTACCGAGTACTTGGTCAAGGAAATTGGCGTCGCAGCGGTTCCCGGTTCGAGTTTTTACCATGATCCGCGAGACGGCGCCCGGCAGGTTCGATTTGCCTTCTGTAAACGCGATCAGACGCTCGCCGAAGCCGCACGCCGGCTGGAGCGAATCCGGCGCTAGCTGGAATCTTGAGTAAAGGACTGCTGGCCCTTATGGCCACAAGCCCCGCACCAATTCCCCATTTCGAGTCTCTTTTAGTACTGGTGGGTGCCCTCGGCGGAGTTCTCGCGGGATTTTATCTTTTTTGCCGCGGGTTCGGATTGCTGGCGCGGAAACGGCTGATCGAGAACATACCCAGATCAGAGATTCGCAGCGCTGCCCTGGGACAGGTGGAGATCAGCGGAAAAGCCCTTGGTCCTTATACCATCATCTCGCCTCTTTCCTTGAGCGACTGTTATTACTACAAGGCGGTGGCCTATCCCACCGGCGAAGACGCCAAGCAGGCGCATCGCTCCTCGGCCGAAATCCTGTCCGTGCCCTTTTTCCTGGGAGATCAAACCGGCAACGTCATGGTTGATGCCCGTTGCGCTGAAACCGATTTGCCATGCACCTATGAAGGGTGCGCCGAAGGTTACACGGCCGGCGGTTGCGTACAGCAGTTCCTGGCGCGTCGTGGCCTGGCGGAAAACGCCAGGGTGCAGCTGGTGGAATATTCAATTCTGGCCGGTGATCCGCTTTTTGTTCTGGGCAGGCTGAGCGAGAACCCGCCGGAAACGAAGAACCTCGAGAGCAAAGCGGGTGCGGATTGGTTAAGCCCTGAAGCCGCGGCACTCCAGCGGCAGAGCATGCTCGAATCGATCGGCGCCGTTCCTGCCGGCGATCTTCGCCTCGTCGGTAAAAAAAACGGCGAGGAAAAACAATTCAATCTCCACCCTGCCGTCGTGCTCAGAAAGGGCGCGAAGGGAGAACCTTTTATAATCTCGCGACACAGTCAGAGGGAAGTCATTCGAGAGCTTGCCGGCAAGTCCCTGCTATATGTCTGGGGTGGCCCGTTGCTGGCTCTCGCCAGTGTTGCTTATCTGCTGTTGAAGCTGACGGAATTCTAACTCCCGGCCCTCGGCGGTCGCTCATGAATTAGCCCAATCCTTCCACAACGTTCTGAGTTATACTGCGCGCACCGGAGCAAAATTTCTTAGGAAACGAGTTGGAATATGTCTGTGCGAGCAGTGGAAGAGGTATCTCAGCAGGTTC
>JAFATF010000237.1 GCA_019244045.1 Acidobacteriota bacterium
GGCGCTGATGCGTCCGAGCTTTGCCAGGAAATCTGTCCCTCTGAAAACAGAGGGCGCAGGGAAGGCCGGGTGCAGGCCGCACCCATGGCCCGCCAGCAAAAAGAAAAGCTGGCGGCAGACACCACAGGATTGGCCGAACAACCCTTGGCCTTCCCTGCGCGACGGTTTTAACGGTGTCCTTCGTGCTCTCCCCGGGGCCCGGTCCGGGGCCCGGGCTTTCTTGCCCCCGTCGTCAACGAGATCATCTCGCCGACTTGGCACCAGCGTCGGGGTGTCAGGACCACACGACTTCGCCGTCCGCAAAAACCACGTTCGTCTGACGTGATCTCCGCGTCCATCGCATCCCCGCCTCACGTTCGGTGACGAGTGGCCACAACGCCCTCTGCATCGAGGCGGGATGGCCGAACCATATTTCTGTTTTACGGAAATAATCAAGGGATTTATTTTTTCTCGAGGGGCTGGACAGACAGCCGCGGATGAGCAGTGATTTGCCCGTCGGGTCTCGGATCAGCTTGATGTCCGCTCGGCACTCATAGTGTCGCCGCACCGAAGCGGCGTCATGACGTCTGCGATTGGGCGGGGATAGACTGCCTAAGTTGATTGCGTTAACTTGAGCCGTATCGCTTCGTACTCGTAGCGTCCTTGGCGTGCGCGCGGTTAACTCGACCGACGGCGTGACCGCGGACTTCTATCCCTCCGACACGAAATTTCTGGGCCGCGGCCGGCACGCGGATCATCAACGAGGTGAAAGACGTCAACCGCGTGGTCTGTGACGTCATCTCGAAGCCGCTCGGCACAATCGAGTGGAGTAATTCGGACCGACAGTTTGCGCTGGAGAGGAGTACTTTTGTGCAGCTCTTTAGGCCCGCTACAGAAATCGATTTGCAGGCCCTCAGAAGCGAATGGGCTGATGAGTTCCCGGGATCCCGTTTTGGATGCATTTGGGACGTCCGCCCATCGGTATCGAAATCACTGCGCGTCGCACTGGCCGATGGGGCTGAGGAACAAATTCAAAGGGTTCTGACTGAAAATCCTTATCTCATACAATATGCGGTAGACCATTCAGGTCACCACGGAATTTGGGTCTTCCCAAAACCAATGATCAAACCACCAGGGGCCGACAAGTCGCGGGGCCTAGTTCCTGACTATCTGATCGTCACCCGTTCTTCCCTGGGTTACTTCTGGCATGTCGTTGAGCTCAAGCGCTTTAATGTGCAGTTTGCGCGACGTGATGGCCGCGGACTTACCCAGGACGGCAACAAGGCGGTCGTTCAATGCAACGCATATCTCACTCATCTGCAAGATTACATTGATGCGGTTCGCTCGAACATCCGCATCGATGAACTGATACAACCGAAAGGCGCGATAGTTTTGATCGGCAATTCAGCGTCTGAAAACGAAGAACAATGCAAATGTCGAGCAAATTTTGTCCGCGCAACTCCCAGCATTCAAGTGGTAACGTATCAGCGGATAATACAGTCATTGGAGTCCGATCTGGCATCGCGGTCGCGTCGAGTTTGACAGCAGTAGCTCAGAGCCGGTACTGATTTGACCCAATCGGGTGGGAGTGGGGGGCGTGATGTCCGACAAGCCTGTCGCCGAACGCTTGCAGGTGAAAGGTGATCGTCGGCTCGCTGTCATGGGTGCCTCCGCCGCGCTGGAGAAAACGGTCGGCGCCCACAAAGCCCGCGGCGAGGTCCCGAACGCCGATGTCGTGCTGCTGTTCGCACCGGATCGTGCGCGTCTTGACGCCGAGTTGCCAGGCTTGCTCGAGAAGATGGCGCGGACCGCGATCCTCTGGGTCGCCTATCCCAAACTGTCGTCCAGTCTTGCCGTGGATCTTAGCCGCGACATCATCCATGCGCTTGCGCCCGGGCACGGTCTCGATACGGTCGGCCAGATCGCCATCGACGCGGACTGGTCGGCGCTGCGCCTGAAGCGCGTTCCGCCTGCCAAGTGAATGGACCACGTCCGCTTCTGCTCGCAACGAACTCAGAGGGGCTCTTATGCCACGCATGCGCTGCATCACCGAGATGGGTATGGGCGTCGACGTCCATGGCCGGGATGCCACCAAGGCTGCGAAGCGCGCGGTGTCGGATGCCATCCGCCATTCCAGCCTCAGCTTCGTCCGTCTGTTCGGCAAGACGGCGCAC